>DAIQNY010000007.1:0-32640 GCA_036788155.1 Actinomycetota bacterium | reverse complement strand
TCGACGTCCTGGTCACCGGCAACATGTTCGGCGACATCATCACCGACCTGGGCGCGATCACCCAGGGCGGCATGGGCGTCGCTGCCGGCGGCAACATCAACCCGCAGGGCGTCAGCATGTTCGAGCCCATCGGCGGGTCCGCTCCCAAGTACACGGGGATGGGAGTCATCAACCCGATCGCGGCGATCGCGGCGGGCGCCATGATGCTCGAGACGCTGGGAGAGGAGCAGGCGGCCGAGGACGTCGAACGTGCGGCGAAAGAAGTGACCGGCACCAGGATGAAGAGCATGGCCTCCGGCCAGATGGGCTACTCGACGAGCGAGGTCGGAGACCTCGTGGCCGAGCGAGTATGAAGCGTGGTGAAGCGTACATGACGACGCCGAGCAACGACGAGACGACTCTCATGACCCCGGCGGCCCCCGCTGCCGGGTGACCTGTACCGAGGAGGAAGACGATGACCCCGATCCCCGAGATGGACACGATCTGGATGGACGGCCGCCTGGTGCCGTGGGCGGACGCCAAGATCCACGTGCTCACCCACGCGCTGCACTACGGCTCGGGAGTCTTCGAGGGGATTCGCGCGTACAAGACCGACAAGGGGCCGGCGGTGCTGTGCCTCACCGAGCATCTCAATCGCCTGGTGCGCTCGTCCAAGCTCTACTACATGCAGGTGCCGTACACCGTCGAGCAGCTCTACGACGCCACCTTCGAGGTGATGGAGAGCAACGGGCTCGACGCCTGCTACATCAGGCCGCTCGTGTTCCGCGGCTACGGCGAGATGGGCCTCTTTCCGCTCAACGCGCCGGTCAACGTGATCGTCGCCGCCTGGCCGTGGGGGACGTATCTCGGCGAGGAGGGCATCCTCCACGGCGTGCGCGCCAAGACGAGCAGCATCCAGTCGCTCGACCACACGTCGCTGGCCCGTGCCGCCAAGGCGTCGGGCCAGTACCTGAACAGCATCCTCGCCAAGGTCGAGGTGCTCAACGCCGGCTACGACGAGGCCATCATGCTCACCGAGCACGGCCACGTCGCCGAGGGTTCGGGCGAGAACATCTTCTGCGCGCGCAACGGCAAGCTCATGACGCCGCCGCCCAGCGACGGCGTGCTCGAGGGCATCACACGCGACATCGTGATGCAGGTGGCCGAGAGCGAGGGCATCCGCTGCAGCGAACGTACGCTCTCGCGCAGCGACCTCGTCATCGCCGACGAGCTCTTCTACACGGGGACGGCGGCCGAGATCGTGCCCGTCCGCGAGGTCGACGACCACCTCATCGGCGAGCCCGGTCCGATCACGAGACGCGTGCAGGAGCGGTTCGCGGCCATCACGTCCGGCAAGGACGAGGAGTTCGGCCACTTCATGGAGTACGCGCGCAAGTAGCACGGGGCGGCGGGCGCTGCGCGCCCGCCGCCCGCCGTCCGGCCGGGGAGGACCCGACGATGCTCGAGCGGAAGGTACAGCTCTACGACACCACCTTGCGGGACGGCATGCAGCAGGAGGGCATGTCGGTCTCGGTGGACGAGAAGGTGCGCATCGCGCATAAGCTCGACGAGCTCGGCATCGACTACATCGAGGGCGGGTTCCCGGCCTCCAACCCCAAGGAGATCGAGTTCTTCCGGCGCATGCGCGACGAGCGGTTCGCGAGCGCGGAGCTCGTCGCCTTCGGCATGACCCGGCGCAAGGGCGCGCCGGCCGCGGCAGACGACGGCCTGCGCGTGCTGGCCGAGATCTTCACGCCCACCGTCGCCATCGTCGGCAAGACGTGGGGCCTGCATCTCAGCAAGGTCCTGCGCGTGAGTCGCGACGAGAACCTGCGCATGATCGACGAGTCCGTCAGGTTCCTCGTCGACCAGGGCAAACGCGTGGTCTACGACGCGGAGCACTTCTTCGACGCCTGGAGCGACGACAGGGAGTACGCGCTGCGCTGCGCCGCCGCGGCCGCGGAGGCGGGGGCCGCGGTCGTCTGCCTCTGCGACACCAACGGGGCCAGTCTGCCGTCGTTCGTCGCGGACGTGGTTCGCGACGTCGCCGCGGCCCTGCCCGCGGTCGTGGTCGGCGTCCACGTCCACAACGACAGCGAGTGCGCCGTGGCCAACAGCCTCGTCGCCGTGGAGGCCGGTGCCCGCCAGGTGCAGGGCACGATCAACGGCTACGGCGAGCGCTGCGGCAACGCCAACCTCAGCAGCATCATCCCGGCGCTCAAGCTGAAGCTGGGCCTGGACGCCGTCACCGACGAGCAGCTCCAACGCCTCACCGAGACGTCGCATTTCGTGGCCGACGTGGTCAACGCGGCGGTCTGGGCGCACGCGCCCTATGTCGGCCGGTCCGCCTTCGCCCACAAGGGTGGTCTGCACGTCGCGGCCGTCGAGAAGGCCCCGCAGACGTTCGAGCACATCGACCCGGAGAAGGTCGGCAACGAGCAGCGCGTCGTCATCAGCGAGCTCTCGGGCAAGGGCGCCGTGGTTCGCAAGGCGCAGGAGCTCGGCCTGCAGCTCGACGGCGACGACGCGCGCGTCACCACGGTCCTCAAGCGGCTCAAGGCTCGCGAACACGAGGGATACCATTACGAGGCCGCCGACGCCTCGTTCGACCTGCTCCTCCGCCAGGCGCTGGCGCCGCACGAGCCGCTCTTCCGCCTCGAGAGCTTCCGCGTCATCGTCGAGAAGCGCGAGGACGGTCGCGCGGTGGTCGAGGCGACGATCAAGATACACGTCGGCGACGAGCGCATCATCAGCACCGCCGAGGGCAACGGCCCCGTCAACGCGCTCGACTCGGCGCTGCGCCAGGCGATCGTGAGCAAGTACCCGCACCTGGCGGACATCGAGCTGGTCAACTACAAGGTACGCATCCTGGACGAGACCAAGGGCACCGGCGCCGTCACGCGCGTCCTGCTGGACGCGAGCGACGGCGAGGAGAGCTGGGGCAGCATCGGCGTGAGCGAGAACATCATCGAGGCCAGCTGGGAGGCCCTGGTCGACTCCATCGAGTTCGGCATGCTGCGCGGGCCGGAGCCCGGCACGGCGCGTGGGCAGGGGGACGGCACGTGAGCGCCGCGCGCGAAAGGTCACGGCCGCTGTCGGCGGACTGCTCGATCCCGTCGCGGCGACCGAGCGGGAGGGGTCGCCTCGTCGTGGGGTCAGTCCGCTTCCGTCTCTGAGGTGACCGCGGCGACGATCGACCAGTCGCCCGCGGTCCGGGTAGGAGCCGGCGTGCCGGGCGGTGCCGGCGGCGACGATGAGCGGCAACGCCTCGAGGCCGTGCGCGGCGACGGCCGCCGGTGCGTCCCGAACGGCGTCTGCTCCGGATACCCTCGGAGGGTGCGACGGACGGCGGAGAACGCCTCCGGCCCGGCCGCCCTCCATGCTAGAATCCGGCCCATCCATGGCCGCCGATTTCGTCCATCTGCACGTACACAGCGAGTACTCGCTGCTCGACGGCGCGTGCCGGGTGGACGAGCTGGTCAAGCGGGCCAAGGAGCTGGGCATGCCGGCCGTGGCGCTCACCGACCACGGCACGCTCGGCGGCACCGTCAAGTTCTACAGTGCCGCCGAGAAGGAGGGCATCAAGCCCATCGTCGGGCTTGAGCTCTACGTCGCCACCGACAGGCACAGCCGCGCCGGCGTCAAGGAGCGCAACGCGCACCTCACCCTGCTGGCGCGGGACGAGACCGGCTACAGGAACCTCGTCGAGCTCTCCACGCAGGCCTACATCGAGGGCTACTACTACAAGCCGCGAGCGGACTGGGACCTGCTCAGCCGGCACCACGAGGGTCTCATCGCGCTCACCGGCTGCATGAGCGGCAAGGTCGCTCTGCTGCTGCGCGACGGCAACGACGACGCGGCTCTCGACGAGGTCCTGCGCCTCAAGGAGCTGCTCGGCGCGGAGAACGTGTACGTCGAGATGCAGGACGCTGGCCTGCCCGAGCAGCGCGAGCTGCTGCCCAAGCTCGCGCGGCTGGCCGAGCAGGCCGGCCTCAAGACCGTGGCGACCAACGACGTGCACTACCTGCGCCACGAGGACGCGTACGCCCACGACGCGCTGCTCTGCATCCAGACGCAGAGCAACCTCGCCGACGAGAACCGCATGCGCTACGGCAGCGACGAGTTCTACCTCAAGTCCGCCGATGAGATGGAGGAGCGCTTCCGCGAGTACCCAGGCGCCACCGCCAGCACCCTCGAGATCGCGGAGCGCTGCAACCTCAAGCTCGACTTCGGCGACTACAAGCTGCCCGTGTACCCTGTGCCCGAAGGGTATTCGGAGGCTTCGTACCTCCGCGAGCTCTGTGAGCAGGGTGTGGTGCGCCGATACGGAGCGGACCCGGGCCAGGAGGTGCTGGAGCGCCTCGACTTCGAGCTCGGCGTCATCGGCGAGATGGGGTTCGACGCCTACTTCCTCATCGTCTGGGACTACGTCAAGTTCGCCAAGGACAACGGCATCGCGGTAGGACCCGGCCGCGGATCGGCCGCCGGGTCCATCGTCAGCTACGCGCTCGGCATCACGGACATCGACCCGCTCAAGTACGACCTGCTGTTCGAGCGCTTCCTCAACCCGGGGCGCAAGAGCATGCCGGACATCGACATGGACTTCAGCGTGGCGCGCCGCGAAGAAGTCATCGACTACGTGGCGCGCAAGTACGGCCGCGACAGGGTCGCCCAGATCATCACCTTCGGCACCATGGCCGCGCGCGCGGCCGTCCGCGACGCCGCGCGCGTCATGGGCAAGCCGTACGCCGTGGGCGACAAGATCGCCAAGATGATCCCCGAGCAGGCGCCGCCGGCGACCTTCGCCCAGGCCATGCTGCCCGGCGGCGAGCTCAAACAGGCCTACGACGCCGACGAGGAGGTCAAGGAGGTCGTCGACCTCGCCATGAGCCTCGAGGGCCTCATCCGCAACGACTCTATCCACGCCGCCGCCGTGGTGATCAGCGACAGGCCGCTCACCGACTACCTGCCCCTGCAGCAGAAGGGCGACGCCGAGCTCGTCACGCAGTTCGACATGAACGACGTGAGCAAGCTCGGCCTCCTCAAGATGGACTTCCTCGGGCTGCGCAACCTCGACGTCATCGAGAAGGCACTCGAGATCATCGAGAAGACGCGCGGCGTGTCCATCGAGATGGACCAGGTGCCGCTCGACGACGAGAAGACGTACACGATGCTCGCCCGCGGCGACTCCACCGGCGTGTTCCAGTTCGAGAGTGCCGGCATGAAGGAGGCGCTGCGCGAGATCGGCCCGACCGAGTTCGAGGACCTCATCGCCATCGTCGCCCTCTACCGGCCGGGGCCGATGCAGTTCATCCCCACGTACGCGAGGAACAAGAAGGATCCGGCCTCGGTCGTCTACGACCACGAGGCCCTGCGGCCCATCCTCGAACCCACGCACGGCGTGACCATCTACCAGGAGCAGTACATGGCCATCGCCCGCCGGGTCGGGGGGTTCAGCCCCGCCCAGGCGGACGACCTGCGCAAGGCCATCAGCAAGAAGAACAAGCAGCTGATGGCCACGCTCAAGGAGCCCCTCATGGAGGGGCTCGCCCAGAAGGGCGTGCCGCCGGCGGTGGCCACCAAGATGTGGGCGAGCTTCGAGGCCACCGGCGACTACTCGTTCAACAAGAGTCACGCCGCCTGCTACGCGATGATCAGTTACCACACCGCCTGGCTCAAGGCCAACTACCCGGTCGAGTACATGGCGGCGCTGGTCTCGAGCGTCATGAACACCAAGGACAAGGTGCCGTTCTACGTCCACCAGTGCCACGAGATGGGCATCGAGGTCCTGCCGCCTGACGTCAACACCAGCGTCGTCGAGTTCACCGTCGTGGAGGGCAAGATCCGCTTCGGCATGAACGCGGTGAAGGGCGTGGGGGAGGGCGCGATCCAGGCCATCATCGCCGCGCGCGAAGACGGCGGTCCCTTCGCATCAATCTACGACTTCTGCGCCCGCGTCGACTCGCAGATGGCCAACAAGCGGGTGCTCGAGGCGCTCATCCGCGCCGGCGCCTTCGACAGCACCGGCGACCCGCGCCGCGGCATGCTCGAGGCGCTCCCCCTGGCCATGGCCGACGGGGAGCGCCGGCGCAAGGACGCGGCGCAGGGCCAGGGCGGCCTGTTCGACCTAGTCGCGCCGGAGGACAGCGGTCACCCGCGTCCCACGGTGCCGCAGACGGAGTACGACCAGGCCACGAAGCTCAAGGCCGAGAAGGAGGCCCTCGGCCTGTACGTCTCGGCCCACCCGCTCCAGGGCCTGCGTGAGCAGCTGCGGGACGAGATCGAGATGCCAGTGGGTACGCTCGACGATGCGCACGACGGGGCCGTCACCTGGACCGGCGGCATCGTCTCAGGCGCCCAGAAGCGCGTGAGCAAGAACGGCGGGGTGTGGCTCCTCTTCCGCCTCGAGGACGTGGACGGCGCCGTCGAGTGCCGCGCCTGGCCCAAGGTGTACGAGCAGTACCGCGAGCTCCTCGTGGAGGACGCCATCGTCAAGGTCAAGGGCCGCGTGGAGAAGCGCGCCGAGGGCGACAGCGTGCTCGGCGTGATCGAGGTCGTGCCGTTCAACGGCGTGAGCGAGTACCATCCGCTCACCGTGGTCATCGACGCGGGCTGTGTCGCACCCACCGTCATCGACGACCTCAAGCGGGTGCTCTCGGACTTCCCCGGATCCGTGCCCGTGGTGCTGCAGATGGTGAGCGGCGAGCAGCGCGCGCGGCTGCGGGTGGGCGACAGGCTGCGCGTCGAACCGGCCGCCGGTCTGTACGCGGAGCTCAAGGCGCTGCTCGGTGAGAGCTGTATCGGGGTCGGCTGACGCGGCCGCGCGAGGAGGACTCACGTGATACCTGAGGGCATGCGGGACGTGCTGCCGCCCGAGACGCGGCGGCTGCGGGCGGTCGAGGACCGGCTCCGCGCGCGGTTCATGGCGTACGGGTACGGCGAGGTGCGCACGCCCTGGCTCGAGTTCGCGGAGACGCTCGAGGCGCCGGACGACGACACGCTCTCCGCCGGTTACCGTCTGCACGACGAACAGGGCCACGAGCTCATGGTGCGAACCGACATGACGGTCTCCGTGGCCCGCATGGCCGCCGACCGCTGCGACGACGATCCCCTGCCCCTCCGCTTCTGCTACGTGGCCCCGAGCATCCGTCCGTGGGCGCCGCAGCGCGGCCAGGACGGAGAGTTCCGGCAGGCCGGGGCCGAACTGCTCGGACTGGCCTCGGCCGAGGCCGACGCCGAGTGCGTCGCTCTGCTCTGCGACGCACTCGCGGGGCTCGGCCTCCGCGAGTTCACCGTCACACTGGGGTCTGCCGCCTACCAGCGGGCGCTCATCGACTCGCTGGAGCTCGCCGAGGACGACCGCGAGACGTTCACCGAGGCGCTCGCCGACCGCGACTTCCCGCTCGTCGAGAGCGTGGCCGGCAACGCAGCCGTGGACGAGGACGCGCTCAAGACCCTGTGGCGCGTCCTCGAGCTCAGCGGCGGGGAGGACATCCTCGCGCAGGCGCGCAAGCTGGCCCGCAACGAGGTGATGCAGGAGGCCGTTGTCCGGCTCGCGCGCGTGCACGATCTGGTGGAGGACGCCGGGTTCGGGCGGCACCTCGCCTTCGACCTCGGCCTCATCCAGGACCTCGGCTACTACACCGGGCTCATCGTCGAGGCGTACGCGCCCGGCGTCGGGCTGCCGGTCGCCACAGGCGGCCGGTACGACGGCCTGCCCGCCCGCTTCGAGTGGGACATCCCGGGCGTCGGGTTCGCCGTCGCCGTCGACCGGGCCGCCGATGCTCTGGACGAGGCCGGCGTGGAGCTCTCCACCGCGCCGGCCGCCATCCCCTTCCTCGGCGGCCTCGAGACCCCGGCGCATGCCGCGGCGCTGCGCCGCGCCGGCGTCCCCGTGGCGGCGCTCCCCGAGGGCGCTGCGGGCGTCGGGCCGCCGCTCCTGCTGCGTCGCGGCGGCGCCTACGTGCTTCGCCTCGCCGACGGGAGCGAGGTCGGCGGCGATGCGAACGAGATCGCCGCGGCGCTGGGATTCTGATGAGGATCGGCCTCGCCTGCGAGGCCGGCGCGCCGCCGCCGGACGTACTCGAGCTGTTCGCCGCGGCCGGCCTGCCGGCCGCGGCGCTTCGCGACGGCGCGCCTCCCGCCCTCATCGTCAGCGGCTCCACCACCTGGTTCCTGGGCTCCGCCGGCGACGTGCTGCGCGCCTGTGACCGGGGAGCTCTCGACGCCGGCGTGGTCGGCAGCGACCACCTCCTCGAGGGCCGGCTCGGGGTGGCCGATCTGCTCGACCTGGACCGCTGCCGCGACGAGCTGGTGTTCGCCGTGGACCCGGCGGCCGTGCGGCCGGACCGGCGACTGCGTGTGGCCACCCGGCACCCGGACACGGCGCATCGCTACTTCGACGAGAGCGGCGCCCAACCGGACGTCTTCGTCGTGGACGAGCCCGTTCTCGCGCCGGCCCTCGGGCTGGCCGACGGCGTCGTGGAACTGAGGGCTCGCGTCAAGGCCGGTCGGCCGGACGCCCCGGCACTCCAGACCCGCGCCGTCGTCGCCTCCTGCAGCGCCCATCTGGTGGCGTCGCGGGCGGCGCGCGTCCTGCGGCGCTCCGACTTCGCCGCCCTCGTCGACCGTCTGCGCGCCGCCCTGGAGGACCTATGAGACAGGTGTCCTGGAACGACGATGTGGGAGCGACCGTTGCAGCGCTGAGAGCGTTGGCTCCGCCGCCGGCCGAGGTGCACGCCGCGGCGGCGGCGATCGTCGCCGACGTGCGCGCCCGCGGCGACGACGCCGTGCGGGACCAGACGCTGCGCCTGGACGGCGTGGAGCTCGCGGACGAGTACGTCGTGCCGGTCGCCGAGCTGCGCGCCCGGCTCGACGCGCTCGCGCCTGCGCTGCGCGCCGCGCTCGAGACGGCCGTCGCCAACATCCGCGCCTACCACGAGCGCGAGGCGGTCGCACCGTGGCGGGCGACCCTGGCGCAGGGGCAGGTCGTCGGGCAGGAGGTCGTGCCGCTGGCGGCCGCCGGCCTCTACGTGCCCGGCGGCCTGGCCGACTACCCGTCGTCCGTGCTGATGACGGCCATCCCGGCGCAGGTGGCCGGCGTCGAGCGCGTCGTCGTCTGCTCGCCGCCCCGGCCGGGCGGCGGCGCGGCCGCCGGCGTAGCCGCCGCCTGTGCCCTGCTCGGTATCGAGCATCTGTACCCCATCGGCGGCGCCCAGGGCGTCGCGGCCATGGCCCTCGGCACAGCCTGCGTGCCGCGCTGCGACGTCGTCGTCGGCCCCGGCAATGCCTACGTCACCGAGGCGAAGCGACTGCTCGTCGGCGAGGTCGGCATCGACAGCCTCGCCGGTCCGAGCGAGGTGCTCATCATCGCCGACGAGACGGGCGAGCCGGAGTGGCTCGCCGCCGACCTGCTCGCCCAGGCCGAGCACGGGTCCGGCGCCATGGCCTGCCTCGCGGACGTCGGCGGCGCACTCGCCGCGCCGGTCGCTGCGGCCGTCGGGCGTCTGTCCGCCGAGCTCGGGATCGCCACAGACGGCGTTGTCGTCGTCGAATGCCCGGACCGCGAGGCGGCGCTCTCTCTGAGCAACACGTTCGCACCGGAGCACCTCGAGCTGCACTGCACGGATGCACGGGCGCTGCTCGCCGGTGTGCGCAACGCCGGCGCCGTCTTCGTCGGCCCCCACGCCGCCACGGCCTTCGCCGACTACGCCGCAGGCACGAACCACGTGCTGCCTACGGGGGGCTCCGCCCGCTTCGGCCAGGGACTCTCGGTCGACACTTTCCGCAAGCGCGTGGCTGTGGTAGAACTCGACGGCCCCGCCGCCGCCGCTCTGGCGTCGCAGGTAGCGATCATCGCCGAGGAGGAGGGCCTGCGCGCTCACGCGCTCTCCGCCCGCCTCCGGGCTGAGTGAGGAGCTGGTCATGAACAGCCGTACGCCACCCAGCCAGGGAGGAGCCGAAGGAACACCGCTCCCCGCCCGCCGGGCGCGGATCGAGCGCGCCACGAGCGAGACCGACATCATGCTTGCTCTGGACCTCGACGGCAGTGGGCGCGCCGATATCGCCACCGGCATCGGTTTCCTCGACCATATGCTCACACTGTTCGCCCACCACGGTCGCTTCGACCTCACGGTGCGCGCCGGCGGCGACCTGCACGTCGACGGGCACCACACGGTCGAGGACATCGGGCTGAGCCTCGGGCAAGCGCTGCGCGAGGCCCTCGGCGACAAGCGCGGCATCCGTCGGTACGGCTCGTTCCTGCTTCCCATGGACGAGGCCCTCGCCCAGGTCGCCCTCGACCTCTCCGGCCGGCCGTACTTCG
Organism: Actinomycetota bacterium; assembly: GCA_036788155.1. Taxonomy (GTDB): domain Bacteria; phylum Actinomycetota; class Thermoleophilia; order UBA2241; family UBA2241; genus CAIXSE01. The sequence continues at coordinate 22,337 of DAIQNY010000007.1, read as the reverse complement.
CCCACGATCTGCGGCTCTCGGGCGTGCGCATCGGGGAGTTCGACGCGGGCCTCACTCCGCACTTCTTCCGCTCGCTCGCTACGGAGAGCGGGATGACCCTGCACGTGAGCCTGCTCGCCGGCAGCGATGCACACCACATCGTGGAGGCAGTCTTCAAGGCGTTCGCGCGAGCGCTCGCCGACGCGTGCGACCGGCACGGCCTGGACGACGAGGTCCCGTCCACCAAGGGCATGCTCTGAGCTGACCGTGGGCACCTCCTCCCACGACGTTCCGCCGCGCGTCGCCGTCGTCGACTACGGCATGGGCAACCTGGCCAGCGTCGCCAAGGCGCTGGCGCGCAGCGGCGCCGACGTGCGCGTCACGCAGAGCGCCGCGGAGGTCCGCGGCGCCGCTGGCGTCGTGCTGCCCGGCGTCGGCGCCTTCCGCGACGCGGCCGCGCGGCTCGAGCAGACCGGCCTGACGGCCGTCGTGCTCGAGCGCATTGCGGCCGGCACGCCGTTCCTCGGCGTGTGTCTCGGCCTCCAGTTGCTCTTCGAGAGCAGCGGCGAGGGCGGGCGCTGGCCGGGTCTGGGCGTGCTCCCCGGCACCGTCGAGCTCCTCGCGACGGAGCTCAAGGTGCCGCACATCGGCTGGAACGACCTGGCGTGGGGGCCGGCCGGCGCGGGCATGGCCCGCGGGCTGCCGGCCCCCTCCATCGTCTACTTCGTGCATTCGTACGCTGCCGTCCCTGCCGACCCGTCCGTGGTCGCCGCGACCACGGACTACGGCGGCCGGGTGGTCGCCGCAGTGGCGCACGACAACGTGTGGGCGGTACAGTTCCACCCTGAGAAGAGTTCCGGCGTCGGGCTCGCGCTGCTCGCGAACTTCGTCGCCACCACCCGTCAGGAGGCCGGAACCTCATGATCGTCTTCCCCGCCGTCGACATCCAGGGCGGCAAGGCCGTACGCCTCCGCCGCGGCGATTTCGACGACGTCACCGTCTTCAGCGACGATCCCGTGGAGCTGGCCCGCTACTGGCAGGACCAGGGCGCCGAGGCGCTGCACGTCGTCGATCTCGACGCGGCGCGCACCGGCGAACTCACCAACTTCAGGATCGTGGAGGCCATCGTCGGGGCGCTCGACATCCCGGTGCAGTACGGCGGCGGCATCCGTACGCCCAAGTCGCTCGCGTTCATGGCCGGTGTGGGTGTGCACTGGGTCGTCATGGGTACCGCCGCCGTCACGGCGCAGGACCTGCTCGACGACGCCGTCAACTGGCTCGGCGAGCGCCTCGTGGTCGGCCTGGACTGCACGGACGGCATGGTCGCCACGCACGGGTGGCAGCAGCGTTCGCAGATGAGCGCCATCCGCATGGTCAAGCTGCTGGCGGAGCGGGGCGTCATGCGTGTCGTCTACACGGACACGGCGCGCGACGGCATGCTCGGCGGTCCCAACCTCCTGGGTCTCAAGGACCTCGCCGAGGTGTCGCCGCTCGAGATCATCCTCTCCGGCGGCATCGCGCTGCTCGACGACCTCAAGCGGCTGAAGCGGCTGGACGAGCCCAAGGTCGTCGGCGTCATCGTCGGCCGGGCGCTCTACGAGAAGTCCTTCACGCTCCCCGACGCGCTCACGGTCTTCGCCCGCTGAGGCGGCGTCGTGCACCGCAAGCGCATCATCCCTTGCCTCGACGTCCGGGGCGGCAGGGTGGTCAAGGGCGTCAACTTCGTCAGCATCCGTGACGCCGGCGACCCCGTCGAGCTGGCGGCCCGATACGACGCCGAGGGCGCGGACGAACTCATCTTCCTGGACATCACGGCGTCGCACGAGCGCCGCGATATCATCATCGACCTCGCGGCGCGTTGCGCGGAGCAGGTGTTCATCCCGTTCACCATCGGCGGCGGCCTCGGCAGCGTGGACGACGTGCGTGCCGTGCTGGCCGCCGGCGCCGACAAGGTGTCCATGAACACCGCCGCCGTGCAGGACCCGGAGCTGGTCCGCCGGTGCTCGGAGCGGTTCGGGGCGCAGTGCATCATGGTCGCCATCGACGCGCGCCGCATCCGGGGGAGCGGGGAGGAGGGACGTCCGCCGCGCTGGGAGGTCTACCTGCACGGCGGACGCACCCCCACCGGCATGGACGCCGTCGAGTGGGCGGCGCGCGCAGCCGAACTCGGCGCCGGCGAGTTCATGCTCACGAGCATGGACCGCGACGGTACGCTCGACGGCTACGATCTCGAACTCACGCGCGCGGTGGCTCGCGAGGTCGGCGTGCCGGTGATCGCCTCCGGCGGCGTCGGCACGCTCGAGCACCTCGCCGACGGCCTGGTCCACGGCGAGGCCGACGCCGTGCTGGCGGCCAGCATCTTCCACTACGGCACGTACTCCATCGCCGAGGCCAAGGAGTACCTCTCCGCGCGCGGCGTGCCGGTGCGGCCGGTCACTGCCGCGGCGGGGGCGGCGTCGGGCGCCGCGCCGTGAGGCCGGCTCCGCGCGAGATGCTTCTGGCGCAGTGAAGCGGCCGCTCCTCATCGACCTTGCGGGCCCGGAGGGCGCGGACGTGCGGCGGCTGGCCCACCTGCTGGCCGAGGCGCGCCTCGCCTGCTTCCCCACCGACACGGTGTACGGCCTGGGCGGGACGGTGACGCCGGCGGTGCGCGAGGCGCTGATGGCCGCCAAAGGACGTGAGGCCGGCAAGCCGCTCCAGGTCGTCTACCCGTCTCTGGAGCTGCTCGAGGCCTCACTGGAGCTGAAGCCCCGGCTGGGTGAGGCGGTGCGCCGCCTCTTGCCGGGGCCCTTCACGCTGTTGCTGCCGTACCCGCCGGGCCTGGCCTTCCCCCCGGCGGGAGAGGCGCCGGGGCGCACGCGGGGCAGGGCGGGTGTCGAGGAGACGGGCGCGGCCACCCTGGGCGTGCGCGTGCCGGCCTGGCCGACGGCGGCTCGGGGGCTCGGCGAGCTCCCGTTCCCCCTGCTCGCCTCGAGCGCCAACCCGAGCGGGGGAGAGGCCCCGCGGTCCGTGGACGAGGTGGACGGCGGTCTGCTGACCGTCTGCGACCTCGTCCTCGACGCGGGGCCCGTCAGCGGCGAGGCGTCCACCATCGTCGACCTCAGTCTCTACGACGCGGACGGCACATGGCGTATCCTGCGTCGCGGGACAGTCGACGAGGGAGGCGTCGCCGCGCTGCTGGCCGGCGACGGGGAGGAGTCACGCTGATGAGGACACTGCCGTTCAACCAGCTGGACGTGTTCACCGACCGGCCGTTCGCCGGCAATCCGCTTGCCGTCTTCCCGGAGGCGGAGGGGCTGACCGCCGTCCAGATGCAGGCCATCGCCAGCGAGATGAACCTCTCGGAGACGACCTTCATCCTCCCACCGGAGGGCGACGGAGACGCGCGGGTGCGTATCTTCACGCCCGCGCTCGAGCTGCCCTTTGCCGGCCACCCGAGTGTCGGCACCGCCTGCGAGCTCGTGCGGCTCCGGCTGGTCGACGTCTATCAGCCCGTCACCAGAGTCGTGCTGGAGCTCGACGTGGGGCCCACCGTCGTGGAGGTCGCGGTGCGGGACGGCGTCCCCGTGTCCGGCACCGTCCACCAGCGGGCGCCCGTGTTCCACGCTCCCGCGCCGCGCGGGTCCGTCGCGGCCGTGCTTGGGCTCGAGCTCGAGGACCTGCACCCCGAGTTCGATCCCGTGCCCGTGGACACCGGCCTCTGCTACACGATCATCCCGCTCGCCTCCCAGCGGGCGCTCGCGCGTGTCTCCCTCGACCTGAAGCTGGCTGAAGACTTCGAGCGCCGCCACGCCGAGATCTACCCCTGCGCCTTCACTGGGCAGGACGAGCCCTGGGTGGAGGCGCGCGGCCTCTTCCCCTTCGCCGGCATCACCGAGGATCCGGCCACGGGCAGCGCTGCCGGGCCGCTCGCCGCCTACATGGCGCGCGAGGGCGTGCTGCCGATCGACGAGGAGCGGATCGTGCTGCAGGGCGCGCAGATCGGCCGGCCGAGCTTCCTCTCCGTGGCCGTCTCCGGCGCGCCCGGCGCGATCACCGACGTGCGCGTCGGCGGCCGGGTCCACCCCGTGCTGCGGGGGGAGCTCTTCCTTCCGGACTGACCGCCGCAGGCCCGTCAACGGCGGGAGCGCCGCAGGTGCACTCGACCCTGATGCCCCTGGAGTCCCGGAGCGCGCGGAGCGGGAGTGAGCGGGCGCCGGCCCGCAGGGCCCCGCGGCGCACGGACTACTGCACGGAAGAGGGAGTGAGCGGGCGCCGGCCCGCAGGGCCCCGCGGCGCACGGACTGATACAATCGACGACCTGTGGCCGAGGCGCGTCTCCACGCCGCCGCCCGCTTCAATCGCCGTCTGAGCAGAAGGAGCTCGTCATGAAGATCGCCGCCGGTGCCGACCACGGAGGGTTCGCTCTCAAACAGGCCGTCGTCCGCCGCCTTCGCTCTCTCGGGCACGAGGTCGTCGATGTGGGCACGGACTCCGAGGACGTGTCGGTCGACTACCCTGTGTACGGGCACCAGGTCGCCGAGATGGTCGCCTCCGGCGACGCAGAGCGCGGCCTGCTGGTCTGCGGCACCGGCATCGGCATCTGCATGTCTGCCAACCGCCACAAGGGCGTACGTGCCGCCGACTGCTTCACGCCTTACCATGCGGAGATCACCCGCCGTCACAACGACTGCAACGTGCTGTGCATGGGCGGCCGCCTGCTGAGCGAGGACGAGGCCTGGGCCATCACGGAAGTGTGGCTCGAGACGCCGTTCGAGGGCGGTCGTCATCAGCACCGCGTCGAGCTGCTCGACGACGAGGAGTCCGCTTGAGTCCGGTCGGCCGCGAGTGGCGGCGGGAGCCGCTCTACCACCTCGATCCCGAGCTCAACGAACTGCTGCGCAGCGAGCTCATCCGCCAGCAGGAGACGCTGGAGCTCATCGCCAGCGAGAACTTCGCCAGCCGGGCTGTGCTCGAGGCCACCGGCTCGGTGCTCACCAACAAGTACGCCGAGGGCACACCCGGCCACCGCTATTACGGCGGCTGCGAGGTGGTCGACCAGGTCGAGCAGCTCGCCATCGACCGCTGCAAGGCCGTCTTCGGCGCGGAGCACGCCAACGTCCAGCCGCACTCGGGGTCGTCGGCCAACCTCGCCGCTCTGTTCGCGCTGCTCGAGCCGGGCGACACCATGATGGCCATGGAGCTCACGCACGGCGGCCACCTCACCCACGGCCTCGGCGTCAACTACTCGGGGCGCACCTACAACGTGGTCCCGTACCACCTGCGCCCGGACACCGAGTACATCGACTACGACGAGGTGCGCGCCCTCGCGCTCGAGCACCGGCCCAAGCTCATCATCTGCGGCTACAGCGCGTACCCGCGCGTCATCGACTTCCCGGCCTTCCGCGCGATCGCCGACGAGGTCGGCGCGCTGCTCATGGCCGACATCGCCCACATCGCCGGGCTGGTCGCCGCCGGCGTGCACCCCAACCCGGTGCCGTACTGTGAGGTCGTCACCAGCACCACGCACAAGACGCTCACCGGCCCGCGCGCCGGCATCATCATGTGCAGAGAGGAGTACGCCGAGGCCATCGACCGCGCCGTGTTCCCGGGCATGCAGGGCGGCCCGCTCATGCACGTCATCGCCGCCAAGGCCGTGTGCCTGCGCATCGCGCAGAGCGAGCAGTTCCAGAAGCTGCAGCAGCAGATCGTCAGGAACTGCGCCGTGCTGGCCGAGACGCTGGCCGAAGGCGGCCTGCGTCTCGTCTCCGGCGGCACCGACGTCCACCTGGCGCTGGTCGACCTCCGCCCCGCCGGCATCAACGGGCTCGAGTGCCAGGACCTGCTCGAAGAGGTCAACATCACGGCCAACCGCAACGTCGTGCCGTTCGAGGAGGCCCGCTTCAATGTGGCGAGCGGCCTGCGCGTCGGCTCGCCGGCCGTCACCACGCGCGGCTTCCTGGAGCCCGAGATGCGCCAGACCGGCGAGCTCCTGCTCCGCGCCATCCGCGCGCGCGAGGACAAGGCCGCCCTGGACGAGATCCGCCGCGAGGTGGTCGACCTCCTCGACCGCTTCCCGCTGTACGAGTTCCTGTGACCTCCCAGGACCACACCACCGGCGGGTGGTGCCGGCCGAGCTGGGACGAGTACTTCCTCCAGCTCGCCGTCCAGGCCGCGACGCGCTCCACGTGCACCCGCCGTCAGGTCGGCGCCGTGCTGGTGCGCGACAAGCGCATCCTCACGACCGGCTACAACGGCGCGCCGCGCGGCGTCGCGCACTGCCTCGACATCGGCTGCCTGCGCGAACAGCTCGGCATCCCGTCGGGCGAGCGCCATGAGCTCTGCAGGGCCATCCACGCCGAGCAGAACGCCGTCATCCAGGCGGCCATCCACGGGGTGGCCATCGAAGGCGCCACGCTGTACTGCACGCACCACCCCTGCATCCTGTGCGCCAAGATCCTCATCAACTGTGGCGTGCGGGAGATCCACTACCTCGAGGGCTACCCGGACGACCTGTCCGCGGAGATGCTGGACGAGGCGGGGATCGTGTTGCTGAAGGAGGAGCTGCCATCCTCGGGCCGCTGAGTCTCTCGAGCCCGCTCCGCACGGCGATCCTGGGCTTCCTCATCGCGGCGCTCATCGTGTACGTGCTCACACCGCTGATGGGGCGCCTCGCGCACCGCACCGGCGCCGTGGACACGCCCACCGACGACCGGCGCATGCACGAGATGGCCACGCCGCTCCTGGGCGGGCTGGCCATGTACCTGGGCTGGATGATCCCGGTCATGCTGCTGGTCGAGGTCGACCGGCCGGTCTGGGGCATCATCGGCGGCGCCACCATCGTCGTCGCCGTCGGCCTCTTCGACGACCTCTACGAGCTGGAGCCGATCGTCAAGTTCATCGGTCAGCTGCTGGCCATCGGCGTCGCGATCTACTTCGACACGCGCATGACGCGCATCGGCGTGCCGTTCACCGATTCGCTCACCTGGCACCTGCCGCTCGTGCTGTCGGTCCTCGTCACGGGGTTCTGGATGGCGATGATCATCAACATGGTGAACTTCATCGACGGCCTCGACGGCCTCGCCGCCGGCGTGTGCGGCATCTCGGCGCTCACGTTCGCCATCATCTCCCTGGCCACCGGCTTCGCCGCCATGGGCATCCTCGCGGCGGTGCTGGCCGGCGCCACCTTCGCCTTCCTGCGCTTCAACTTCCACCCGGCGTCCATCTTCATGGGAGACGCCGGGTCCATGCTCCTGGGGTTCGTGCTGGCCTGCATCAGCGTGCAGAGCGTGATGAAGGGCACTGCGGCCATCGCCCTCGTGCTGCCGCTGCTCGTGCTCGGGGTGCCCTTCGTCGACCTGTTCCTGATCGTGTGGCGGCGCTGGCGCCGCGGCGTGCCGTTCTACTCCCCGGGGCAGGACCACGTGCACCACGACCTCGTGCTGGTGCACGGGTTCTCGCAGCGCAAGAGCGTGCTGCTGCTGTACTCCTGGTGCGCGACCCTGAGCGCTCTGGCGATCTCCCTGCAGCAGCGGTTCTGGCCGGCGATCGTCGTCTTCGGGATCGCCGCCGGCGTCTCCACCATCTACATGGCGCGCCTGCTCAGCCGGTACCGCTCGCGCAACCGTGGACTGCCCGACCCGCTCGCGCCGGGAGTGGGGAACAACCCTGCAGAGAGCACAGATCGGGGCGCCGGCGGCGCCTCTTGACAGGGAGCGGGAAGTGCCTCAACTTCGGCCGCGAACCATTTGCAGCCCGTACCCCCCGAAGGTATAGTGTGACGCCAGAAGACCCCGAAGACGGGAAGAAGACCCAGCCACGCTCAGCGGCGTCGGCCGAGTCTGTCGCCTTCTTGCTCCTTGCAGGCGTGGCGGTCGGGCTCGGGTTCGGCGCTGGTGTGGATTGGGTCTTCAGTACGTTCCCCCTCTTCGTGATCATCGGCGTGTTCGCCGGGTTCGCCCTGGCGCTCTACGCCATCTATCTCGAGACGAAGTGACGGGACCAGGAGGACGGGCGCATCCGTAGACCCTTCGTAGCACCACTGTTGCTCGTGGCCGTCGTGCTCGCCTGCGCCACCGTCGCTGCGTTCGTCGGCCAGCCCGTGTGGGCCGCCATCGCCGGCGCCGGTCTCGCCCTCCTCTACTGGGCGCTCGACGCCCTCACCTGGAGCCGCGCCCGCGGTCGGGAGGGCCTCGCGCTCGGCCTCGCGCTGCGCGGCATGGCCCTGCGCATCGGGGTGGTCCTCGCCGGGCTCATCATCATCGCCGTGCTCGACAGGCCCGCGACCGCCACGGCCGCGCTGTCGTTCCTGGCCGGCTTCACCGTGTACAACCTCATCCGTCCGATCACGTATCCGCAGGCTACGCCGCCGGCGGGACAAGCGAGGCTGCAGTGAAACATCCCTGGCGCTGGATCATCGGTCTGCTCGTACTCGGCTTCCTCATCCTGCTCGCGATCCTCCCCGGAGGCACGAAACAGGAGTTCGAGGTCGCGGCCGAGTTCCAGCGTGAGGTCCTCATCAAGCTGCCGACCATCGGCCCGTTCGACATGTCGGTCACCAAGACGGTTGCGTACCTGTGGATCGCGGTCGCCGTGGTCGTCGTGGTCGCCCTCGTCATCGCGCGCTCGATGAAGATGCAGCCGGGCCGGTTCCAGTACGCCATGGAGGCCATGTACGACCTCGCGCGCGACGGCATCGTCGGCTCGGTGATGAAGAGCGGCAAGGCCACCTGGTTCCCCTACGTCGGCGGTGCGTTCTTCTTCGTGCTCGTCAGCAACATCATCGGCCTCATCCCGCTGCCGTTCGGCGAGCACCACCAGCCGGCCTTCTACGCCGCCACGGCCAACCTCAACGTCACGCTCATGCTCGCCCTGTGCACGTTCGTGTTCACGCACTACGCCGGCATCCGCAAGAACGGCGGCTACCACTACATCAAGGCCTGGGCGCCCCCGGGAGCTCCGCCCGTGCTCAAGCAGATGATCTGGTTCATCCACGTCATCAGCGAGGTCTTCCGCCTCATCTCGCTCTCCGTCCGTCTGTTCGCCAACATGGTCGCCGGCCACGCCATCCTCGCCGTGTTCTTCGCCATGGCGCTCATCTTCCAGAGCTACCTCGTCGGCCTGGCGCTCCAGGGCGCATCGGTGCTCATCTACATGTTCGAGATCTTCGTGGCCTTCATCCAGGCCTTCATCTTCGCCATCCTCTCCGCCGTCTACATCGGCGGTGCACTCGACCAGGACCACTGACCACTCTTGACCACAACCCCTGCAGGAGGATTCATTCATGGACGCTGAAGCCGCCAAGGAACTCGGGAAGCTGCTCGGTGCGGGCCTGTCGATGGGCCTCGGCGCCGTCGGTCCCGGCGTCGGCCTGGGCATCATGATCGGCAAGGCGCTGGAGTCCATCGCCCGCCAGCCCGAGGTCGCCGGCGACGTGCGCACCAACATGTTCATCGGTATCGGTGTGACCGAAGCCGTGGCGCTGTACGCCTTCGTCGTCGCCCTGATCCTCATCTTCGTCGCCTGATCCGCACGCCCCACACCCGCAAGGCAGGCAGGAGAGAAAGAGCATGCTGAACATCGAACCAGGCCTGATGATCTGGACGCTGATCACGTTCGGCATCGCCGTGTTCATCCTGTGGAAGTACGCGTTCGGGCCGCTGCAGAAGATCATCGACCAGCGGCGCGAAGCCATCCAGGGGAGCATGGACACCGCCGAGGAGACGCGCGTCGAGGCGCTGCGCCTGCTCGAGGAGTACAAGGCCACGCTCGCCAAGGTCCGCGGCGAGTCCGACGAGATCCTGGAGCGTTCGAGGACCACGGCCGAGCACGCCAAGGCCGAGATCCTCGCCGAGGCCAAGGCGCAGAGCGAGCGCGTCCTCGAGCGCGCGCACGAGCAGATCGAACGCGACACGCGCGCCGCGCTCCGCGACATCAAGGGACAGATCGCGGAGCTCACGGCGCTCGCCACGGAGAAGGTCGCCGCCGGCAGCCTCAGCCCGGCCGACCAGCAGCGTCTCATCGACGAGGCGCTCGCCGAGCTTGACGTCGAGAAGCTCGGCGCGGAGGGCCGGGCGTGAGCGAAGAGCAGGTAGCTCGGGTCTACGCCCAGGCTCTGTTCGACGCCGCCCGGGAGGCGGGCGCGGAGGAGCAGGTGGGCCGCGAGCTGGGCGACTTCGTCGCCGCCCTCGCGGCGTCGGAGCCGCTCCGCGCCGTGCTCGCCGATCCTCAGGTGGAGACGAGCGCCAAGCAGCGGGTGCTCGCCGAGCTCACGCGCGGCGGTCAGCCGCTGCTCGCCAACACGCTGCAGCTCATGCTCGAGCGCGGCCGGTTCGCCGCCGTGCCTGAGCTGCATGAGGCCTACGACGCTCTCGCCGTCGCCGAGGGGGGCGTCGTCGAAGTCGAGGTCGTCTCGGCAGCCGAGCTTTCGCCTGAGACCGAGAAGAAGATCGCCGCCCGGGTGGAGGAGGCCACTGGGCGCCGGGTCGAACTGGCCCGGCGCGTCGACCCCTCCATCGTCGGCGGCCTCGTCCTGCGCATCGGCGACGTCATCGTCGACGGCAGCGTCAAAGCACGGATCCGCCAGCTGCGCCGTCGGCTGGCTACCGCAGAAGTGAGAGGTGACGCCCAGTGAAGCTGCGACCCGAAGAGATCGCCTCCGTCCTCAAAGCCCAGATCGAGGGCTACCAGGCGGAGGTCGAGGTCGAAGAGGTCGGCACCGTCCTCGAGGTCGGCGATGGGATCGCCCGCATCTACGGGCTGCGCAACTGTGTGGCCATGGAGATGCTCGAGCTTCCTCACGACGTCATCGGGCTGGCCCTCAACCTCGAGGAGGACAACGTCGGCGCCGTGCTTCTGGGCGAGGACACGCTCATCAAGGAGGGCGACCTCGTCAAGCGCACCGGCCGGGTGCTCCGCGTGCCGGTGGGCGAAGCTCTGGTCGGCCGAGTGGTCGACCCGCTCGGCCGCCCGCTCGACGACAAGGGCCCCATCGAGACCGACCAGTTCCGTCCCGTCGAGTTCAAGGCTCCCGGGGTGATCGAGCGCCAGGGGGTCAAGGAGCCGCTGCAGACCGGCATCAAGGCCATCGACTCCATGATCCCGATCGGCCGCGGCCAGCGCGAGCTCATCATCGGCGACCGCCAGACCGGCAAGACGTCCATCGTCGTCGACACGATCATCAATCAGAAGGGCCAGGACGAGATCTGCGTCTACGTGGCCATCGGCCAGAAGGCCTCGACCGTCATGCAGGTGGTGCAGAAGCTCGAGGAGTACGGCGCGATGGAGTACACCATCGTCGTCGCCGCGACGGCATCGGCCTCCGCGCCGCTCAAGTACCTCGCCCCGTACGCGGGGTGCGCCATGGGCGAGTACTTCCTCTACAGCGGCCGCCACTCGGTGTGCTTCTACGACGACCTCTCCAAGCAGGCCGACGCCTACCGGCAGATGTCGCTGCTGCTGCGCCGCCCGCCGGGTCGCGAGGCGTTCCCCGGCGACGTGTTCTACCTGCACTCGCGCCTGCTCGAGCGGGCCGTCAAGCTCAACGACGAACTGGGGGGAGGCTCCCTCACGGCGCTGCCCGTCATCGAGACGCAGGCCGGCGACGTGTCCGCCTACATCCCGACCAACGTCATCTCCATCACCGACGGCCAGATCTTCCTCACCAGCGATCTCTTCCTCTCCGGTATCCGCCCGGCGATCAACGTCGGCATCTCGGTGAGCCGCGTGGGCGGCAAGGCGCAGGTCAAGGCGATGCGCCAGGTCGCAGGTCGCCTCAAGCTCGACCTGGCGCAGTACCGGGAGCTGCAGGCGTTCGCGCAGTTCGGATCGGACCTCGATGCCGTCACCAGGCGTACGCTGGCGCGCGGCGAGCGCATGGTCCAACTGCTCAACCAGGGCCAGTACGATCCCATGCCCGTCGAGGAGCAGGTCGCCGTCATCTTCGCCGGCAACCAGGGCTTCCTCGACGACCTCGAGGTCGGGCGCGTGCAGCACTTCGCGCAGGGACTGCGCGACTACCTCCGCAGCCAGGCGACCGACGTGCTCGCCGACATCCGCGAGCGCGGCGAGCTGACCGACGAGACGGAGGCCAAGCTCAGGGACGCCGTCGCCTCCTATCACAACTCGTTCGCCGCGGAGGTCGGCACCACGTCCGAGGTGGCCGAGCTCGAGGCCGAGGCCAGGGCGCTGGAAGAGAAGACCGCGGAGGCGGAGGCCTGACGTGGCGACGTTGCGCGACATCCGTCGGCGCATCGCGTCGGTCCAGAACACGCGCAAGATCACCAAGGCGATGGAGATGGTCGCCGCCGCCAAGCTGCGCCGCAACCAGGCCCGCATCGAGGCGTTGCGGCCCTATGCGCGGGACATGATCGAGATGATGGAAGACCTCGCGACGTACTCGGAGGAGGCGCACCGCTACGAACTCCTCCACGAGCGCGAGGTGCACACGGTCGCCGTCGTCGCCATGACCGGCGACCGCGGGCTCGCGGGCGCGTTCAACGCGAACGTCGTCCGCAAGGCCATGGCCATCGAGCGCGACCTGCGCGAGCAGGACGTGGACACACGGGTGCTGGCAGTGGGACGCAAGGGCATCGGGACGCTCACCTTCCGGGGATGCCGGCTGGAGAAGCACTGGCAGGGCCTCAGCGACCGGCCCCAGCACAGCGACGCCAAGTCCATCGCCAAGGAGCTCATCGAGATGTACCTGAGGGGCGAGGTCGACCGCGTACGCCTCGTGTACAACCACTTCACGTCGCCCATCGAACAGACGCTCATGGACGACGTGATCCTGCCGGTGCCCCGGGAGGCGGTCACCGACGTCGGCGACGAGCGCCCGCCCGTCTCGTACATCTACGAGCCGGCGCCCGAGGTCATCCTCGAGGGCCTGCTGCCCGCCTACGTGGAGATCGCCGTCTACCGCGCGCTCCTCGAGTCCAGCGCCAGCGAGCAGGGCGCGCGCATGAGCGCCATGCGCAACGCCAGCGAGGCGGCCGAGGAGATGATCGACAGCCTAACGCTGGCTCTCAACCGCGCCCGACAGGCGGCGATCACTCAGGAGATCCTCGAGGTCGTCGCCGGCGCAGAGGCGTTGGGATGAGCACCCACAGACATCCAAGCGAGCGGAGTTGACGCGATGAACAAAGGTGAAGTCGTCCAGGTCATCGGGGCGGTGATCGACGTCCGGTTCCCCGACGAGATCCCGGCCATCTACAACGCCCTCAAGGTCCGCATCGGCGAGGGCGACGACGGCAACGAGGTGATCTGCGAGGTGCAGCAGCACCTCGGAGACGACAAGGTCCGGGCCGTCGCCATGGACGCCACGGACGGCCTCGCTCGCGGCGTCGAGGTCATCGACACGGGCGCCCCGATGACGGTGCCGCTGGGCGAGGCCACGCTGGGGCGTCTCATCGACGTCAACGGCGCCACGATCGACAAGGGCCCGTCACTGGCCGACATCGAGCACTGGCCGATCCACCGGCCGGCTCCCGCGTTCGACGAGCTCGATCCCACCGACGAGCTGTTCGAGACCGGGATCAAGGTCGTCGACCTCCTCGCCCCCTACGTCAAGGGCGGCAAGATCGGCCTCTTCGGCGGCGCCGGCGTGGGCAAGACCGTCATCGTGCAGGAGCTCATCAACAACATCGCGACGCAGCACGGCGGTCTCTCCGTGTTCTGCGGCGTGGGTGAGCGCACGCGTGAGGGCAACGACCTCTGGGTCGAGATGCAGGAGTCCGGCGTCATCGACAAGACCGCACTGGTGTTCGGGCAGATGAACGAGCCGCCGGGCGCCCGTCTGCGCGTGGGCCTGGCCGGCCTGACGGTGGCGGAGTACTTCCGTGAGGCCGGCGGCCAGGACGTGCTGCTGTTCATCGACAACATCTTCCGCTTCGTCCAGGCGGGCTCCGAGGTCTCGGCGCTCCTGGGCCGCATGCCGAGCGCCGTGGGCTACCAGCCCACGCTGGCCAACGAGATGGGCGAGCTGCAGGAGCGCATCACCTCCACCAAGCGCGGCTCGGTGACCTCCGTGCAGGCCATCTACGTTCCGGCGGACGACCTCACCGACCCGGCGCCGGCGGCCACGTTCGCGCACCTCGACGCCACCACAGTGCTCTCGCGCGCCATCTCCGAGAAGGGCATCTACCCGGCCGTCGACCCGCTCGACTCGACCTCCCGGATCCTGTCGCGGGACGCGGTGGGCGACGAGCACTACGAGGTGGCCATGCGCGTGCAGGAGATCCTGCAGCGCTACCGCGAGCTCCAGGACATCATCGCCATCCTCGGCATGGACGAACTCTCCGACGAGGACAAGGTCGTCGTGCAGCGAGCCCGCAAGATAGAGCGATTCCTCAGCCAGCCGTTCACCGTGGCTGAGGCCTTCACCGGTACTCCCGGCCAGTACGTCCGGCTGTCGGATACCATCCGCGGTTTCAAGGACCTCGTGGAGGGCAAGTGCGACGAACTGCCGGAGCAGGCGTTCTTCATGGTCGGCGGCATCGACGACGCGGCCGAGAAGGCCAAGACGCTCGCGGCCGAGGACGCGTGAGAGGGCCTTGGTGAGCGACGATCGCACACTCCACGTCGAGGTCGTCACGCCGGACGGGCAGGTCTACGCCGGGGAGGTCGCCATGGTGGTGCTCCCCGGCGTCGACGGCGAGCTGGGCATCCTGCCCCGTCACCAGCCGCTGGTCACGCTGCTGGGCATCGGCGAGACGCGCATCCGCACGACCGACGATGACTGGGAGTACATCGCCACGGGCATCGGCTACGCGCAGGTGCTGTTCGACAAGGTCCTGGTCGTGGTCGACCACGGCGAGCTCGCCGGCGCCATCGACGTGGCGCGGGCGGAGGAGGCGCATCGGCGCGCCCAGGAACGGATGAAGGAGAGCGGCGACTTGGGCGCGCAGGCCGAGGTGGACTACTTCCGCGCGGAGCAGGCGCTCAAACGCGCCGAGAACCGCCTGAGCGTCGCCAAGCGCCGCCGCTGACGCCGCGGCGTCGCGGAGCTATACTCCTGGGCGTCTGATGGACGGCTTGAGCGAACACGACGCGCGCCTCCGGGTACGCGGCGGACGGCCTCTCGAGGGAGAGGTCGTCCTCTCCGGCGCCAAGAACTCCGCCCTCAAGCTGCTGGCCGCGAGCCTGCTCACGGCCGACCCCTGCGTCATCCGGCGTGTGCCCCGGATCACGGACGTGGCCACCATGGTGACCATGCTGCGGGCCCTCGGCGCCGACGCCGGCGACGAGGGCGACGCGGTGCGGGTGGAGGCCGGCGCCGGGCTCAGCGGCTGCGCGCCCTACGAGCTCGTGCGCACCATGCGCGCGAGCATCATCGTCATGGGCCCGCTCGTGGCCCGTCTCGGCGAGGCCACCATCGCGATGCCCGGCGGCTGCAACATCGGGCCGCGGAGGATCGACTTCCACATCCGCGGCCTCGAGAAGCTCGGGGCCCGTATCGACATCGAGCACGGGTTCATCCGCGTGCACAGCGACGGGCTCAAGGGTGCCGCCGTGCCGCTCGACTACCCGAGCGTGGGCGCCACCGAGAACCTCCTCATGGCGGCAACCGCCGCCGAGGGCGAGACCGTGATCGAGAATGCGGCGCGCGAGCCTGAGATTATGGACCTGTGTGCCTTTCTCCAGGGCATGGGGGCCGAGATCGAGGGCGCAGGCACCAGCACGATCCACGTCGCCGGCGGGAGGCCGCTGCACGGCGTGGACCACACCGTGATCGCCGACCGCATCGAGGCCGGCACCTACCTGATCATGGCGGCCGCCACAGGCGGCCGGGTCACGACCATCGGCCTCGACCCGGCCCATTTGGAGCTCTTTCTCACCAAGCTGCGTGCCATGGGCGTGCACGTCGAGGAGGGCGAGGAGCGCATCACGGTCACCCGCGACGGGCCGCTCGCCCCGGTCGACATCTCCACCCTCCCGCATCCCGGGTTCGCCACCGACCTGCAGGCGCAGACCATGGTCCTCCTCTCGCTGGCCGAAGGGACCTCCATCATCACGGAGAACGTGTTCGAGAACCGCTTCGTCGTGGTCGACGAGCTCAACCGTCTCGGCGCCGGCATCGAGACCAGTGGCCATCACGCCGTCATCGCGGGGCCGCGGCCGTTGAGCGGAACGGTCGTGGAGGCGCCCGATCTGCGCGGCGGCGCCGCACTCGTCGCCGCGGGGCTGGTGGCCGACGGGGTCACGGAGGTGCGGAGCGTGTACCATATCGATCGGGGCTACGAGGACCTCACCGGCAAGCTGCGCGCCCTCGGGGCGGACGTCACGCGCTGGGGGGAGGACGCACGAACCGGGCCTCTTGAGGACGCGTCTCTCCTGACATGTGAGGACGAGGCCCTTCGCGGCGCCTGAGCGCCGGAGGATCATGGGCGAGTACCGGGTCTACAGAGTCGGAGAGGACGAGCACGTTCGCGAGGTGCGCACTCCGCAGGCGCGCGACCGCGCGCGCCGGCCCCGCTCGCGTCACGCCGCGGAGCCGGCTTCGGCCGCGCCGCGGCGCTGGTGGCTCTGGGCGCTCGTCGCCGCGGCCGTGGTGGTCGTGGCGTTCTTGTACTGGGTGTACGGGCGGGAGGCCGTCGGCAACTCCCGCGCCGCCCTCGACATCCTCCGCAAGCTGGACAAGGTGCCGGACTGGGCAGTGCTGGGGGCGCCGCTCGCCGTGATCGTCGCCGTCGTCCTCGTCACGACGTACCTCGCCTTCGGACGGCACCTGGCGGTGAAGCTGGTGGGCGTGGCCGTCGTGGTCCTCGTCCTGGCCACGCCCGGCCTGGCGGTGGGCTACGCCAACGGTCTCGTCAGCGACGTCGGCGACGGCACGGGCGGCCCCGTCACGACGGCCGAGGAGCTGGCCGCGATCGCGGCCGCCGACGCTGAGATCGAGCGGCCGCTGCCGGACAAGCCGATGAACATCCTCCTCATCGGTTCCGACAAGTCGGACATCCCCGGCGATCCCGGCCGTTCGGACACCCAGATGCTCCTCCGCCTGGATCCGGAGTCGAAGAGTATCTCCATGCTCTCGCTGCCACGCGATCTCTACGTCGACATCCCCGGCTACGGCTACGACAAGATGAACTCGGCCTACTCCTACGGCGGTCCCAAGCTGGTCATCCAGACCTTCAAGCAGATCACCGGTCTGCCGGTCAACGCCTGGGTCGAGACCGACTTCGCCGGGTTCTGGCACGTGGTCAACATCCTCGGCGGCGTCTACCTGCCCATCGACCACAAGTACTTCGTCCCTGCGAGCGCCGCCTACAAGTCGATCAACCTGGAACCGGGCTACCAGCTGGTGCGCGGCAAGCAGGCGCTCAACTACGTTCGCTTCCGCCACGACGAGTTCTTCGACTTCGGCCGGATGCAGCGCCAGCAGCAGTTCCTGAGGGAACTGCAGCGCCAGTCCGGCCGCTGGAGCGACGACTGGGAGCGCGTCATCAAGCTCATCAAGGCGATCACGAGCGAGACCAAGTCCAACCTGAACTCGCTCGCCAAGATCGAGCCGCTCGTGGAGCTCGCGTTCGAGGTCAACACGTCCAAGGTCTACCAGGCGCACCTCGAAGGAGAGAACGGGATGATCAACGGCGCCTCCATCGTGCAGGCCGCCCCCGAGCAGATCGCCGAGGTGGTGAACCAGTTCACGCACCCCACCCAGGCTCCCGTGAAGACGGCGCGCGCCAAGGTAGGCAAGAAGGCCTTCACCGTGCACGTGTACAACGGCAGCGGCATCGACGGGCTGGCCACCAGCGCCGCCACCCAGCTCGACGCCCAGGGTTACCGGGCGATGGCGGTGGCCGATGCCTATGAGTTCCCGGACTCGGTGACTGCCGTGTACGCCACGGAGGGCCTCAAGACGCACGCGGCCACGATCGCGTCCATGATGGGCGCCTCGGAGGTACGCATCGTCGACCGCGTCCCCGGCGGCAAGGACGGCATCAGCATGTTCGTCGCGTCCTCGTTCACCGGGATCCTTGACGTCCCCGAGGAGGAGGTCCAGGAGCAACAGACGCTGCTGAAGAACCAGAAGGTCGACTGGGTCACGTGGCAGCAGACCGACGCCGACACGCCGCTCAAGCTGCAGGCGCCGACGGCATGGCCGTCCGGCTCCATCTACGACCAGTTCCGCACCTACACCGTGAGGACGACCGAGGGCAAGAACGTGGCCGCCGCGGTCGCGGTCGCGAGGACGCCACAGTACGGCTACTGGAGCGTCCAGGCCATGCGCTGGCTCAACCCCCCCGCCATCGAGAATCCCAGCGGCAAGGAGAAGAGCGGGGGGCGCACCTACCTGCTGTTCTACCAGAGCGCCCATCTGCACATGGTGGCCTGGAAGGAGCACGGGACGCTGTACTGGGTGCTGAACACGCTGACCAACCAGCTCTCGAATGACGTGATGATGGGTCTCGCGAAGTCCTGTAAGCCCGTGAAGTGAGCTGGCTGCGCGCAGCCGCGCGGCGGCTGGATCCCTGGGCCGCGCTCGTGCTCGGCGGCCTGCTCGCCATGGCGGTCATCATCCTGCTCGCCACGCCCGGGCCCTGGCAGAGGGTCGTGGGCGAGGAGGAACCTCCGGTGCGGCTCGAGGCCCCGGCTCCCGACGATGTGGCCCTGTTCGTCATGGGCGGGCGCGGCGGCACGTGCTCGGGCGTCGTATGGCTGCATCTCGATTTAGAGCGCCACGCCCTGACTGCCGTGGTCGTGGCGCCGCTCGTCTCGGGATTCTCTCCCGAGGACGGCTATGCGCCCGTGGCCGACATCGCGGACAGCGCGGGGCCGGGGGCCGCCGCGTCCGCGCTCGGAGGGGCGCTCGGCGTGAGCATGGACGCATGGGTGGCTCTGGACCGCCGCGCTTCCGATCTCGCCATCCAGGCGATGTTCCCGATGAGCGACCTGCGGCCTGCGCGCGCCGGCTACCGTGAGGCACGGAGCGCGTGGCGCGGCAAGGGCGGCGAGGAGCGCGCCTGGGTCACGCAGTACGAGAGTCTGCGCGTCGCCCTCCCACAGGTGTCGTTCGAGGATCTCGGGGTGGTCGCGTTCTCGAACTACGTGCTGGGGTTCGGCTTCGTACGCAGCGACCTCACGCTCCAGGACGCGACGTCGCTGGCTGAGGCCCTCAAGGAGACGGACCGGGCGCTGGTGGAGGCGCGGGCGGCGCCGGTCGTCGTGGAGCGCTGCCGCGGCGGGAAGGTCTGGCACGCGGACGCGAGCCACGTGCAGCCGCTCATCCAGTCGCTCGCGCTTGGCATGGAACCGCCGAAGAGCGACCGGCTGGTCACGCAGAGAGAGCGCGCGGCACGCGTGCTGGTCGTAGCGCCACTCGGCCGGTTGAGCGCCGCCCGCTACGCGGCCGAGGTGCGCCGGCGACTGGCGGTCTCGGCCGGCGCCCCGGTCGAGGTCACGCTGGTCTCCGGGACCGACGACAGGCTGGCGTTCCGTACGGCACGCGAGCTCGACAGACGGGCGGCGCTGGCGGTGCTGGTCGCGCCGGCCCGCCCAGGCGGCCTGACGGCCACCGTGGTCGAGAAGGTGGGCGCCCTGCTGCGGCAGCGACGTCAGCAGGCGGTCGTCTCCAGCCCGCTGTCGTCGCGCCGGGAGGACGAGTCGCTCACCGCGGCGCTCGAACAGGCGGTGGCCCGAGGCCGTCTGCCGGTCTCGCGCCTCCCCCAACCTGCGTCTGCCTTCTCCGACGGACGCGCCGAACTGGTGGCGGCGGCGCGCGCCAATGTGCAGACGCTGGTGCGCGCGTGCTGGCCGGGGGCGCTGGCGCCAGACCTTGCGTCGACGCGCCTGGGCTTCTCCTTCGTCGCGGCGCGACACACCGGGGTCGGGATCGTCAGTGCGTCAGACGAGACCGGGGAGGCCCTGGTCCGACGGCTGCGGCTGTGGGGGTTCGTGACCGCACGGCTGACGGAGGCCGGCGCAGGGTCGGCACCGGATGTGGCCGCCGTGGCCTATCGTCCGGGCTCGCGCACTGCGGCCGAGGTCCTGTCGGCCGACCTTGGGATGCCGCAGGGAAGTGTCGTCAGAGTTGACGACGTACCCCGAAAACTGGTGGTGGTCACCGGCCGCTGACGCCGTACGTGCGAACGGCGCTCCCTTCCAGAGGGAGCGCCGTTCGCGTGAACCTCAGCTCGGCGGCCGTCAGCCCCGGCTGCGACGCAGGAGCGCGCCACCACCGATGAGCGTGGCACCGGCTGCGAGCATCAGGACCATCTCACCTCCGGTGAACGCGAGCTCGCCGCTCTGCTCACCGGGAGCCTGCATGCTCGCCAGGTAGTCCTCGAGGACCCCCTCGAGGTCAGAATACTGCTGGTAGATGGGGTTGTCCCGGATGTACGCCAGCGCGGCACGGATCTCCGCAGCAGTCCAGTCGCCGTCGATGGTGCCGTCCATGGCGTCCTCGATGATCGCGTCGATCACGGACTGGGGGACGGCGGCCTGGGCCACGACGGCGAACGCCAAGACCAGCAGGAGAGCGATCGCGATGGCGCTCACGAGCTTGACCCTCATGTCTTCACCCCCCCTCAGGACCTTTGCCCCGGCAAAATGCCCGTTCGTCACTTGTACCATTCGTCCGCGTAGATGACCATACCCGATTCGCCGGAGGTCTGGTCATCATACTGCCGCTGCGTGTCCAGTACGGTGAACGTATAATGCCGTCGATGGAGTTCCCCGCACAGACCGTCCAGGTCATGGGAACGCCGCTCTCCAGGGCTCGCAACACAGTCCCCTACGCGCTCGCCCTGGCGGCCGTCGCGGCGTTCTCGTTCCTCTCGGGCGGCTACGTGATCGGACGCAGCACACCCGTGGCCGTGGCGTTCCTCGCCGCCGCCGCGGTCTGGGTATGGTTCCTCCGCCGGAGGTCGCGGCCGCCGGCGCTCTTCATCGTCGCGCTCGGCGTCTTTGGCGCCTTCGTCGCCTGGTCGGGACTGTCCGTGCTCTGGTCGTTCGGCCCGGACCTGACCTGGGTCTCGTTCAACCTCACCGCCTTCTACCTGGCGGTGGCGGCCGTGCTCGGCCTCACCTCGGCCCGCAGCCTTCAGCTCTGGACGGTCGGCTACGGCTACCTCTCCATCGCGACCGCCATCGGCCTGTACGCCTTCCTCGGCAAGGCTCTGCCGGCGGTGGTGACACATGCCCACGCCCACGCCCGCCTCGACAGCCCGGTCGGCTACTGGAACGTGCTGGCGGTCATGATGGTGATGGGCCTCTGCGTCGCCCTGTCGCTGGCTGGGGACCGGTGCACGCCCGTGGCGCTGCGGACCGTGGCCGCCGCCGCCGCCGTGCCCATGTGCCTCACCTTCTTCTTCACCTTCTCCCGCGGCGGGTGGCTCGCTCTGGGAGTGGCGCTCGTCCTGTACTTCACGTTCACCACGACGCGCCTCGCGAGCTTCGTCTCCCTCCTCGCCATCGTGACGCCGGTGGCGCTCGTGCTCTGGCGACTGCGCGACCTCGAGACCCTGTTCTCGGTCACCTCAGACGACGCGTTGCGCGTGCTCGAGGGCGGCGCGCTCCTGCGGTGGTCGCTCGCCGCCCTGCTCGCGACCGCCGGCGTGCAGGTGGCGGCGGCGCTGCTCCAGCGCGGCGTCCCATGGCCGCGCTGGTCCACCATCGCCGCCGGAGCGACCGTCCTCGCGATGGTCCTCCTGATCGTGGTGGGCGGGTCCGCCCGGTACGTGCAGACACACGGGGGTGTGGCCTGGATCGAGGACCGGGCGCACGAGTTGTTCACCGACGCCGGGTCGGAGCAGGGCACAGGGAACGAGGCCGGACGACTGCTCGTGCTTACCACGAACGGGCGCGTCCCGCTGTGGAAGGAGGCGCTCAGCCAGTCCCGCACGCTGCGCGCCACGGGATCGGGCGCCGGCACCTTCCCGTTCACCCACTACCGCTTCCGCGACGGGGCGGGAGTCGTCAAGCACGCGCACGGCCAGTGGTTCAACGTGCTCAGCGAGACCGGGGTGGTGGGGGTCGTGCTGTTCTCGGTCGCGGTGGTGCTGTTCGTGGTCGCGATGGTCGGCAACCCGCTCTCGCACCGTCGCGACCCCCTGCACCCGATGCTTGTGGCGCTCCAGGCCGGCGTGATCGCGTTCCTCGTGCACATGTCGTGGGACTGGGACTGGGACATGGCGGCGGTCGGCACCACGGCGTTCGTGTTCGTCGCCGTGTGCGTCTCGTACCGGGCGACGCGCCGCAGCCGGGAGCGGCGCGCGGCGCGCGAGCTCTCGCGGGATGACGCGCCGGCGCAGGTCAGGGAACCCGCCTCCGGAGTGGCGGAGAGTCGGGAGGCGGGCGCGGCGACGGAGTCCGGCCTCCCGCCAGACGACGCCGGCGACGCGGAAGGCGCCGCCGGACCGGCGGGCGACGAGGCGGACCCG
>DAIQNY010000006.1:0-38810 GCA_036788155.1 Actinomycetota bacterium | reverse complement strand
ACGTGATCGTCACGCAGCTCGGCGGCGACGGCCTCGTGTTCAGCCTGCCGTGGCTTCAGCTGGGCGTGTTCCTGGTGCTCGCCGTGGTGGTCGGAGTGGTCGCGGCCGTGCTTCCGGCGCGCCGCGCCGCCAACACGCGGATCCTCGAGGCCATCCAGTACGAGTAGACCTCGACCGGACGACCCGCGGGCCGGCCCGGCGCCACCGGGCCGGCCGCCGCGTCAGGAGGGCCGGGGCGGCTTCACGCCGCCCCGGCCCCGTTCACGCTCAGGTTCGCGTGGCGGCGCCGACGGCCACGTCGGCGGCGCCGTCCTCATCGGTTGCCTGCCCGGCCGCAGGTGGCGTTGAAGAGCCGCCCACTGCGGCGTCCGCACGTCGATCGTCTGCTCGGTCAGGAGCGAACGTGGCACGCCCCCCGTCTCCCCGACGACCCTCATTGCCCGGTCATCCTGGCCGAATGGGTCGGCAGGCGCGAAGAACCCAGCCCTGTCCTTCAGTCGACCGAACCGTCCTCGTAGTCCCGCAGATCGACGTCGCCGCCGGACTCGACCTCGATCTCGCCGGCGGCGACCCGCACGATCACGTCGGCGACGCGCTCCGGCGACATGCCCCGCATATCGTTCATGCGCGTCGCCGACACCGTGGGGTGCACTGCCACGACCCGCAGGCCAGGGTGCTCCGCTGCCAGAGCCTTCACGAAGCCACGCACTCCCCACTTCGTGGCCACGTAGGTCGGCGGCGTGCGCGAGCGGTGCAGAGACGCGGTGCTGCCGACGGTGATCACCGTGTCGGTCAGCAGCGGCAGCAGGTGCCACGTCAGCTTCATGACGCCAAGAAGGTTGACGCCGACCTGCTCCTCGAGGTCGGTCGGCGTCTGCTCCCGGAAGGAACGCCAGCTGATCACTCCGGCGTTGTTGACGAGCACGTCGAGTCCACCGAACCTGTCGAGGACGAAGTCCGCCAGCGCCACGATGGTGCGCTCATCGGACTGGTCGAGCGGGATTACCTCCGCCTGGCCTGCGCCCAGGGCGAGGCAGCGACGCGCTGCCTCCTCCGCTTCCGTTCGGTGCTCGCGGTAGGTGAGCGCGACCCGGCACCGGGCGGCCGCGAACGCCAGTGCGGTCTCCCGTCCGATGCCGAGGCTCGCCCCCGTGACGAGCACTCTCTTGCCGGCGAGATCGATGGCCATTCTCGGATGCTACCCCCTGACCACGACGCCTCACAGCAGACTGGTCAGAGGCGCCGGTACGTCATCGGCACCGGCCTTCGGTCCGGAGCAGGCGGGTAGGGTCCGGGCTGACAGCAGGGCGACGGGGAGGAACACGTGGCGTTCACGGTGCTGGTGGGATACGACGGCAAGGTCCACTCGCGGGCGGCGCTCGACGTGGCGCTGGGCTTGGCGGCACGGGCCGGTGGACAGGTGATCATCGTCCACCTTGTGGACGGTCCGTCGGACCCCCGCACCCGGGCCGAACGGCACATCGCCGCCCAGCTCATGACCAAGGGGGCGCTGCTCACGGCTGGCAACCGTGGCGTGCCCGCGGAGGCGCTCATCGCCGATCGGCCGGTCGTGGAGGGCCTGGTCCGCCTCGCGGAGGAGCGTGGCGCCGACCTGCTTGTTGTCGGGGATAGTCGCGACTCCGCGCTCGCGGGCGCGCTGACAGGATCCGTCTGCCACGCACTCGTCCACCGCACGACGCTCCCGGTGGTCATGGTGCCGGCCCCCGACGAGGCGGCTGCGAAAGCCGCGTGAGCCGTGTGGGGCATGAGGGGTACCATGCCCTCATGGATGTGCTCATCGTCGGAGCGACCGGCCGCACTGGTCGGCTGCTGACGAGGGGCGCGCTCGAACGCGGTCACGACGTGACCGCGTTGGTGCGCGACCCCCTCAAGCTCGGCGACCTGGCGTCTCGCGTCGAGGTCGTGACGGGCGACGTGCTGGACGGCGGTGTGGTGAGCGACGCCGTCCACGGTCGTGAGGCCGTCCTCGTTGCGCTGAGCGCCGCGCACCGCCGCAAGGCTCCCGCCGTCAACGCGCTCGGCACGCTCAACGTGATCCGTTCCATGCAGCGTTACGGCGCGCGCCGGCTCGTCGTGCTCTCGGCCAGCGGCACGCGCCCCGGACGGGACCCCAACTTGCCGTGGATCTTCGACCGCGTGATCAAACCGGTCCTTCTCGGACCGGCCTACGACGACCTGCGGCGTATGGAGACGAGCGTGAGGCAGAGCGAGCTGGACTGGACCATCGTGCGCGTCTCCGGAACGCTTACTGACGGCCCGGCGCGCGGGGCCTATCGCTCCGGACCGGGGTACTCGCTCCCCGGCGGGCGTCGCATCTCCAGAGCCGACGTGGCCGAGCACATGCTCGACCAGCTCACCCTGAAGAGCGACATCGGGCACGCCGTGGCGATCGCCTACTGAGCTGCGCCAGTCCGGCGCTCTTCGGGGAGACGGTCAGGCGCGCCCCAGTTCGTAGCGCAAAGCGTCCTCCAGCCGCGGAAAGGCGAACCGAAAGCCTCGCTCCTCCAGTCGCTCGGGGACCGCGCGCTGGCTCGCCAACAGCATCTCCTCGCCCATCCCGCGCAGCGCGGTGCGGAGCACCGACGCCGGAGCCGCCAGCTTCGCCGGGCGACGAAGGACCCGGCCGAGGGTCTCCGTCACCTCGCGGTTGCTCAGCGGCATCGGCGATGCGAAGTTCACCGGCCCCTCCAGGCCCTCGTCGTGCAGCGCCCATTCGAAGGCAGCGATCAGGTCGTCCATCGCCACCCAGGACCAGTACTGCTCGCCGTCCCCGAGCCGCCCTCCCAGTCCCGTCCTGAACACGGGGACCATGATGGCGAAGGCACCTCCTGAGGGCGTCGCCACGATGCCCTGCCGGGGCGTCACCAGACGGACCCCGGCTTCCCTGACCGGGGCGGCCGCCTCCTCCCATGCGCGGCACACGTCAGCGAGGAATCCGCCACCGAGCGAGTCCGCCTCGGTGAGGACTTCGTCGCCCCGGCTGCCGTAGGCGCCTACCGCAGAGACGCTGACGAAGACCGCGGGCGGGCGCTCCATGCGGAGGATGGCGTCGGCCAGCGTCCTCGTGGAGAGGACGCGGCTGTCCACCATGGACTTCTTCCTGGAGGGCGTCCAGAGACCGAACAGCGACACCCCTGCGAGGTTGACGATTGCGTCGATACCCTCGAGGGCACCGTGGTAGAGGGCCCCGGTCGAAGGGTCCCACGGGACCTCACCCGGGCCGGCGTCCTTGTTCCGCACCAGCCTGACCACCTCGTGCCCGGCAGTGGTGAGGAAGTCCGCGAGGTGCGATCCGATCAACCCGCTCGCGCCCGCGATGGCTACCCGGAGGCGGGGCCGGTCCGCCCACCGGGCATGACGCCCGAGGTCCAGCCGGGCGCGCTCGTGACGGAAGCGGAACAGCCGCGAGAGGATCGAGCCGGCCGGTCCCTCACCGACGAGGTCGGTGAGCTCGCCGGCCGGCAGGCTGTACTCCACGTGGTCGATCAGCTCACTGCTGTGTTCGTCGACCGGCACGAACCGGTGCACGTGCTCCCAGGAGGCGAACGGCCCGTCCACCTGCCGGTCGACGAACTGACGACCAGGCACAGCGCCCCCCATCCCGGCGGTCCAGCGCCGCTTGACCGGGCCAAGCCACACGTCGAAGACGACCCTGCCGCCGGTCACGTCGCCCCGATCCTCGATCACGTTGAGTCGCTGCCAGGGTGGAGCCAGCCGCCGGAACGCGCCGGGGCGCGCGTGGTACGCGTAGACCTCGTCGGCGGCAGCCGGCATCACGCTGCGCCACTCGAAGATCGGCATCACACCCCTCCTTGATCGCTGAGCGGGTCTTACCCGGGCGGCCCGCGCGTAAGCCGCGCCGTGGACAAGCCGAGTCCTCCGCCGCGCGAGCGGAACGAGCCCTCCGCGGCGGCCGGCGCACCGGAGGGCGGGGAATGTCGGCCCGGATAGGACTGGTGGACTCCGACAGCGGCCCACCAGTCCCCGGTACACTGAGGTCATGTCCTTCGGCCGTCTCATGCCCTCGAGCCTGCGTGAAGGCGCAGGCCTGCTGCGGTCCCACGACTTCCGCAACGTGTTCCTCGCCCAGAGCGTGTCGGTGTTCGGTGACGGCATCACGCCGGTCGCGCTGACGTTCGCCGTCCTCGGCCTGACGGGCTCGGGAACCGACCTCGGACTCGTGCTCGCGGCCCAGAGCATCCCGCTCGTGGCCCTCGCCCTGGTCGGCGGCGTGTGGGCCGACAGGCTGCCCAGGGCGGCGATCATGGTGAGCAGCGACCTCGTGCGTGCGACGGTCCAGCTCACCGCCGCTGCGCTGCTGCTCACGGGAGCAGTTCAAATCTGGCAACTCGCCCTGCTCGCCGCCCTGCACGGCGCCGCCGAGGCGTTCTTCCGGCCGGCGGCCGGCGCCATCCTGCCGCAGATCGTACCGGCCCCACGGCTCCAGCAGGCCAACGCCCTGATGGGCATGAGCGACAACTTCGGCTGGATGGTGGGGCCGGCCGTCGCCGGCGTACTCGTGGCCGTGATCGGGGTCGGCGGCTCGATCGCCGTGGACGGTGCGACGTTCCTCGTCAGCGCCGCCTTCCTCGCTGCGGTCCGCGTGCCTGCCGTCGTCAAGACCGAGACGTCACGCGGGTTCGTCGCGGAGCTGCGCAAGGGGTGGCACGAGGTCAAGTCGCGCACCTGGCTCTGGGTGATGTTGTTGCGCGTGTGCCTCGTGCTGTTCATCGTCATCGCGCCCTTCCAGGTGCTCGGTCCCCTGGGCCTTCTCGAGGAGGGGTACGGCGCCGCCACCTGGGGTTGGCTCCAGGCAGTGTTCAGCGGCGGGATGATCGGCGGCATGCTGATCGCCCTGCGCTTCCGGCCGCGACGGCCCATGATCACGGTGGCGCTCACCGGGAGCACTGCGGTGGCGGCGCCGCTCGCACTCGCGCTGTTCCGCGATCCCTGGATACTGGGTGTGGTGTACGTCCTGCGGGGCGTGAGCGTCGGTATCCTCGTCGCAGTGTGGAACGCGACGCTGCAGACCCAGATCCCCAGGGAATCGCTCGGGAGGGTGACTGCGTGGGACTGGATGGCCTCGCTCGCTCTGTGGCCGGTAGGCCTCGCCGTCGCCGGCCCTCTCGCCGAGCGCTTCGGCGTGTTCACTACGTGCTGGATCACCGGGATCGTCGGCCTCTTCGCCGCCTACTGGGTCTTCCTCGTCAAGGACGTGTGGCGGCTGCGGCCGGCGGCGGCGCTGGCCGGCACAGCCGGCTCTCCGCCGCCGGCCCCCTCCGCTCAGGCACCTGCCGTCCCCTCGTCCCGCGACTAGCCGATCTGCCTCACGCAGGAGCGGGAGCTGCTGCGATCAGGTGGAGTGCCGCTCCCGCTGCCCCCTGCGCCCGCTGTAGTAGATGAGGACGTCGAGGATGATGCCGAGCGCGAAGATGACGGTCCCCCACCCCTGCAGCCCGCCGAACGAGTTCTCGGCGATGGAGTACGCGATGGTTGTGCACGGCACGAAGATGAAGCCGATGAGACCCCAGACGAACGCGATGCCCGCGCGGGTCAGGTAGTCGGTGAACAACCACATGCCGAACAGGATGAGCCGGGGCGACGCTGCCAGGATCCCTACGATAAGACAACAGCCCATGCTCTCCTCCGGTCCGGCTCGAGGCCGTCATCGACTTCTCAGCGCGTGCTCACGCAACGCTAACACGAGTAGGGGACAGTCACCCTGCCATGATGACTCACCGCATGAGGATCAGACGCCGTCTGCGCTCCGCCCGTGCCTCGGCCCTCACCTCGGAGGAGCGTCGCCATGAGCTCCTGGCCGCCGAGTCGGCGATGCAGAAGCACGAGCGGCCCTTGCCCTCGGCCGACCCGGCGCACGAAGCAGGCCCCACGACGCGCGCCGGCGCCCACTGAGCGGCGCAGCTACGGTGGGGGATCGGTCCCGGCCCCACACGTTGCTCTGCGACCGCGGGAAACGCCCTCAGCCAAGAAGCGGTCCTGCCGCGGCGTTCACACGGTACGGCGTGTAGGGTGGCGGCCGCCTACGCGCTCCACAAACCGTTCGATCTCCTCGGCGGCTCGCTGCGGCGCCTCGAAGAGCGGGAAGTGAGAGCGAGCCTCCAGGATCGCCACGTGGTACCAGTGGTGCTCCGCCGCGTAGGCGTGCTCGCGCTCCCCGATGCAGTACCTGCCGCCCGCCGGGACCAGATGCAGCACCAGTGGTGGGTGCCCCGGGCCGGCCAGCGCCGCCAACGGGCTGCCGTAGCGCGCGTACGAGCTCTCGATCTCGCGCGCGGCGCGTTCCCACAGATCGCCCGGGGCGGCTCCCATGTCGGCAAGGCAGGCAGCGAGCGCCTTGCTGGTCACGCCGCCCTGCCACTCCTGCAGGACGGCGGCGACCACCTCGTCACGGTCGGCGGCTGATCGTAGCTCCTCCAGCGTCATCAGAAGCGCAGGGGAGGCCCGGCTGACCATCCAGTCGACGAACACGAGTCCCGGGATGACGGCGCCGAGACGCCGGTGCAACTCCACCGCCACCCAACCCGCCTGTGCCATGGCGACGGGCACTACTGACTGTGCTCCGCTGTCGGCCACGACGGCGACGGCATCCTGGGTGAGATCATCGACGCCGTAGTCCTCCTGCGCAGCTCCCGAGGCGCCGTGGCCTCGCCAGTCGAGCGAGAGGACGCGGCGGCGCGCCCTCAGGTGTGGCAGCACGGGCTCGAACGCGGCGCGCGTGGCGCACCATTCCGGGAGCAGGAGGAGGGCTGGATCGCCCAAGCCTGCGTCCAGGTACTCGATGCTCGCGTGGTCCGATCTCGCCCTCGGCACTGACGGCCTCCCGCAGCGTTTGGTCAGGACTTCTCGTACCCGGACGAGGGGGGCGTTTGACTGTCGACCGGCGCGCGGTCGCGCGCCACGACCCTTCAAAAGGGGATGGGCCGCGGCGAGCGCCGTGCGCTCGCCGCGGCCCAGAGGGGCCAACGGCACCCGGGCGCCAGGAGGAAGGCGCTCCGGGCTGGCGGGCGACCGGCTCGGTGGGGGCGCACCGTACAGCAGCCGGGCCCTACGACGGTCGGGGGGGCAACCGTCTCAGCCGTTCTTGGCTTGTCCGTATCCTCGCAACCGAATATGAAGTCCGTGTTCAGAAGCGGTTGAGCGACGTTAGGGAGTTGTGGCGTCCTCACCTGACTCGCGCTCGAACCGACGACGGAACTCTTCGTACGCGTCGTCAACCGTCCTCTTGTCCGGCTCAGGCCCGCCCCCGATGCCGTCGGTCGGCGCGGGAGCGTGACTAGGCAGGCCGGCGTTTCCCGCGCCCTCAGCGACGCCGGGCACCATCCCTGACGGCATCTCCCCGCCAGAGGACTCAGGCCCCCTGGCCGCCCCGCCGACGGCGCCCGGCGCACCCGGGCTTTCGTCGTCCCGATCCTGCGCGAGCGGCTCCTCGTCCGCGTGATCCTGGTCTTCGTCGGCGAGTGGGTCTCCGTGCTCACGCAGGTACCTGAGCTGCTCGAGTGCGATGGCCGCCCACTCGCCACCTTCCGGATCATCGAGGATGGTCAGAAGATCGGCCTCGGCGACGTCGCCGAGGCCGATCAGAGCCTCGACGGCCGCAGGCTTCAGCCAGCCGTCAGCATCGGCGCACAGCACGCGACACAGTCCTGCCGAGGCTTCGCCGGTCCGCATCAGACCGATGGTCTCGGCGGCGCGCTGCGGGGACGGACCGTCCGGATCGTAGACCTCGCCCATGGACGCGGCGAGCAGCAGCCCCACGACTGCCGGGCCGCGTGCGGCAAGCGCCACCTGCGCTTCGTCTACCAGCGGGTAGGTCTCCGCGGTCAACGGCAGATCAAGGATGGCGAGCAGCGCCTCGCTCGGGGCGCGCTCGCGAAACTCGGAGAGGTAGTCGGCGATCGAATCACACGCGTAGTCCTGATCCTCTCGCCTGCGTGCCTCACCATAAGCGTCGGTGAGCTGGCGCGCGAGGCCGATGAGGGCCTCGTCCTCATTGCGGTAGCTGCCCATGATCGAATGGTACGCGTCGCGGAGTCCGTGAGGAAGACTGCAGTCACTCCTGTTCGTCGAACAGGTCCTCGTACTCGCCGTACCCCTCGGCACCCAGATCCTCCCGGGGCACGAACCTGAGGGCTGCCGAGTTCATGCAGTAGCGCTGCCCCGTCGGCTTGGGACCGTCCGGGAAGACGTGCCCGAGATGGGCGCCGCTGGAGGTGGACCGTACCTCGGTGCGTCGCATGAAGAGCTTGCGATCCTCGCTCGTGGTCACCGCGTCCTCACGCAGAGGACGAGTGAAGCTGGGCCAGCCGGTGCCCGAGTCGTACTTGTCGCGGCTGCTGAAGAGCGGTGTGCCGTTCACCACGTCGACGTAGATGCCCTCGCGGTGCTCGTCCCAGTACTCGTTCTGAAAGGGCGGCTCTGTACCCTCGCGCTGGGTCACCTCGTACTGGAGCGGTGTCAGCTTCTGCCTGAGTTCCGCGTCTGTCTTCCTTGCGCTCACAGGGAACCTCCCCGACTACCGTCGTCCGTGCGTCACTGCTCGTGCTTCGGGCGCGTGTTCATCCCGTCGGGCGACCGGCGCGTCCTCGCTCACGGTCTTAGGACTGTGGGCGACCAAGGTCGCGCCGGCGCTGCTCAGATCCAAATCAGGTGGTGAAGAGGGGCGGGCGTCACCGTGAGCCGGACCGCCCGCCCCTGCCGCGATGGTTCCCTCTGGACGCCGAGTCCACGCCCGGGACTCGGCGAGCACTGAAGGCAGCAACCACGGACGGGCGGGTCGATGCGGCGCCCGTCAGTGCAGATCGGTCGCGTCGCCGCCCACGGGCATGAGCTCGGCGTCGACGAACGCCTGGACCACCGACCGGACGGTGGGCCGGTCCTCGCCGGCAAAGACGCGGATGCCAGCCTGCACGCAGTGCAGCAGGGTCCGATGCCCGATGCCGGCCACGATGACGACGTCGACCGCGTTCTCACCCAGCAGGAGGATCGAAGCGAGTCCGCGGTCGCCGTGATGGCGCCCGGTGCGCACGACACGCACGTCGACGATCACATCCTCGCTCAGATCGACGATGGTGAAGCACGGGCTTCGGCGAAAGCGCCCTGACCGCGCGGCGTCGAGGCCGCCGGGCTCGTCCGAAGGCACCGCGAGCCTGATGATGTGTGCCTGCTCGTCCATCAGCCTGCCGGTTTGGTCCTGCCGGGAACGGCAAGCCTACACCCGTGGCCATGCCCACGCAGGTGCCATTCTGGCGCCTGCGGGCTATCCTGAGGCCATAGCAGCTCACACCTCCGACCTCGAGGGGGCCTGACATGCCGCTGGGCGGCTACTGTACCGTCTGCCAACGCTGGGTCTGGCTCACGCCGTATGGCGAGTGCCAGAACGGGCATCCGGCGCTCGCCGTCAAGGATGTCCAGCAACTCAAGCCGCAGGCCGAGCCTGACGTGCTCGTCGGCGAGGTGCTGGAAGAGGGCAAGCCGCGCGCCCGCTTCCGCTGGTGGTGGCGGCACTCGGCGTGGATGCTCTGGATGTTCACGCTTGGCTTCATGAACTGGCTGGGCTTCGTGTACGTCGGCGTGCGCGCGCGTCATACTCCCTGGACCCTGTTCGGGTTCGCCTACCTGGTCCCGCTGCTCCTCACCATCACCGCGGCGGCCACCGCGCTACCGATCTGGCCGTTCTTCCTGCTGCAACTGTTGGTCTCCGTCGTGTCGGTGGCGCACGCCCTCTCCATCCGCCCGTACTACAGGGCGATCATGTTCGGAGACGCCTCACCGAAGTCGCTGCCGGCCGCGCCGCAGCCGCCGGTCCTCGCGGCGGCGGCACGGCCCTCGCTGCCCAGGAACATCGACGAGCGCACGGCCGACGTGCTGCAGCCGGCGCGCCGCCAGGTGGACGCCATCCTGCACGCGGCGAGCTCCATCGGGAAGCCGGCGGTGCGCGACGAGGTGGCCGGCCTGTGCGCGACCGCGGACCAGATCATCGCGG
Organism: Actinomycetota bacterium; assembly: GCA_036788155.1. Classification (GTDB taxonomy): domain Bacteria; phylum Actinomycetota; class Thermoleophilia; order UBA2241; family UBA2241; genus CAIXSE01. Next base: position 28,786 of record DAIQNY010000006.1, on the reverse strand, counting down.
AGCTCGCGGCGAAGCCACGCAAGCTGGACGCCGCACGTGGGTTCCTCACCTACTACCTCGACGCGGCGCAGCGCATCGTCGACGGCTACGTCAACCTCGCCCGGCGGGGTGGATCCACCCCTGAGATCACGCAGACGCTGGCGCGCGCCGAGGCGTCGCTCAAGGTGGTGCAGGAGGCGTTCGACCGCCAGCTTGCGGCCGTGCTCGAGGATCGCGCGATGGACCTCGACAGCGAGATCGAACTGCTCGAGCGCACCGTCCGCAGTGAGACCATGTACACCCAGACGACCGGGGAGCTGCAATGAGTCGGCTGCTTGCCGCGGCCCGCTCATCCAAGCCGGAAGAGGAGGCGTCATGAGCGACGACATCCATGACCAGGGCGCGCCAACGAGCTGGGGAACCGGCTCGGATGTCGAAGACCAGGCGGCGCCCGACGATCAGACGGCTGCGGTCCCGGCGACTGCCGAAGCCGGCGGGACGCCCGCTCCGGTCTCCGGGGACCAGCCGGCGGCGGGGCCGTTCACGCAGGACGACCTCCGACGCGTGGGCGAGATCAGCCGCCAGGTCGACGTGACCGACACGCAGGCGGTGCTCGCCTACGGCCTCCCCGCCCAGAGCCGCATCGCCAATTTCGCCGACTCGCTGCTCGGCGACGTGCGCAACAAGGATGCCGGCACAGGCGGCGAGGCGCTGCAGGACATGCTCAAGAAGGTGCGCGAGATAGATGTGGACGCGCTGAGCGCCGGATCCGGCAAGGCCAGGATCCCGATCCTCGGACGCTTCGCCAACACCTTCGATCGCTTCTCGGCCAGATATCAGAAGGTGGCGACGAGCCTGGAGCGCATCATCGACGCCCTCGAGCGCTCCCGCATGGCGCTGCTCAAGGACCTCACCGTACTCGACAAGATGTACGAGCTCAATATGGACTACCTCAAGCAGCTCGACGTGTACATCGCCGCCGGCGAGGAGGCGCTGCAGGAGCTGCACGCCGTCAAGATCCCCGCACTCGAGGCGGAGGTGGCGGCCAGCAGCGACGTCATGGCCGCGCAGCGTCTCGCCGATCTGCAGCAGGCGGCGACACGGTTCGAGCGCCGCCTCCACGACCTCAAGCTCACACGGATGATCGCCATCCAGACGGCGCCGCAGATCCGCCTCATCCAGAGCAACGACCAGAACCTCGTGGAGAAGATCCAAAGCTCAATCCTCACCACCGTCCCGCTGTGGAAGAACCAGATCGTCATCGCCATCAGCCTGTACCGGCAGCAGAAGGCCGTGGAGCTGCAGAAGCAGGTCACCGACACGACCAACGAGCTGCTGGCGAAGAACGCCGAGCTGCTCCGCGAAGGCTCGGCCAAGGTCGGGCGCGAGGTGGAGCGTGGCGTGGTCGATGTCGAGACGCTGCAGAAGGTCAACGCCGACCTCATCGCCACCCTGGAAGAGACCATCCAGATCCAGGAGGAGGGCCGGGCGCGGCGCGTGCAGGCCGAGGGCGAGATCGGGCGCCTGCAGGTCGAGCTCAAGCAGAAGCTGCTTGAGCTCAGGTCACAGGCGCCCCAGATCGGCTCCACGGACGAGCCGCGCCGCCTGACGGACTACTGAGGCGGCGCCGCGAGGGCGGGGCGCCGGACTCCTCCGGGTCGGCGCGACGGTGGTGACAGCGCGGTGGTGGTCACCACCACGGCGGTCACCACCCGGCTGTGCCGCGGCCTCCCTTGAACGGGCCCTGAATGCCGGTGGTTATCCACCCGCCGTAGAAGTCCCCAGGTTGGGCCGCGACCTGCTCACCGTCGACGTAGGCGGCATCCACCCGGCCGGGATAGAACGCGACGTGGTCGCGGATCGCCTCGTAGCCGCGCGACGGCTCGGGGTAGTACCACGCCGCATCCCGCACCGTCCGACCGCCGACCACGAGGTCGTAGTAGCTCGCCTCGCCCTTGAACTCGCAGAAGGTGCGCCTGCGGCCGGGGTGCAGGACGGCCGTGCGGACATCCTCGGGAGGGATGTAGTACACCGGCGGGTGGCTCGTCTCGAGCACCCTGAGGGCGCGCGTGGTCTCGGCGATCACGTCGCCGGCGAAGTCCACACGCACGTGGCTGCGACTCGGCTCCACGCGCGGAGGGCGCGGGTAGTCCCAGACGGATTCCATCGCCGCAGTATGGCGCGCCGTCAGTTCAGACGCCAGATGCCGGCGTTGAGGTAGGCCGCGAAGCTGACCCAGGCGAGGTAGGGCAGCAGGAGCGCCCCCGCCGCCGTGCGCACGCGCCAGAAGGCGATGATGGTCGCGAGGATGAAGAGCCACAGCACGACGATCTCGATGAGCGCGATTCCGATGCGCTGCTGGCCGAAGAAGATGAGCGACCAGGCGAAGTTGAGGGCGAGTTGGGCCGCGAAGAGGCCCAGCGCGAGGGCCGTCTTGCGCGTGATGCCTTCGCGCCAGACGAGCCAGGCGGCGACGCCCATCAGCAGGTAGAGGACGGTCCAGGCCGGCCCGAACACCGCCGGAGGCGGCGTGCCGGCCGGCTTGTTCAACTCTCGGAAGAACGCCTCGAAGTCGCCGCCGGACGCCCAGGAACTCAACAGCCCGACCGCCTGCGTACCGGCCACCGCCACGACCAGTCCCACGATGTCCCGCCCGCGTCCCATGTGCCGTTGGTTCCCGTGCCGCTCGTGTCGAGCGGAGCCGCCGTTGGCGTGCGCTCGCAGCCTCGTCCGACGGCCGCGAGGTGCCGGCCGCCGTCAGGGCGCCGGCGAGCCGATCGCCTTCGAGAGCCGGTCGAGGTACGCGATCACGGCGTGCCGCTCCCCGGGATCCAACTGTTCGGAGATGGCCACGACCTCGTCCGCCATGCCGTGTACATGGGTGAAGATGCGGTCGCGGCCCTGCCTCGTGAGCCGAACCATGATTCGCCGCCGGTCGGTGGGATGCGGCTCCCGGACCACGAAGCCCCCCTCCGCGAGCCTGTCCAGCATCGCCGTCATTGCGCCGGTGGTCATATGGAGTCGCCGCGTGAGGTCCGTCGGGCCGAGCGGCCCGTCAACTGAGACGTGCGCGAGCGCGAGCAGTTCCCCGGCGGAGAGGCCGAGCCGCTCGCTCATCTCGAGGTGCATCTGCGACATCATCAGGTCGAGTCGCCGGACCGCCATCGCGACGTCTGTCGCCGTGTACTCCTGCTGGTCGTCGCTCATACTTCTCCTCTACGGACCACTTTCTTGATGGTAAAGCTACTCTATGCGATTGGGTATGGACCCGTCAACCACGTCGGCGCCGCGGCAGCCAAGGAGAACCGGGGTGGCCTCCGGGACAGCGTCAGACATGGCGCGAGGATCCTGCCCTGTCTCTCTGCATCGGAGCGTGCTCTCAGTTGCATGGGCTAGACTTCAGCGGGCACGTCGAACAGCAGCGCACATCGAAGAGGAGGATTCTCATGCCAAACGTGGACGCCTCGTACAAGGTCACCCACATCGACGACATGCCGTTCGAAGAGGGATCCTCACCGGGTACCGAGTGGAAGCCGGTGCGGCGCGTGTTCGACATCGGCTCGTTCGGCACCGCACTCGCACGGGCAACCGAGGCGGGCGATACGCTGACGCACGATCACGACGAGGCCGACACACGCCACGAGGAGCTCTTTCTGATCGTCAGCGGCCACGCCACGTACCGTGTGGACGGCAAGGAGATCGACGCCCCCGCGGGCACCTTCCTGTACGTCCCCGATCCCGCGACGGTGCGCGGCGTCGTTGCGCTCGAGGCCGGCACCACGATGTTCGTCATCGGAGGCGAGCCGGGCGCCGCGTACACGCCGTCGCCCTGGGACACGGCACCGCTGCCCGCATGACGTCCGCTGCCGGCGTGAGATACCGACAGGGACGAACCCACGTGCCGTCTTGGATCGCGATCAGTCTTCGTCGGCTGCGGCCGCCAGCCCTCGCACATCCAACGGCTCGGTGACCATCGCGTAGCTGCCGTCGGCGTTGACCGGCCACTCGTCGCGGGGCCGGTCCCAGTACAGCTCGATACCGTTCCCGTCCGGATCGTGGAGGTAGATGGCCTCGCTCACGGCGTGGTCGGACCCACCGTCGATCGGGTAGCGGCGCTCGACCAGCGCGCGCAGCGCGCGAGCCAGCGCCGCCCTCGTCGGGTATCGGATCGCCACGTGGTAGAGGCCCGTCGCGCCGCGCGGCGGCGGCGAGCCGCCGCGCGACTCCCAGGTGTTCAGACCGATGTGATGGTGGTAGCCGCCGGCCGAGACGAACGCCGCCTGGCTGCCAAGCCGACCGGTCAGTTCGAAGCCCAGCACGCCCTGGTAGAAGGCGAGGGCTCGATCCAGGTCGGATACCTTGAGGTGCACGTGTCCGATGCTCGTGCCAGGGTCAAGCTCGGGCGGTCCGAGGCCTTGGGGGTCGACGTGCTGGATATCGGGTCTGGTCGCCATGATCAACTCCGGGGGGAGGGTGGTCGGATGGTCGGGGCCGCGCCTTTGCCTTCACGCAGCGAGCGCAGGGACGCGGCGAGTGCGGCTAGCTCGTCTGCCGAGAGATCGCCGGCGAGCCGCTCCGCAACGCCGGCCGCCACCATGGGCGCCGCGGCCGCGGCCGTCCGGCGGCCTTCTTCAGTGAGGCCTGCGTAGACGCCGCGCCGGTCCTTGGGGCAGGCGGCCCGCGCGATCAGGCCCCGCCGTGCCAGCCTGTCTACCAGCCGCGTCACCCCGCTCTTGCTCATGCGGAGCTCGCGGCTGACGTCGGCCATCCGCAGACGCTGCTCGGGCGCTGCCGTAAGCTCGACAAGCAGGGTTGCCTCCTCGGGCAGGATGCCGAGCTGGTCGCCCAGATGCCACTCGAGCGCTTGCCGCACGGCGCCGGTCAGGCAGGTGAGCTCGGTCCACAGCGCGAGGGCGGCCAGGTCGCGGCGCTCGCGCTCGCCACCTTCCTCGCGCTCGCCCCGCTTCCGCGTCATGCTCGCCCCGGCGTTCTCGGCCATCTGCGTCATGCCCCTCCCGTACCCGTGTTTCAGATGAAATAGTCGCTGCGACAACTATTGCACGTACAAGCACTCCTTGATATGCGGTTGTGCGTAGTGCAAGCGCGCGGCGAAACGTCGTCATACCGGACGTCAGCTTGAGCCCACACCGTGCCCACCGCGTCAGTCCGCGGCCGCCTCCGCGCGCTCGCAGGTGCCGAGCACTTCGTCGCACGCAGCATCGGCACGGTGTCTGGAGGAGAAGAGCCTCCAGCGGTGGCCCGGTGTGCGCGTCGCGAACACGGCGACGAAGAAGCCGCTCATCGCGACCAGACCGGCGATCATGAGTCCCGTGGAGAACCCCTCGGTGAGGCCCCTATACAGGATCGCCTGCGGGACTCCGGACGCACCGGCCTCGACCGCGGCGGACCCCCCGGCGCCCTGCGCGGCGCCACTCGCGGCTGCCGCGGTCATCGACTCGCGCACCGAGTTCGCGACCGACGTCCAGGCGACCGTACCGATGGCGGCCAGACCGACGGCCCCACCGACCTGCTGTCCGATGTTGAGCAGGCTCGAGGCGGCTCCGGCCTCCGAGTGGTCCACGTGCGAGACCACCATCAACGTCAGCGGCACGAACATGAGGCCCATTCCGCCGGCGAGGATGAGCATGGGCGCAAGCAGGTCCGTCCAGTAGTCGCCCGTCGGGCTCAGCCGCGAGAGCAGCATGAACCCGGCTCCCGCCAGCAGCGGCCCGACCATGAGGAGCGGCCTCACGCCCACGCGTGTGACCAGGACCCGCGCGGTGAACACGTTGAGCGCGATCAGTGCGATCGGGAACGGCACCCATGCCACGCCGGCCCGAACAGGACTGTAGCCCCACACGGTCTGGATGTAGATCGTGAGGAAGAAGAAGACCGCGAACATGGCGGTTCCGAGCAGCAGCATCATGAGGTAGGCGCCGGAGCGTCGCCTTGACCGAAGCAGGTGGAGCGGCAACTCAGGCTGCCGGCTTGCGCGCTCGATGAGCACGAACGCCACCAGCAGCACGGCAGAGCCGCAGAGCGCCGCTATCGTCACCCAGTCGCCCCAGCGGGAGACGCCGGCCTGGTCGGCGGCCGCGTGCGTCAGGCCGTAGACAAGCAGAGCCAGGCCTGCGGTGCTCGTCACGACGCCCGGGATGTCGAGCTTGACGCGCAGGCGCGCTGTGGTGGCCAGCGCGTACGGCGCCAGCGCGACGACGGCGAGTCCGATCGGGGCGTTGACGAAGAACACCCAGCGCCAGGAGACGTAGGTGGTGAGGACGCCGCCGAGCAGCAGGCCTATGGCGCCGCCGGCGCCGGCCATGCCCGCCCACACCCCGAGGGCCCGGTTGCGTTCCGGACCCATCGGGAACGTGGTCGCGATGAGCGCCAGCGCCGTCGGCGCAGCCAGCGCCGCGCCGGCGCCCTGCACGGCGCGGGCAGCCAGCAGCGACCACTCGGAGTTGGCGAAGCCGCCGACGAGCGATGCAGCCGCGAAGACGGCGACGCCGGCGATGAAGACGCGTCGCCGTCCGTACAGGTCGCCGAGGCGCCCGCCGAGCAGCAGCAGGCTGCCGAAGGCGAGGGAGTAGGCGGTCACGATCCATTCGAGGCCGGCGCCGCTGAATCCCAGCGCGCGCTGCATCTCAGGAAGTGCGACATTCACGATAGTGGCGTCGAGCACGATCATGAGCTGCGCGGCCGCGATGACCACGAGCGCGAGACCGAGGTGACGGGGCACGTGTGCCCCGTCCTCGGGCGGGGCCATCCCGTTTCGGGGAGTTCCGTCAGGCATAGTCATCTCCCGTGAGGGCGTAGGAGTCGTCATGGGTACTGGGTCGCACTTCCCACCACGGCGCAGGCGAAACGTCGTGTCCAGGAGCCGGCGGCGAGACAGCGAGAAGCCGGCATCCGGAACGACCTGCCGGCCATGAGGATCAGGCCGCTTGGCGCAGCTGGCTCATCGCCAGGCACTGCTGGACGAGCCGGACGGCCACGGCGCCTTCGCCGACGGCGGAGGCCACGCGCTTGACCGAGTCGGCGCGGACGTCGCCGGCGGCGAACACGGCCGGCAGGCTTGTCTCGAGGCCGAGCGGCAGACGATCGAGCGGCCAGGGCTGGGCCAGCCCGGCGGCAACGATGTCCGGGCCGGTGAGCAGAAAGCCGTTGCCGTCGCGCGCGATCTCCTGCGGCAGCCAGTCGGTGTGCGGATCGGCCCCGATCATCACGAAGAGCGCGTCTGCCGGAACCTCCTCCTGTTCGCCGGTGTCGACGTGCTGGAGCGTCAGCTTGCGCAAGCGCGTGTCACCGTCTCCCTCCGCCACGACCGTCCTCGGGCGCAGCCTGATCCGCTGGGAGTTCTCAAGGAAGGACACGAGGTAGCGGGACATCGTGTCGGAGAGGCCGTCTCCTCGCATGATGAGCGTCACACTGCGCGCGTACTTGGCCAGATGAATCGCAGCCTGGCCCGCCGAATTGCCGGCGCCGACGACGTACACGTCGGCGTCCACCAGGGACCGCGCTTCGGAGGAGACCGACCCGTAGAACACCCCCGATCCGCGGAACGAATCCAGGCGGGGCATGGTCAGACGCCTGTAGCTGACCCCCATCGCGAGGATCACCGCGCGAGCCCGGAGCGGCGATCCGTCTGAGAGCTGGACCGTATAGGCGTCTCCGTCCGGCTGCAGGCCGACGGCTTCGTTGGAGAACAGGAACTCCGCCCCGAACTGCCAGGCCTGCTCGTAGGCACGCGACGTCAGTTCGTCGCCCGAGATTCCAGACGGAAAGCCGAGGTAGTTGTGGATCATCGTGCTCTGTCCGGCCTGACCACCGAGGGCCTCTCGCTCGAGCACCACAGTGCCTAGGCCCTCGGACGAGCCGTAGACCGCGGCGGCGAGACCGGCCGGCCCGGCGCCGACGATGACGAGATCGCATTCGCCGGCGGATGGCCGGTTGCGCACCCCGAGCGACTCGGCGACCTCGCGGTTGCTCGGGTCGACGAGCACGCGACCGCCGAAGACGACGGCCACCGGCAGTCTGGGAGCCTCGTCCATGCCGGCGTCCCGCAGGATCTCCCGGCCCTCCTCCGAGTCCGAGTCGTAGAAGCCGTAGGCCACGCCGTTGCGGCCGAGCAGGTCGCGCAACTCGTGTGAGCGTGGCGCCCAGCGTTCGCCGACGACCCGCACGGCCTCGTACACAGGGCGCTGCTGGCGGGCCCACTCGTAGAGGAAGCCCGCGACCTCGCTGTGAAAGCGCTCGTCGGGTGCCAGGTGCCAGGGCTTGGTGATGAAGAACTCGATCTGGCCAACGGCGCAGCCGTCAAGGATGGCCTGCGGCGCGTTCCGGTCTCCCCAGGAGACCAGCATCACGCGCTTGGCCACGGGGTCGATCAGCCGTGCCTCGCCCAAGAACAGCGGGCCCGCCAACTCCGGCATCATCTGGTCGGCGAGGATGAGGGCGACGGGTTGCCCGGCAGCCTTGAGGCGGCGCAACTCGTCCAGGGCCGCCAGAGCGGACTGCCTCGCCAGCACCCGGTAGTCCCTGCCGTATCGCTTGCGCAGTTCCTGCTCGGTGATCGTGAGGCTTGTGAGATCGTCGTCGACGACGAGGATGATCGGCTGTCCGCTCACCTGCTTCCCTTACGTCGGGTTATAAGGACTGGTCTTGCCCGACTCGCCTCATCCCATTCCGCCGACCGTCGCGGCCGCTCTGCGGCGCCCCGTACTGGTCCGGCCGCTCACTCGTTGGGCCTCTCCCCGAGCGTCACCGTCACGTCCGTCGAGGAGCCGTCCCTCAACACGGTCAGCGTGACCTCGTCGCCTGGCCTCATCTGTGCGATCCGCGACGCGAGCTCCTCCATGCCGGCCAGAGGGTCGCCGTCGAGGTCCGTGATGATATCGCCGCCCACGGTGAAGGGCTGCCCCTGGATCGTGCGCGTCTCGTCGCCTCCCCTGAGACCGGCCTCCGCCGCCGCTGTACCGTCCTGCACCGAGACCACGAGCACGCCCTGGTCGGCCGGCAGGTCCAGCACGTCGGCGAGGGTCGGCGTGATCGTCTGCCCCTGGATGCCCAGGAATGCGTGCCGCACCTCACCCGTCTCCTCGATCTGCTGCAGCACCGACTTCACGAGGTTGATGGGGATGGCGAACCCCAGGCCGCTGAACGACCCGGACGTGGTCGCGATCTGCTCGTTGACGCCGATCACGTTGCCGTCCTGGTCCAGCAGCGGCCCGCCGGAGTTGCCCTGGTTGATGGCGGCGTCGGTCTGGATGCCGTTCGGGATGATGGCGCCGTTGGGAGCCTGCAGGTCGCGCCCGACCCCGGAGACTATCCCGACGGTGAGAGAGAAGTCGAAGCCCAGCGGGTTGCCGATGGCGACCACCCATTGTCCGATCACGACGCGCGAGGAGTCGCCGAGCGGCAGCGGGGTGAGCTCTCGCCCTTCGGGGTCGACCCGCAGGACCGCGATGTCCGTGGTCTGGTCGACGCCGACGACCTCGGCCTCGATGCGGCCGCCGGCGCCCTCCTGCCCGTTCCGGAACGAGACCCAGACCTGCTCGGCGTCCAGTCCGTTCTGCGCCACGACGTGCGCGTTGGTCAGGATGGTGCCCCGTTCGTCGACGACGAATCCGCTGCCGAGCGCCTCGCCGAGACCGGCGTGAGGCCCCGACTCGCCGCCGAAGGCAGCCTGCACGAGCACCACACCGGCGGCGCTCCTGCGGTAGATGTCCGCGGGCGAGAAGCCGGCCGCTGGGGCGGCCTGCTCTGGCGGCACCGGTTCCGCCGTCGCCACCGGGAGGCCCGTACTTGGGCTCGGCGTGGCGGCGGCGGTCGCCTCGTCCGGACTCGGGCCCGCGGTGACGCTGTACACGAGAAAGGCGGCGATGACGAACCCCACGACGACCAGAGTCATCAGAAGGTATTGAGTAGAACGGGACATGAGCCCTCGCCTCCAGGATGCTCCGGAGTGAGCGGATGACCGACCATACACGCTGACTCTTTGGAGATTCCCGGGCCGACGGCGGCCACGCCGTCCCGCCGTCGGCCTTCGCATCCGGAGCGGGCCCGCCGCCGGCTCGCCTTGACTTCAGCTCGCCGCGAGCCGGGCGACGTCTGCGAGTTCCTCCGGATCGAGCTGCCAGGCGCCGGTGGCGGCGGCGTTCGCCCGCACCTGCTCGGGCTTCGTCGCGCCGGCGATGACTGAGGCCACCGGCGCGCGCGCAGCCAGGTACGACAGCGCGAGCTCGAGCAGGGTGTGCCCGCGACGCTCTGCATACGTGGCAAGCCGCTCGATCACCGTCATCCGGCCGCCGCCGATCACCTTGTCGGCCGGGCGACCGTCGCCGCCCAGGCGAGAGCCCTGCGGCGTCGGCCGACCGCGCCTGTAGGCCCCACTCAGAAGGCCCGACGCGAGCGGGAAGTACGGCACGAACGCCATGTCGTGCCGGAGCGCAGCGGCGAGCGTCCCTTCACCCGCCTGGTCGCCGCCCTCCGGCTCGCGCTCCAGAAGGCTGTACTCGTTCTCCACCACCGCGAAGCCGTGCAGCCCCAGTTCGCCGGCCGCCTGCGCCGCGGCATCGAGCTGACGGTCTGTGAAGTTGGAGCAGCCGATCTCGCGCACGAGCCCGCGCTCGAGCAGCGAGCCCAGGACCCGCAGGGTATCCACGATCGGCGTACGCGAATCCGGCTTGTGGTAGTAGACAAGATCCAGACGGTCGGTCCCCAGGCGGCGTAGGCTGGCCTCGACCGCCCTCGGTACCCACTCCGCCTGCGGGCCCCCTCCGCGCGGCGGACCCCGGTACCCGAACTTGGATGCGATGACGACCTCGTCCCGATGCGCGCCGAGGGCGCGCCCCAGGTACTCCTCGGAGCGGCCCTCGCCGTAGGTGTCGGCCGTGTCGAAGTGCGTGATGCCGGCGTCCAGGGCGGCGGCGACCACCTGGCGGGTGGCCTCCTCGTCAAGACGCCGGCCGAAGTTGTTCGTCCCGAGCCCCGCGAGCGAGACCTCGAGGACTCCTATCGTGCGCCGGTCCATGGAGGGACTGTTCCCACCGCCGACTACGCCGCGATCCTCGGATCCTGGAACCCGGCGGGGGCCGTGCGCGCCAGCTGTCGCGCCAAAGCCTGATAGCGCTCGTACTCTCCGGGTCCCGCGCCACGCTCTTCTATGCGGCGGAACTCACCCGCTACCAGTTCCTGCTCCAGTCCGCTGAAGACCAGGTCCGCGAGAGGGAAGAGGATCATGTCCTCCTTGGCGATGTGCCGACGCAGGAGCAGGGCGTACAGCTCGAGATTGTCCGCGACCACGGTCCGGTCACGCTCGTCGACGTCCACGTCGGGCAGCGCCCTGTCGACCTCGCTCACGGCGTCACGCCCTGCCCGGTGATCGCTCAGCAGCGTCCTCACGGGCTCCGTCGCCGCGCCACTGCGGTCGGCGAGCGCCGGGAAGAGCATCTCCTCCTCCTTGCGGTGATGACAGCCGTCCGTGAAGTTTCGTGCGAAGTCCATCATCTGGGCCACACGCACCCGATTGACCGGCGCCCCGGCCTCGATCGCTCCGGCCTCCCGCTCCATCGCCCCCACCACCAGCAGGATGAGCTCGTGCTCGCGGCGGAGTTCGTCCGTCGGCCTCTCGTGCATGGTGCTCCTCCTCGTCGCTCCTCCTCGTTCGGTCCCTTCCCGTGCAGTCCCACGGCTAACGACCGCACGTCGACGCAGATCGATAAGTCCATCGGGACTCAGGGTCTGCCCCCGGTCAGCTCGTCGTTGACCGATGGGCCCAGTGGCCTGGAGCCGGCACAACGGCCTGGTGGAGCCCTTCGCTACCGCACGATCAGCTTGTTGACCGCCGGCACAGCTGCCTTTCGGCCGGCGCTGTCGGTGGCGTGGACGTAGAACCGGTAGGTGCCGCGCGCCAGCCGGCAGCGGAAGGTCGCCGTGAGCGTGCGGTTCGGCAGCTTGTTCCGCAACTCGAGCGTCTTGACACGGCGGTTACGCGAGTTGCGGATCACGATGGTCACGGTCACCCTGACCGCGGCGGCGTCCGAGACCCGGCACTTGAGGCTGGCCTTCTTCCCTCGGCGGACGACGCACTTGCTGGGGGCGCGGCAGAGGGGGCCGGGGTCCTCGAGGATAACGCCGCCGGCGCCGACCACCCAGCCGTGCCCCTCGTCGACGAACGAGACCCCGTACAGATCGCGGGTCGTGCCTGAGTTCTCCTCGACCCAGTGCTCTCCGTCGCTGGTCGCGAGGATGTACCCGCCCGTGCCGACCGCCCAGCCATGGCGGTCGTCGATGAACATGATGGAGTTCATGGACGTGTCGTCGGCCCACTCGGTGAGGACGGTGCACTTGTCCCAGGTCTCTCCACCGTCCGTTGTCCTGATGATCTGCTTCTGAGCGCCAGTGACCCAACCATGCTGGAGGTCCGAGAACCACACCGAGTGCATCCTGAGGTAGTCGTGCACGTACTCGCGCGTCCAGGTCGCACCGCCGTCGTCCGTGCCGTACACGCAGCCCCTCGGACCGTTGATGGTCATCTTGGCCGGCAGGACGCCGGCGGCCCAGCCGTGCTGCGCATCCACGAAACTGACGGATTCGATTGTCGCCGCCCACTCACCGGTGCCGACGTACGAGGAGGTCCAGGTGAGGCCGCCGTCGACGGTGGCGAGCACTGAGCCCGCTCCGGCGATCCAGCCGTGCTGCGTGTCGATGAAGTCCACCGCGTCCAGATCCACGCCGGGGATGGGAGCGCGCTGGTTCCAGGTGAGGCCGCCGTCGACGGTGGCGATGATGGTGCCCCCGTCCCCGACGGCCCAGCCGGTCAGCGCGTCGACGAAGTCGACGTCGTTGAGGTCGGCGACGACCGGGGCTGCCTGAGTCGCCCAGTGACCGCCGCCGTCGGTCGTCACCATCACGGTGCCGTCCACGCCGGCGGCCCATCCCTGGGTGCGGCTCACGAATGAGACGTCCTCGAGGTCGGCCGTGACGAACGCCGGCGGCGGAGCCCACGTGGCGCCGCCGTCTGACGTCTCTCTGACGTAGCAGCTCATCGGTCTTCCGGTCGAGACTTCGTGCAGCGTCCCCATGATCCAGCCCCTAGTCGCGTCCCCGAAGCACATGGTCGAGACGATCACTGTGGGACCGCCCAACTGCTGCGTGGTCCAGTGCGCTCCCCCGTCGTCGGTGCAGAAGAGCGTCCCCTCTCCGCCAAGGGCGAGCGCGTGATCCGAGTCGGGCGTGAAGATCTCGAGGAAGTCCTCCCACGTCGGTAGGCTCGACGAGGCCCAGGTCGCCCCGCCGTCGACGGTCCTGCTGACCGCGCCGTCGAGTCCCACGACCCATCCGTGTGAGGGATCGCTGAACCCGACGGAGTTGCCGCCCGGCCCGGCCTGCGCCGACCAGTGCGCGCCGCCGTCGGTCGTCAGCAGAAGATCATCGTCACCGACGATCCAGCCGCGCTTCGCGTCCGTGAAGCAGATCTTGCGCAGGCACTCCCCGGCGATGACGTCCTCGCCGACCCTCTGCCAGCTCTTGCCTCCGTTCGCCGTCTTCAGCAGCAGCCCGTAGTACTTGAACTTCTTGTAGTGATAGGTGCGCCCGACCGCCCATCCATGCAGGGCGTCCTTGAAGTAGACCGAGTGCAACTCGGTATTGAGGATGAAGTTGATGCCGAGGCTCGTGCTGCCGTCGACCCACAGAGGCTGACCGTGCCAGGTGTCGCCGCCGTCAGTCGTCGCCACGATCGTCGGCGGCAGCGGTGGATACTTGATGCTGGTGGTGAATCCGCCGCCGACCGCCCACCCGTGCTCGGCGTCGGCGAAGTAGACGGCGTTCAGGGGCAAGACCGTGCCCGACGTCCGGCCGCTCCACGTCGCTCCGCCATCGGCCGTGTGGATGAGCGTGCCGTTGTCCCCTACGATCCAGCCGTACTCGGCGTTCCGGAACCAAGCGCCGTTGACGGAGTTGCCCTGCGGCAACGGGTTCTGCCACTTCCACACACCGTCTCCGGTGGAGACACCCGCGACCGCTGCCGGCGTCACCGTCGCCAGCAGCAGGAGTACGCAGGCCAGCGACGAGCCGGCCCAGAGCGTCCAGGACTTCATGTAGGCCCCCGTTCAGCACGTGCGGAGGCCCCCACAGCCTCCGACCCCCTCGATTCTACGCTCTCGGAGCGCTCGCAGCGAGAAAATACGTAGCCAGAGGTGAGGCCGGCGGTCCGGGCCGCGGCCCGGACCGTGGCGGTGAGGCTGCGACGGAGTCGCCGGCCGTCCGCGAGTCGCTTCCATGACGCTCAAAGCCACAGGCCGGGACCGGGTGGCGCCTCCGTGCGCCGGAGCGCATACTCGTGGACGAGACGACTGAGATGGTCCCTCACCCCAACAGACCGCCCACGCTGCCCGGCCGACGCCCCGGAACCGTCCTTGTGCCCCAAGGTCCGCTGACGCGCGGCCTCGCCTTCTTCGTCGACACGTTCCTCGTCAGCATGGTGGTGGGCCTGATGCTCGGGACCAAGACGCCGGTGCTCACGGCCATAGCCGCAACGCTCGCCGCGGACTTTGCCTACTTCGCCGTCTGTGAAGGTCTCACCGGCACCACACTCGGCAAGCGGCTGTTCGGTCTGCGCGTGGTACGGGCCGCCGACGGCAAGTCTTGCGGCCCCGGTGCAGCGCTCGTCCGGACCGTGCTCCGTCTGATCGATAACCTGCTGTTCTCGCTGCCGGGTGTCGCGGCGATCGTCGCGTCGCCGCGCAATCAGCGGCTGGGCGACCGCGCCGCGAAGACCCTCGTCGTCTCCGAGGTTCCCGAACAGCTGCTCAAGGCCTTCGACCAGATCTACAGCCGCGGCAGGGTGGACGACGTGTTCCGGCGCATCAACGACGCGACGCTGGGCCACGCGCGACCGGACCTCGCCCCCGGCATGGGGGGCGGAGAGGCCAGGCCGATCACCCAGCCGGACCAGTCGGTACGCCCCGTCGCGCCTGGACAAACCATCCCGTGCCCCTTCTGCGAGGTACCCATGGCCGCGGACGAGATCGTCTGTCGCTACTGCGGCAAGTACGTCAATCAGGTGACTGCCGAGGGCGAGACCGAGGACATGGCGCCGATGCCCATGCTCTACTCCCCGGACCGGCGCTACCGCTTCGACGCCCTCTGGCGACTGGTCTTCGCGGCCGACGACGCGTCGCTCGACGCCGTGCGCGAAGCAGTCCGGACGTGGTCGCGCTCGGACAGGCTCCTGGCGGTGAACACCTTCGGCGAGACGATGGACCCCCGCCCCCTGGCCTTCCTCAGCTTCATGGTGCACGACCCGGACGCTGCCGTGCGCGCCTCGGCGCGCGACGCGCACTCACGGCTGGCGGCGCAGTTGGCTCTCTCTGACTAGAGAGCCGCCGGCTACGCGGACAGCAGCGTCTCGCCGGGCTCCGCGCCCTCGTTCCACAGCAGGTCCGGCAGCCTCCGTGCCCAGGTCCGGATGACGTCCCAGTCGCGGTCGTCGTGGGCGGGCTCGCCGTGCAGCGGGCTTGCAGGCAGCGCGGCGAGCATCTTGTCCCTGAAGCCGAGCCGCGCCGGGTCGTAGGCGCCGACGAAGACGCCGGTGACCACCGGCGTGACTCCCGGCGCCTTCGCGAGCGCGGTGAGGAACTGCTCGCGCGAGCCGTCCAGTCCATCCGCAGCCTTGATGGGCCCGAGCGCGAAGACTGCCAGCGGCAGGCCCGCGAGCTCTCGCTCGTTCTTCTCGAGCAGGGCTCGCGCGTCCTTGTGCAGCGCCCCCAGGTACAGCGGCGTGCCGAGCACAACGGCGTCGTAGCCCTGAAGCGAACGCACCTCACGCGCCGGCTTGAGGTCAGCCGCCAGGCCCTGCTCCTCCAGCGTGGCGGCCACGACCTCGGCGACTTCACCAGTCGATCCGTATCTCGTTCCGTAGACGATCAGCACCTGCTTCATCTCACTCACCCCGCTACTTCCTCGTGGCCTTCTTCTTGCGTCTCTGGTCTGACATGGTAGGCGGCGTACCCTCTCCGGTGATCAGTCTCCGCATCGCCTGCAAGGTCGCCTCTTCTACCCGGCTCCCCGGATCGTCACGGATCTGGCGAACAGCCTCCAGGCCGACGGCCTGCATGAAGCGACTCGTCATGTCCACGTCGGCCACCTCGAACTCGCCCGCCGCCATGCCCTGCTCCAGCAGGTCGCGCACGAGCGGCCCGTACACGCGATCGTTGACCTGCGCCTGCAGTTCGGGATCGACGAGCTCGACGCCCGGGTGCCGCGCAAAGCCCTCCCGGGCGTCGGCGAGCGCGATCCTCGTGACCTGGAGCGCGCGCTCCAGCGCGGTCGACTCGGTCAGCAGCGACTCCACCCGTCGTCGCTGCTCCAGCGCCGTCAGTTCGAGCGCGCGCTCAAGCATCGCCTCCTTACTGCGAAAGTGCTCGTAGATGGTCTTCTTCGAGATCTTCAGAGTCCTGGCAAGGTCTTCGACCGTCGTGCGCCGGGACCCATACCGAAGGGCGAGACCCATGAACGTCATCGCGATCTCATCTGCGCTCGAGGGCATGGCTCCCTTTGGATACCGAAAAACGAATCTGGTTTACCGGTACATCATGTACCGCACGTGGTCCGGTGTCAACTCTGCACCGTCATCAGGCAGTAGACTCCTGCCAAAGACGCGAAGGGGGATCTGCGATGGCCGACAACAAGGGCAATGCGGGAGCGGCGGGCGCCGGTGCGGTGTACGGGCTCGGGTTCATCGGCGCGCTGGTGTACTACATCAGCACGGCGAACGGGTTCTGGGACGGCGTGTGGGGCGTGATCCAGGCTCTGGTGTGGCCGGCGTTCTTCGTCTACGGGGTGATGGACAAGCTGAACGTGCCGTGATCGGCGAGCACGCCGCACGGCGTCAGAGGCTTCTACTCCAGCTCACACGCCGACCGCATCCGACACGCGGACGGTCTTGAGCGCGTCCTCGAAGCCTTTGAAGCAGTCGCGAACCTGGCGACGCCGATGCTTACAGCGCCTGTTCCAGATCGGCGATGATGTCGGCCGCGTCCTCGAGCCCTACTGAGAGACGGAAGAGGCCGTCACCGGCGTACGCCCGGTAGGCGGCCTCCTGCTGCTCGCTCATCCGGAACGACGTCCTCATGAGGTCGGCGGTGTGGAGGTAGACCACGAGGCTCCGGTGGTGCCCGAGCGAGACCGCGTAGTGCACCGTCTTCAGCTCGCGCGCCAACCGGCGAGCCGTCTCCGGACCGCCCTCGGCCTGGAACGAGACCATGCCGGAGGCGCTCTTCATCTGTCGGCGCGCCAGGTCGTACTGCGGGTGCGAGGGCAGTCCCGGGTACAGGATCTTGGTGACCCGGGGATGACCCTCGAGGAAGCGTGCGACGGCGAGGGCGCCCTCCGCATGCGCACGCATGCGGACGGGCAGGGTCGCCGTCCCCCGCATGATCAGCCAGGCGTTGAACGGGCTGAGTGCGCCGCCCACGTGGATGCCGGGGCCGCGGCGGATGGCGGCGAGATCCTCGGCAGCGCCGAGCAGCGCGCCGCCCACGGCGTCGCCGTGGCCGCCGATGTACTTGGTCAGCGAGTGCAGCACGTAGTCCGCCCCGAGCTCGATCGGCCGCAGGGCGACAGGCGTCGCGAACGTCGAGTCCACGACGAACCGCGCCCCCGCGGCATGCACCAGTTCGGCGACGGCCTCGACGTCGGTGAGGCGCAGGATCGGGTTGGCCGGCGTCTCGGCGTACACGAGCCTGGTCGTGGGACGGAGTGCCGCCTCGAGCGCGGCCAGGTCGGAGAGATCGACTCTGCTCACCTCCACGCCGCCGCGCGTCACGATGCCGCTGACGAGCTCCGAGGCTCCGGCATAGGCCACATCGCTCATGATGAGGTGGTCGCCGGGGCGAAGAGCGTACGTGAGCAGGGCGGAGATGGCCGCCATGCCGCTGGCGAACCCGATCGCGGCCTCGGCACCCTCCAGAGCCGCGAGCTTCTCCTCCAGCTGGCGCACGGTGGGATTGCCCCAGCGCGTGTAGACGAACGGTGCATCCGGCTCGAGTTCCTCCGCCGAGAAGGCGATGTCCGGGTCGATGAGGAACGTGGTCGACATCACGAGATTGGGGGCGGATGCGCGGGTGGTCGGGTCGGGGCCTTCGCCGGCGTGGACGGCAAGCGTCTGCAGTCCACGGAGGTCTGGTGAGCTCATGGGTGGTCTCCTCGCAGGGTCAGATGTGCTGAGGCAGTCTACCCCGACTCTTCCGCCGCTTCTGTCCGCGCGCCTCCGGGTACAGTCCTCGACGACCCCCGTCGAGGAGGAGGACGATGCCAACCTCACGACCCCAGGAGTGCCTCGGGCGTACCCAGCGCATCATCTACCTGCTGCTCGGCGCCGGGCTGACTGCGTTCGCCCTCATCGAGATGATCCGTTTCGGCGGCGCCACCTGGGCCGCGCTCTCGTTCTTCGTACTGCCCGACGTCGCCCTGCTCTACGGCGCAGCTCCAGGCCTCGAACAAGGCCGCCTGCATCCGCGCGCGGTGCGCTTCTACAACGTCGCCCACAGCTTCTGGATGCCCCTGGCGCTCATGGCCGCGGGACTATGGTTGCCACCGCTCGTGTTCGCGTCCGGCGCCGTGTGGGCGGCGCACGTCGCTGTGGACAGGGGCCTCGGCTTCGGCTTCCGTTCGCGAGAAGGCTATCAGCGCATCTCCGTGTGCCGGTGAGGACTCTCCGACCGGCTGGAGCCTACAACTCGGCGAGGTACGCCTTCCAGAACAGCTTCCAGCGGGCGACATCGTCGCGAGTGGGCAGCTTGCTGCTGGTGACGGACAGGGTCGATGCCGGGCCGCCGGCTGGCGTGCCGCCCGGCTTCTCCCCAACCGTCACCGTCACGCGCGAGTCGTCGGCGAGCGCGACCCGCCAGTAGCGCCACTTCTCCGTTCTGCTGACGCTCGGTGCGCCGACGAACTCGAGCCCGTCGAACGTGGCGGCCGCCGGATCAGCAGGCAGGTGGGCAGTCCAGCGTTCGAGCACCTCGTCCATCGTTCCCGGCAGTGTCCTGGTCACGGTCGCCTCGTACTCGCCGCTCTGCGTTTGGCCCGTCTCCCGGCGGCCGATGTGCTTCTCGTACTCCACCGTCACGTTCTGGCTCCACCAGCCCGGGACGTCGTACTCCGTGGCCAGCAGTCGGGCGATGTCCTTGTGCGGCAGGTCGCGGGCATCGTGCGACTCGAGGATCTCGAACCATTCGTGCAGCTCCTTGCCGGTGGCGCGCCTCACAGGGGTGTCGTCCATGTCGATCCTCCTTGATCCCTCGGACTGGTCGTGCCCTGCTCGCCGCCGGGGCAGTCCTCAGCACGTGCACGAGCCCACCGGCCATGTCGCCCTCGCCGCGACAGCCGCCCCGAGGACCGTGTACCATACTGGCAACACCGGCTGCCGGCGCCGCAGGCCGCCCGGCAGCCGGGCAGGGTGGACCGACGCGAGGAGTGTAGCCCCCGGTGCCAACCGCCATCACCTGCCGGAGCCGGGACGACGGCTGCGCCGTTGTCCCCTCCGCGCCGCTCAGCCGGTGAGTCTGTATCCGTTCGACAGGGCGCTCTGCGCCTTCATCGAGATCACCGCCGTTCTCGCCTACGGCTACTGGGCATGGGCCGTGCACGGCGACTACATCCGGTACGCGTGGACGCTGCTGGCCCTGATCGTGGCCCTGGTCGTCTGGGACGTGTTCCGCGTTCCCGGAGACGGGTCGTCGAAGCCGAGGGTCCCCGTGCCTGGCTGGGTGCGGCTCATCATCGAGGCCGGCTACTTCACGGGAGCCGGCACCTCCCTGGTGGCGACCGGCGCAGAGGAGGCAGGCATCGTCTTCATGCTTCTGGTGGCCGTGCACTATTCCCTCACGCACCGCCGCGTACTCTGGCTCCTCAGGGAAGAGGAGAGCGCAGCGGACTGACGGCCATGCCCGCTCAGCCGACCCGCCGCCGCTCCTCCGTCAGCAGGTCACGCAACTCCTCGAAGAACGCGTCGCGCACACTCTGCGTGCGCAGCGCCTCGCCGGCGCTGAGAGAGGCCTGATCCTCGAAGCGGTGAGCGACCGGTTCGACCTGGAGCACGTACGAGTCCACCCACTGCTGCCAGAACCAGTCCGCGCAGCCGAACTGGACATAGGCGGGGTCCAGCAGCGCCGGTAGGCCGGCCGCGCGCTCGAGGAACTTCCTTCCGGCCGCGTCGTCGTCCACACAGAACGCCATGTATGCGATGCGGTAGCGGACGGCGCCGTGGTGTCCCTCGGGGAGCGGCGCCAGGTCGTGCTCGTCCTGCCCTCGCGCGGTCAGGAAGTGCCCATGACAACACTGCAGCGTGAAGGCGTGCGGCAATTCGTTGAAGGCCCGGACCACGTCGACCACCGGGGCATCCAGGTCGTCCCACACGATCGCGCCTACCGCTCTGGCGCGCTCCTCCGCGTACGCGGGGAACGGTACCAGCGGCTTCGCCTCGATGAACGTCTGCATACATCCTCCGTCCTGTCGCTCCGGCGGCGCCACCCTACCAGCATCGGAGGCGGTTCTTCACGGTCCCTCAGACGGCGAGCGAGATGATGTAGGCTGCATAGGCGGCGACGAGCACGCCACCCTCCCACCTGTTCAGCACAGCGCCGCGCGCCATGAGCGGCAACAGGATCACGGCGCTCACCAGGAACACGGTCACGTCCAGAGGGCGCAGCCCGCCCGCGGCAATGGGACGCACCAGCGCGGCCGCGCCCAGGACTGCGAGGATGTTGATGACGTTCGATCCGACGGCGTTGCCGAACGCCACGTCCGCCTGACGACGACGCGCGGCCGTCACGGAGGTCGCGAGCTCGGGCAGACTGGTCCCGATGGCAATGACGGTGAGCCCGACGACGACCTCGCTCACACCGAGCGCCGTCGCCAGATCCACGGCGCCGCGCAGCAGGACCGTGGCCCCCAGCAGGAGTGCCGCCAGGCCGGCGACGATCAGCAGTACCTCGGCCCAGAGGCGCTGCTCGCGCTTGAGGGCCGCGTCGAACTCCTCGGCCACGACCGGCGCGTCCCCGCGTCGCGCGCCGATGTACGCGAAGACCACGTAGCCGACGGCACCGGCGAGCAGGACGGCGCCGTCCGGCCTGCTCAGACCGCCGTCCCACAGCAGCGCCGCAACGAAGAAGGTGGCGACGATCATCACCGGCACTTCCCGCCGGATGAGCCGCGCCTGCACGGCCATAGGCCGAACCAGCGCGGCCACCCCAAGCACCAGGGCGATGTTGCTGATGTTGGAGCCCACCACGTTGCCGAGGGCTATCCCGCCGTTGCCGCTCGCCGCGGCCTGCATACTCAGCACCAGTTCGGGGCTGCCCGTCCCGAAGGCGACGATAGTGAGTCCGACGACCAGCGGCGCCACGCCCAGACGCAGCGCCACGGCACCGGCGCCACGCACAAGACCCTCGGCGCCGCCTGCGAGCAGCACCAGTCCGGCGACGACGAAGACGACGTCGAGGACCATGCGCTACTTCATCAGCACGAGGCTCATCGCCATGATGGCCATCCCGCCCACAAGCCCGTAGAGGCTGTCGTGACCCTTGCCGTACGCGCGGCTGGTCGGCAGCAGTTCGTCGAGGCTGATGTAGACCATGATGCCGGCCACGGCGGCGAAGAGGATGCCCATGACCGCTTGCGGGACCTCCGCGCCGCGGCCGCCCAGCACGAGGACGAGCACGAAGTACGCGAGAATGGCTCCCACCGGCTCGGAGAGACCGCTCAGCAGCGAGTACACGAAGGCCTTTCGCCGCTTGCCCGTCGCGTAGTAGATCGGCACCGACACGCTGATGCCCTCGGGGATGTTGTGCAGCGCGATGGCGATGGCGATCGCGATGCCGAGTCCTGGGTCCTGAAGAGCGGCCAGGAACGTGGCGAGCCCCTCAGGGAAGTTGTGGATCCCGATCGCGAGCGCCGTGAACAAGCCCATGCGCATGAGCTTGTGGTGATCGGCGCTGTGGTCGTGCAGACCCGGCTCCTCGTCGACGATGCCGGCGAGCACACAGCCCTCCGGCAGCGGCGCCGCTTCGTCGTGCAGCGGCGCCGTCTCGGCCTCTGCGTGTGTCTCGTGCGGGTTCTCGCCGGCCGGGATGAGCGTGTCGATCACGAAGATGAGCGCCATCCCTCCGAAGAAGGCCACCGTGTTCAGCGCATAGCCCGTGAAGTCACCGTACTCCTCGCCGAGGGCGGCAGAACCCTTGACGAAGATCTCCACGAACGAGACGTACAGCATGACGCCGGCGGAGAAGCCGGTAGCGATAGAGAGGAACCGGTAGTTCGTACGCTTGGCGAAGAACGCGATGGCGCTGCCGATGCCGGTCGCCATGCCGGCGAACGTGGTGAGCCCCAGCGCTATCCAGACGTTGTCCACCCGCAGACCCTCCGACGGTCTTACCGCTCAGCGCCAGCATACCGCCCAGCGGGGCGGGGTAGTCATCAGACAGCGGCACCGATAGGGAGGACCCCATGACCAGCGTCCGACTCTCGGCCCCTTCGGGGGTCCCGCAGACCGTCACCACCGCCGAGTTCCAAGCCCCGCGCCTGCTGGTGTTCCGGGCGTTCATGGAACCCGACCTGCTCAGCCGGTGGCTGGGGCCGCGGCGGATGACGATGACCATCGACGAGTTCGATCCGCGTGACGGGGGCCGCTACCGCTACGCGCACCACGACCGGCAGGGCAATCGGTACGTCTTCCACGGCGTGTTCCACGGCGACCCGGATCTCGACGGCGCGGTCCAGACGTTCGAGTATGAGGGCGCGCCGGGACACGTCTCTCTCGACACGATGACGTTCGAGGAACGCGGGGGGCGGACCTTGGTGCGCATCACCTCGCTCTACCAGTCGGTGGAGGACCGCGACGCCATGCTGGAGGCCGGCATGGAGACCGGCGTCCGTGAGGGCATGGAGCGCCTCGAGGAGTTGCTCGACACGCTGCAGGGACAGAGCGGCGGAGGTGCGTCGCGCGCAGCCTGACCGGCGCCGGTCAGCGACCGCTCTCCGTGCGGCCGGCGGCCATACCGGCGAGGGCCGTCACCGTCCGCCAGTTCCTGGTGGTGGCCGCTGCCCCCAGCTTGCGCTCGAACCAGCCGTTGTTCAGCTTGCTCCTGCCATAGCCGTGCGGCAGCTTGAGGTAGACGACCGGAGCGGCGAGGGGCGGCGCTCCTACGAGCACCGCCGCCTCACCCTCGTCCGCCGGCAGCTCCAGTCGGCGAAAGGCGGCCTCGTACACAGCGCTGTAGGCCGCCTCGGACGCCTCGCCGAAGTCACCCGAGTCCTCGACGCCGAAGAGGAACGTCGCGTGCAATCCCTCCTCGCTCGCGGTGGGCTCAGCCAGGAACGGATTGGCGGTCACGACGTCGTTCAGGGCGTCGCCGGTGAGCACCAGCACGCCGACCCGGGGACCGACGTCGCGCTGGATGCGCAGGGCGATGGCCGACGCGAGCGCCGACGGCGGCTCGTCGTCGGCAGCGTCGAACACGGCGTTGCCGCTCTGGAGGTAGGTGCGCACGTGGTGGAGACCGAGGCCCTCGAGCAGGGCCCGCAACTCGGTCATCTGCAGCGTGACGCCGCCGACGTTGACGGCTCTGAGGAGGGCTACG
Source organism: Actinomycetota bacterium (assembly GCA_036788155.1). Lineage (GTDB taxonomy): Bacteria > Actinomycetota > Thermoleophilia > UBA2241 > UBA2241 > CAIXSE01. The sequence continues at coordinate 5,165 of DAIQNY010000006.1, read as the reverse complement.
TAGCTCATGGCTCAGTGATACCCGCCCGACCCGGCGACTTCTCGTCAGGCACCGAGGGCGGGCGGCTCTCCGGGCCGCCCGCCCTCGCCTCTGCTCGTCGGCCGCGCCGCGCCGGGGGGCTTGTCAGCGCCTGGTCGGCTCAGAACTCGTCGGCCTGGTACACCGTTTCCCCACGAAACACGGTCAGCAGGACCTTGTTCCCCACGCCGATGTCCTCCGGCTTGCACGTGATGATGTTGCGCGCGAGCACGACCATGTCGGCCGACTTGCCGACCTTGATGGAACCCGTCGTCTTCTCGAGGAAGTTGGCGTATGCCCCCTCGATCGTGAAGCTGCGGATCATCTGCCGGACGGTGACCCTCTCCTCAGGCCACAGGATGTCACTCACGGGGATCGTACCTCCCATGGACGACTCCGGGTACCAGCGCATCACCCCGATCTGCATGGCCGCGAGGGCATTGGGATCCGGGGTGACGGGGAAGTCGCTCCCCGACGCCACGTGCACACCCTTGTCGAACAGGCTCTTCATCGGGTACTCGCGGTCGGCGCGCTCCTGGCCGAGGAACGGTACCTGAACGAAGTGGTAGTAGTCGTCCATCAGGAACCAGTACGGCTGCGGCAGCGCCGTCACGCCGAGGTTCTTGAAGCGCGCGAAGTCGTTCGAGTCCATCAATTGCAGGTGCGTGATCATCGGACGGTGGTTGCGCCGGCCGTTCACGGCCTGGGCGTAGGCGATCGCATCGAGACTCTCACTGACGGCCGCGTCGCCGATGGCATGTACGTGGATCTGCATGCCGGCCTTGTCGGCCTTCATCACGGCGGCGTTGAAGTCTGTGGGCTGCCAGATGGGGTCACCACGGTAGTCCGCATCGCCCTTGAAGGCGAGCGCGTCCGCGTACGGCTCGAGCAAGTAGCCGGTATGACCCTCGATGACGCCGTCGGCGAAGAACTTCACGGCGTTGGTCTGGTAGAAGGTCGTCTTGTGCATGGCTCGTTCGGCGAGGGCTGCGTCCACCTGCGGCGTCACATCGCCTTGATTGGGCAAGAGCTGGAGCGAACCGCGGAAGCGCACCGTCAGCTCGCGGTCCCTGGCCAGCTCCTCGAGCGCCTGTACGGTGTTGGAACCGGGGAACTGCACGGCATCCTGAGAGAGCGTGATGCCCACCGGATTGGCGATCGCCTGCTGGTAGAACAGGATGCCCTCTTTGTACTGCTCCACCGTGAAGTCCGGGAAGACCGCCATCATGAGGTCGGTCGCCGACTCGCGGAGGCACCCCGAAGGAGTGCCGTAGGGCGGATCGGTGACGCCGCTGCCGGGCACGCGCTCGATCACGCCGCCGATCGGGTCCGGCGTCGTGTTGTCGATGCCTGCCAGATCGAGCGCCGCCTGGTTCACCCAGAGGCTGTGGTGGCCGTCCGACCACAGCGCCATCGGCTTGCTGGTCAGCCCAGCCAAGTCTGTGGCCAGCGGACCTATGCCTGGGTAGGCGGCCTCACTCCAGCCGCTGCCCTGGTACGCCTCGAGCGCAGGGTTCGTGTCGATGAACTCCTGCAGAGCCGCCTTGTACGCCGCCGTGCCTTCGAGTCCATACAGGTTCGCCGCGTACAGGAAGCTGACGGCGGCCGAGGGATGGGCGTGCGCGTCGGCGAAGCTCGGCAGGAGCATCCTGCCCTTGAGATTGACGACTCTGGTCTTCTTGCCCACGAACGCGCGGACGCCGCGGTTGGAGCCGACGTACCGGATCTTGCCGTCACGCACCGCGACGGCCTGTGCGACCCGCTTTCCGGCGTTCACGGTGTAGACGTAGCCGTTCTTGAACACGGTGTCGGCCGCTCGCGGCTTCTTCGCGACGGCCGCGCTCGCAAACACGAGCACGACGATCAGCCCGGCCGTCACAAGCGCGGCCGCCACCCTGCGAATCCCCTTCATGAGACCTCCCCCTGGTCGTGATGGAGAGCCGGTGTTCCGATTCTCCCGACCCACGATTACCGTAGGCCGTACGGAAAGCCTCTGGTACACTCCGCCCCATGTCAAGGCCGGGACGTCCAAGGATCCACACGCACTTGAGCCGGCATCGGATCGCGGAGGCAGGGCTCGAGATCGTCGACCAGGACGGACTCGAGGCGCTCAGCCTCCGCGCGGTGGCGACGGCCCTCGGCGTGGGGACGATGACCCTGTACGCCCACACGCCGGACCGCCGGACGCTCGAGCGGGACATCGTCGGCCTGTTGCTCGACGAGGTCGACGTCCGGAAGGTGCCGGGCGAGGCCGTGGACGACAGCGTGCGGCGGGTGGCGCTCTCCCTGCGCGAGATGACCCTGCGACATCCACGCGCGTTCGCGCTGGTCGCGGCAGCGCCCGTCTTCGAGTCGCCCGTCCTGGAGTACGCCGCGCACATCCGCAGCATTCACGCGCAGCAGAATGTCGGCGAGGAGCACTTCGTCGCCATGTGGAGCGTCTGCGACGCCTTCTTGACCGGCTTCATGGTGATGCTCGCCCAGGCCGCCATCCGGGCGCAGCATGCCCTGGCGGACGAAACTGCCCCACCGGCGTCGCACTCCATGGACCGGCAACTCGCCTCCGAGCTGGCCGACGTGCTGTCCGAGAAGGCGTTCCGTCGTGATCTCGACGTCGTGCTCGCCGGCATGCGCGTCTCGGGTCTCTTCTGAGATCGACGTCCTCGTGCACCATCGGTGAGCGCTCGCGAGCCTTCGGGAGCGTGGGTGCTCGAGCACCTGCAGCGGCGGGCCGAGACGGCCAAGCTTCTCACGACTGACGCCGGCTCGAAGCGACCGCCGGCGTCTCACGCCTCTCTCAGCACCCGTAGCCGCAGGCGTATCGGGCGCACAGATCCACGTAGACCTGCTTGAAGCGTCGCCAATCGGCGCGGAAGGCGTCGTCGACCTCGCGGTCCAGAAGGCGCGCCGGCACGCCGGCGGCGATCCTCGCCGCCGGGACCACGGCGCGCTGACGCACCACCGCGCCCTCGGCGACAACGGCCCAGTCGCCGACCTCTGCCCAGTCGCTCACCACGGCATTCATGCCGACGACGGCATAGTCGCCGAGCCACTTGACGTTGTGAACCACGCAGCCGTGGCCGAGCGTGACCCAGTCGCCGATGGTGCAGATCTCACCGGGGCGCGCGTGGACCACGACGTTGTCCTCCACGGCGCAGCAGTCACCGAGCGTGATCGTCCCGTAGTCGCCGCGCAGGCGGGCGCCGGGTCCGATCCAGCAGCGGGCGCCGAGCGTGACGTCGCCGAAGACCTCAGCCGACGGATGCACCCAGCATCCCTCGCCGACCCGCGGCGCCTTCCCTTCGAAGGTCGTGATGCTCACGCGTGCGCTCGAATCTCAGGCGAGCCCGTCGGCCAGCTCACCCTGCTGAGCCAGGCTGCCGAGCAACACCGCGCGCATGGTGTCCAGGGCCGAGATGACGCGGGCGTCGGTGAGCGTGTAGCGCACGCTCACGCCGTCCCGCTCGCCGTGCACCAGCCGCTGCTCGCGCAGCATCTTGAGGTGCCGTGACACCGTCGGCTGCGGCACCTTGAGCGCCTCAGTGAGCTCCGTGACCGTCTTCGGCCCCTCGTTCAGCTCGTACAGGATCAAAATACGTTTGGGGTCGGCCAGCGCCTGACAGATGCCGGCGTGCAGTTGGTTCACTTCGCGTTCGAGGCGCTCTTCCATGGTCACTCCTGCCGCTCATGCACCCATACGGTCGTTCGGATGGACGATCGGGGTGTGCGTTCATCATCCGGCTGGACGGCGCGGGTCGTCAATCCCACCTCCTCCGGGATCTGAAGAAGCGGACTGCATCCGTCTGGGTTGACTCGTCCATTCGGATAGGCGTATATAAGCAAGTATGCAAATGCTACCTGCCCCCAAGACGCCTGGACGAGAGCCTGACGACGCCGCCCATCGCAACGCGCTCTTCCGCCTGCATGCGGAGCTCTGCAAGGCCATGGCCAACGAGCACCGGCAAGCGATCCTGCACGCAGTCTGCGACGAGGAGATGTGCGTGAGCGACCTCGCCGCCGAGATCGGGATCTCCGTCCACAACGTCTCCCAGCACCTGCGCGTGCTCAAGGAGCGGCGGCTCGTGGTCTCGCGCAAGGAGGGCCAGACCGTCTACTACCGCGTGACCAACCGCAAGTTCATGGAGGCGTGCGCGCTCATGCGTCAGGCGCTGATGGAGCAGCACGAGGAGCAGGGTGAAACCCTCCACGCGGCCGAGCGCTTCGAAGCCCGACTGCGCACCGCGTCGACGGAAGCGACGTCGACGTAAGCCGAACTCAGACGACCCAGGGGGAGCAGCGACCACACACAAGGCAGGACAGCGACGAGCCAGCTCGTTGCTTGAGAAAGCAGTCACAAGCACAAAGTCCGTCCAGGCGCACAAAAGGAGATCACCGTGTCAGAGGACCTCACCACCATCCAGGCCGAGAAGATCGTCGACGCCCGCGGCACCAGCTGCCCCGGCCCCATCCTGGCCGCCAAGAAGGGCATCCCAGGCGTCTCCGTCGGCGGCGTCATGGAAGTCCAGGCAACCGACAGCGGTACCACCAAGGACCTCCCGGCATGGGCCAAGAAGATGGGCCATGAGTACCTCGGCGTCGTCGAGGAGCCCGGCTACATGCGCCTCTTCGTCAAGAAGATGAAGTGACGATGGCCGAGGCCGCGGTACACCAGGACCAGGCGTACAGCCCCCGCATCCTGGTCTTCAGCACCAACAACATCTCGGATCCCGGCATCGACCTGGCGGGCAGCTCGCACATGCACTACTCGCCGAGCGTCATGGTCATCAGCCTGCCGTGCACCAGCGGTATCAAGCCGAGCTGGGTGCTGTACGCCATCCAGCAGGGCTTCGACGGCGTCTTCATCGCCGCCGACGGCGAGGAGTGCGCCTACCTGGCGGACTGCGGCGAGCGCACGGCCGGCATCATGACCGACGCGCAGGAGTTGCTCAAGGAGCACGGCTACGAGCCGCAGCGCGTGCGCATGGCCGCGATCTGCTCCGTCTGCGCCGAGCCGTTCACCAACTACATGCACGAGTACTCGACGTCCCTGGCCGGTCTGGGACCATCCCGGAAGGCGACCGCATGAACGAACCCACCAAGTACGACGCTCTGGTGGTCGGCAGCGGCATCGGCGGGATGGAGTCGGC
>DAIQNY010000005.1:0-39720 GCA_036788155.1 Actinomycetota bacterium | reverse complement strand
GTGCAGAGGGTCGTGCGATCGGGCGTGCTCGGTGTGATGCACAACTCCGGCCAGTCCTGCAACGCTCCGACGCGCATGCTGGTCTCGCGGGAGATCTACGACGAGGCCGTCGAGGTCGCGGCACGCGCGGCGGACTCCGTCGCGGTCGGTGACCCGACCGATGAGACGACGTTCATGGGTCCGGTGGCCGGGCGCAAGCAGTTCGACACCGTGCACGGCTACATCCAGACCGGCATCGACGAGGGTGCGCGGCTCGTGGCCGGCGGCCTGGAGCGGCCGGACGGGCTCGACAAGGGCTTCTTCGTCCGGCCTACCGTGTTCGCCGACGTCACACGGGAGATGCGAATCTTCCAGGAGGAGATCTTCGGCCCGGTGATCTGCCTGACGCCGTTCGAGGACGAGGCGCACGCGATTGAGCTGGCCAACGCGACCGAGTACGGCCTCTCCGGCTACCTGTGGTCGGCCGACATCGAGCGCGCCCATCGCGTGGCGAGCCGCATGCGCACCGGCATGGTGCATCTGAACGGCGCCCCAACCGACGCCTACGCACCGTTCGGCGGCTACCGCAAGAGCGGCAACGGCCGCGAGTGGGGCGTGTTCGGCCTCGAGGACTTCCTCGAGATCAAGGCGGTGATGGGCTGGTCGGCGGTGTGAGATCGGCGAGCACCAGGTCGACGTCCTCACGCGTCGTGAGAGGGTTGACGAAGCAGAGCCGAAGGCAGGGCTCACCGGCGTGTTTGGTCGGCAGCACGACGCCGACGCCCCGTGCCATGGCGCGGCGGCTCCACGCGGCGTAGTCCTGCCCCGACCAGCCGAGCCGTCGCAGCACGACGACGGTGAACGACGGCTCGAGTACCAGTTCGAGCTCAGGCAGGGCGTCGATCCGGCCGGCTGCGTAGGCCGTGATGTCCACGCAGTGGTCCACCGCGGCGGCGTAGGCGTCGGTGCCGTAGGCGAGGACCGACGCCCAGAGCGGCACGCCGCGTGCCCGTCTCGTCAGGTGGATGGCCAGGTCCGATGGATTCGGCATGTCGTCGTCACAGACGGCGTCCAGGTAGTCGGCTCTCTGGGCGAGCGCGCGGCCGGCGGCGTCTCGGTCGCGGTACACCACGGCGGCGCAGTCGAAGGTGGAGTACAGCATCTTGTGAGGGTCGACGATGAACGAGTCCGCCCGCTCGATGCCTTCGAGCAGCGGGCGCGTCCTTGGAGAGAGCAGCGCCGCGCCGCCGTAGGCGGCGTCGACGTGCAGCCACAGGCGCCGCGCCACGCACACGTCACCGACTCCGGCGAGGTCGTCGAAGGCGCCGTTGTTGGTCGCCCCTGCGGTGGCGACAACGGCGACGACGTCGTCCGGGTCGAGTCCTTCGAGCGCGTGCTCGAGCATGGCGCCGTCGAGGCGCCCGTGCGCGTCGGCCGCGGGCGCCGTGACCAGATCGCAGCCCATGATGTGCGCCGCCGCGGCCACGGACGAGTGCGCGGCGGCGCCGGCGACGATGAGATGACGCCGGCGCCACTCCGGACCGCCGCCGCGCGCCGCCGCAAGGGCGCTCACGGTGGCGATGGACCCGCCGCTGACGAAGGTGCCGCCGGCGGACTCCGGGAGGCCGGCGAGGTCGGCCAGCCAGCGGATCACGGCCTCCTCGGCCTCTACGGCGCTCCCGCCCTCGAGGCGGGTGCCTGCGTAGATCATCGCCGGCGCGAGCGCCATGTCGGCGAGAGCGGCGGCCACCGTCGGGGTGCCGGGCACGAAGGCGAGATAGCGGGGGTGGTCCGGCGGGACGGCGGTCGGCGCCACCGCGTCGCGGAACAGCGCAAGCACAGCCTCCGTGCCTGCCCCCGCCTTGCCGAGCCGGGGCAGCGGCTCCCCCGGCTCTGCGGGCGGCAGCACGTCGCGCCGGCCGGCGAGGCGCGCGAGTGCCCACTCCGCCAGCTCGCGCGCCGCCCCCGTGTCGGCGGCTGTCGGTGTGAACATCTCCTCGCGGGCGGCGTCGCGAGGGGCGTCGCCAGGGTGCGCCTGCGCGTCGCTCACGTCATTCACCGTCGTAGTAGTCGACGCCGCTGGTACGCCGCACCAGGAACCCCTCTCCGGGTGCGGGCCAGACGCCGAACTTGTCGCTGTCCGGGTAGTAGCTGATGTCCACCACCGGCATGGTGGACAGCATGAGGACGCGGACCGGTTCCCCGGTCCGGTTGGTCACCTTGTGCGCTCCCGACGGACCGGGCGGGAAGCACACCGTGTCGCCCGGCTCAAGCTCCTCCTCGCGCTCGCCGTCCCCTTCGACGTGTCGCACGACGGGGTTGCCCTGCAGGACGACGAGCCACTCTTCGGCGGAGCACTCGAAGTGGTAGGGGCAGATGCTCTGCCCGGGCGGCAGGTCGTAGATGCTGCCGCCGATCTCCCTGCCCCCGATGATGGGGCCGAGCTTGACGGCTCCGGCTCTGTAGCCCTCCGGGTCCTCGGGATCCGTCTCGGTCCCGATCGCGAACACGTTCGCCTTCATCGTTCCTCCTCCGCCTGGTTCCCACGGCCGCGGCCTGGGCATGAGTAGTCTATGACCCGGGACGAGCAGAAACGCGCCGTCGCCGAGGCGGCGCTCGGCTATCTCACGCCCGGCGACACCGTCGGCGTGGGGACGGGGAGCACGGCCGCTCTCTTCATCGACCAGCTGGCCGCGCACCCGGAGCTCGTCGCCGCGGCCGTCCCGAGCTCGGAGGCGACGGCGGCCGCCCTCCGCGACGCCGAAATCCGGGTGGTTGGGCTGGACGAGGCGCCGGCGCCGGCCGTGTACGTGGACGGCGCCGATACCGTGGACCCCGAGCTGCGACTCATCAAGGGCGCCGGTGGGGCGCTCGTTCGCGAGAAGATCGTCGCGAGCGCCTCCCGGCTCTTCGTCTGCGTCGTCGACGAGAGCAAGCTCAGCGACCGGCTGGACGGCCCGACCGGCGACCACCCGGAGGGCGCGCCGGTCCCACTCGCCGTGGTCCCCATGGCGGCGCCGCTCGTGAGCGCGCGCGTGCGCGCGCTCGGTGGTCGCGCCGCCGCCCGCCCCGGCTATCTCACCGACGACGGCCTGGTCATCCTCGACGTGTCCGGACTGACGCTGGACGACCCCGTTCGGCTCGAGGTCGCACTCGACGCCATCCCCGGCGTCGTCGAGAACGGCATCTTCGCCGGCCGGCCGGCCGACGTGGTGCTCGCGGGCTCGGGGACCGGTGTGCAGACGCTCCTGCCGCCGTCTTGAGCCGGGCTGCGGTCGCCGTTCCCCTCGATCAGACGGCCGGTCTCACACCTGGTCGAAGACCATGATGCTGCCGGTGTAACAGCAGAGCCACACGCTTCTTGTCGGCGCATCGTAGGTGATGCCGATGGGCAGGGCGTTGGTGCCGACACTGTCCAGGACTTTCATGTCGCTGGTGCGGACCTGGCTCATGGTGCTCGAGTCGTAGTTCACGACGAACAGGGACTTGCCGTCGGGAGCGATGGCCATGCTCCTCGGCTGCGCACCGGTGTAGACCTTGTCGACCACGACCTTCTCGCGCGGGTCGATCTTGGCGACGTTGCCCTCGTTGTTGAGGGTGGCGTAGAGGTACTTGCCGTCGCCGGCCATGCAGAGGTGTCGGGGGCCGGCGCCCACGCCGTCGATCCACGAGACCGAGAAGTCGGTGAGGTCGACCACAGCGATGGTGGTGGTGCCCATCACGGCGACGTAGGCCGTCTTCGAGTCCGGCGAGACGGCGATGCCGCGCGGGTACGGCCCGAGGTGGACGTCCTTGACGACCTTGCTGGTGTGGACGTCGATGACGCTGAGAGTGAACGACTGCCAGTTGCTGACGAGGACGTACTTCGAGTCCGGTGTGACGGCGACGTACTTGGGCACCTCGCCGACTTTGATGACCTTGTCGACGGCGAGGTCGGCCAGGCTGACGCGGTAGATGTAGCTGTCGGAAGCCTGGCCCGGGGACCCGTTGTCGTGCCCTTCCACGAAGCCGGGTCCGTACATGGAGTACTGGGAGACGTAGGCGAAGCGCCCGTCCGGCAGGAAGGCGCACTCGACGGGCGCCCCCAAGATGTCCTCCGACCCGTGTCCCCTGATGCGGTACTCCGCCGGGTCGATGGCATCGGGAATGGTCTCGACGAGCTTGAGCGTCGTGGTGTCGTAGACCGTGATCGTGTGCTTGTACATCATGTTCTGCGCGAAGACGTACCCATTCCCCGAGCTGACCACCGACTTGGGAGCGATGTCCGGATCGACGATGGTGTCGCGCAGCCGGAGTCTGAGCTTCGAGGACGGCGGCCCCGTCCAGGCGGTCGGACTGGGGGACGGAGCCAGCTTCATCTTCGTCCCGCCGTCTTTGCCCGCGGAGGCGGTGGAGGGCGCGGCGCCTGCGGCCGACTGGTCGTCCGCGCCGCAGGCTCCCGCCGCGGCCCAGACGAGGCCGGCCAGCGCGGCGATGACGACGACGGCGACGACAAGGGCGACGAGGCGTCGTCGCCGGTACAGGCGGGCCTTGTCGCGCCGCACCCGGCGGCCGGACCGTCTGGTGCTGCGTGGCGGGTCGCTCATGACTCGTGAGTCTAGCAAAGGGCCGTGCGTCGGCGCGGAGCCGGCGACGACGCCCTGCGGCGCAGATCAGGATGGGCGGGGGACGGCGTGCGCCGGGGACGCAGGGGACGGCGCCGCGCGCGCCGCCGCGGCGAGTCGCTCAGCAGAGGACCGTGGCGAGACGCCGCAGCGCCTCGTCCAGAGTCGAGCGACGGCAGCCGAAGTTGAGGCGGAGGAAGGCCGGGTCGCCGAAGGCCGCCCCGGCCGAGAGCTCCACCCCGGCGGAGCGGCATGCCGCGGCGGGGTCATCCAGCCCAAGCTCGTCCACGCCGAGCCAGGCGAGGTAGGTGGCCTCGACGTGCGTCATGCGTACGCGTGGGAGCTCGGCGGCGACGAACGCCTCCAGGGCGTCACGGTTGCCGCGAAGGTAGGTGAGCAGCGCCTCATGCCACGCGCCGCCCTCCCGGTACGCCGCTTCGGCGCCGGTGACGGCGAAGCAGCCGGGGAACGGCAGGAGCCCCTTGCCCGGAGCCAGGAAGCGGCGCCGCAGCGCCGTGTCCGCGACCACCGCGAAGGCGAAGTTGAGGCCGGGCAGGTTGAACGTCTTGCTGGGGGACATGAGCGTGACGATGCGGTCGGCGTCGCCCGGGCAGGCCAGCCCCGCCGGCACGTGCTCGATCGCGTCCAGGACGAGGTCGCAGTGGATCTCGTCGCTGACGAGGACGAGGTCGTGGCGGCGGCAGAAGTCCACCACCGCAACGACCTCCTCCCGCCGCCACACCCGGCCCAACGGGTTGTGCGGGTGGCAGAAGAAGAGCACGCGGGTGTCCGGGCCGACCGCCGCCTCGAGGCCGTCGAGAGGCAGTTCCCAGTGCCCGTCGTGCTCCTCGGCCGGCACCGTCGCCAGCCGCCGACCGCGCTGTGGGGGCGCCTCCAGGAACGGAGGGTAGACGGGTGTGATTGTGAGCACGGCCTCGTCGGGTGCGCAGAAGGCGTCGCAGGCGAGGTTCAGCCCGGGCACCACACTGGGGAGCCAGACGAGCCAGTCGCCGTCGATGCGCCAGCCGTACCGACGGTCCAGGTGCCGGACGATCGCCTCGACGAGGGAGTCAGGCACCAGGGAGTACCCGTAGACGCAGTGGGCGGCGCGGCTCTCGAGCGCCTCGACCACCTGCGGCGGCGAGGCGAAGTCCATGTCGGCGACCCAGAGCGGCAGCAGGTCGCCGCCGTGGAGGTCCCACTTGAAGCTGGCGGTGCCCCGGCGCTCGATCGGGTGGTCGAAGGAGTAGTCCACGGAGACAGGCTACCAGACGGGCGCGCCGGCACTCGAGGTGCGCGGCGCGCCCGTCTCGTTCCTCCTGCGGCGGTGTCGCCGCGGGAGACGGCGGCGGCCCTCAGGCCGCCGCCCGCTCGCGCTCTTCCATCGCCACGGCCGCGCGACGCGCCAGCTTCTCGCGCTCGGCGAAGGCGTGGGACCGACACCGCGAACTGCAGTACTTGCGTCTCGGGTTGGTCGTCATGAAGGCCGCTCCGCACTGGGCGCAGCTGCGTTCCATCTCCTCGGACTCCAGCCGCCTGAGCGGGATCACATCGGCGCGCCGCTGGTGCACGGCGCACCGCGACGAGGGGTTGTAGATCGAGAGGACGGTGGTGCAGCCATGTTCCACGCACACCCGCCCTTCACGGTAGTAGCGTACTCGGTCGCTCCTCCGGCCCGGAGCGAGAGGCTCGAGACTGCCCTTGTTCTCGACTTCCATCAAATCACTGTCCTGGTCGACGTTCGCCTCACGGAGGCACCGATCCAGCGATCCTGAGGTGGAGGCCGCCAGATGCCTCGTCGAGATCACGATGGTCTTTGTCGGTCTTTCCCCCCGCGGCCGGGCCTGTGTCAAGAAGACCGTTATTGTCCTGATTATTGCCGCCCCGGTTGCTCTTTTCGCGAAAAGGTCCAGACTCTTATGCGCCCCTGACGCCGCAGAGTGAGGACCCACGCCACATGAAGATCCGTCTGATCGAGCCCATCGCCCCGAGTCGCCACCTGTGGTCCAAGTCCTACTTCGTGCGGCTTGGGCTGCCGATGATAGGCGCGGCCCTCGCCGAGGCGGGGCACGACGTGCGTATCTACAATCCGCAGCTCGCGCCGATCGACTGGGCCGACGTGTTCACCTCCGGACTCGTCGGCATCTCCAGCACCACGTCCACGATCCTGGAGTCGTACCGCATCGCCGACGAGCTGCGCCGCCGCGGCATCCCCGTCATCATCGGCGGCTCGCACGTCACCTTCATGGTGGACGAGGCGCTTCGCCACGCGGACTACGTCGCTCGCGGCGAGGGCGGCGAGACGATCATGGTGCAGCTCGCGGAGGCGCTCCAGGGCGCGCGCGAGCTCGGCTCCGTCAACGGCATCTCCTACAAGGGTGAGAACGGCGAGGCCGTTCACGCACCGCTCCACGAGCGGTGCCAGGACCTGGACCTCCTCCCCTTCCCGGACCTCACGCTCATCCACGGGCACGAGCGCATCAGCCCCACCCCGATCATGACCAGCTGGGGCTGCCCCTTCGACTGCACCTTCTGTTCGGTCACCGCCATGTTCGGCAAGAAGTACCGCTTCCGCAGTGCGGAGAACGTGGTCGCCGAGCTCAAGGAGAAGCAGCCGCGGCGCATCTTCTTCTACGACGACAACCTCGCCGCCAACCGCAAACGGCTCAAGGCCCTGCTGCGCCTGATGATCCAGGAGGGCATCACGGTGCCGTGGGGCGCGCAGGTGCGCACGGACGTCGTCCGCGACAAGGAGCTGCTGGAGCTCATGCAGGCCTCGGGAGCCGACTTCGTCGCCCTCGGCCTCGAGTCCATCAACCAGGCCACGCTGGACCACTTCGAGAAGTCGCAGACCGTGGGCGACATCGAGCACGCGATCAAGGTGCTCCATGACTACGGCATCCGCAGCCACGGCATGTTCGTGCTCGGCGCCGACCACGACACGCCGGATTCGGTGCGGGAGACGGTGCAGTTCGCCATCCGCAACAAGATCGACACCGTCATGCTCAACATCCTCACGCCGCTCCCCGGTACGCAGCAGTTCGAGGAACTGGACGCGGAGGGCCGCATCATCGAGCGCGACTGGTCGTTCTACGACGCCCAGCACGTGGTGTTCCGGCCGCGGCTCATGACCCCCATCCACCTGCTGCAGGAGACGCTCAAAGCGAACCGGCGCTTCTACGCGACCTGGAGGCCCGTGCTCCAGTTCCACCGCTGGCTGTGGACGAGCAAGAGCAGGTACGCCGCCCGCAAGCGGGCGGCGTGGGACCGCATGCTGGAGTACGGCTGGCTCTGGTACTACTCGCGCATGTGGTGGACGGACGCGAAGAACCGGGCCCAGCGCCGCCGCCTTCGGGCGCTGAGCGGCATGCAGCCGGAGCCGCCGCGCGCGGCGACCCACGCCGGGATCGCCGAGGTCTGCACGACGGGCGCGGAGGCCGGCGGCGCGGAGACCGGCGTCGCCTGCCCCGAGGACCGGCGGGCCTGACGGACGAGGGGTCGTCGAGAGGCCTGCGGCCACGCGCGGCGCACGCGCCCGACGTCGGCCCGGCTTACGCCTCCTGCCGGAGTGCGCCGGCCTCCACCACCGCCGGCTCGCCGCTGACGTCGGTAGCCTCGGCCGCCGGTTCGGTGGTGGCCGCGCTCTTCTCCGGACCGCCGCGGCCTCTGCCGCGTCCGCCCGTGAGCCACGCGAACGCTGTCGGCACGTAGCGGCGCATCAGCGCTCCGACGCCGATGACGATGGCCAGCGTGAGCAGCGCTGCTCCGAAGTACACGACCAGCAACGCCCAGTGGCTCGACCCCAGGATGTGCAGGCCCACGCGCTTGAGGATGGTGAGCAGCGGCTCTTGAGCTGCGAAGATGAGGAAGCTGAAGGGCAGCAGCAGCGTGACGAGCCTCGTCGTCTCGAACCGCTCGAGGTACGTCTCGTAGCCGAACCATACTGCCGCCACTGCCATGCACATGAGCGCCTTGTGCAGGCCGTCTGTCCACGCCGCGGAGACGTCCCTGAGCAGCGCCGTGTACACCACGCAGGCGAGGAGCCACGCCGGGAGCACGAGTCTGCCGAACCAGGGCGCCGGCGACAGCCTGACTCCCCGGCGCCGTTCGAGCGCGATCACGGCGCCTAGCGTGAAGAACGCGAGGCCCTTCCAGTCGTTCCAGTCGGTCGCTGGCGCTCCGAGCACCCAGAGCGTGGCGAACGGCGCCACGGTGAGCCAGCGGACGGTGCGCGCCGGCCAGTAGAGCAGCGGCGCGATCACGAAGCACAGGATGAGCGTCTGCAGGAACCACAGCGGGTAGGCGACCGGGTGCAGGAACAGCTTGCCGGCCAGGCGAAAGAGGCTGGCCTGCCCGAGGAAGTCGGTGGTGAAGTAGGTAGACGACCAGGGCAGCGCTTGCAGCACGAGGTAGATGACCAGGCTGACGGCGCTCCACAGCACGAGCGGCACGACCACGGTGCGCAGCCGTCCTGCGTACTTGCGCCGGTAGTCAGACCAGTACGGCTGCAGGTTGTGGAAGAACAGGAAGCCCGAGATGGCGAAGAGCATCGCCGCCGGCCAGCGCGCCAGCGCCTGCGAGACGAGGTACTCGACGAAGCCGGCGACTCCCGGCGCTCCGCGCATCTCCGCCGCGTTCTCCCCGGATCCGAAGCGGCTCGTCATGTTGTAGGCATGGACGAACACGACCGCGGTCACGGCCAGCAGCGTGACGAGTCGCAGCTTGGCGCTGAGCGCCCTGGAGACACGGTAGGGATCGAGCCTGGGAGCGAACATGCTGCGAAAGCCTATCCCGAATTGCCCTCGCTTCGCGACGCGGTCGCTCTGACGTCGGGACGACGAGGGGAGTGAAGACGCCGCGACCCTCGCGCGCCGCTCCGGGGTCGGATGCGGCGCGCCGCCCGGGCGTGCCTCCGGCCGCTGCGGGGAACAGTCGTGGTGCACGGCGCGCCGCCGTGAGCGGCGCGCACCTTCGACAGAGGACGGACACATGGCCACCGCCACCTTCGCCGCCGGCTGCTTCTGGGGTGTGGAGCAGCGCTTCGCCGCGCTGCCGGGCGTCGTCAGCACCGAGGTCGGCTACACCGGCGGCACCACCGAGAATCCCACCTACAAAGAGGTCTGCGCCAACACCACCGGCCACGCCGAGGCGGTGCGCGTGGAGTACGACCCGGACCAGATCAGGTACGAGGAGCTGCTCGCGGCGTTCTTCGGTATGCACGACCCGACGCAGTGGATGCGTCAGGGCCCGGACTACGGCAGCCAGTACCGCTCCGCCGTCTTCTTCCACGACAAGGGCCAGGAGCGTGCCGCCCGCGCCGCCATCGAGCAGCTCACCGAGAGTGGCGTCTTCAAGAAGAAGATCGTGACGCAGGTGGCCCCGGCCGGCCCCTGGTGGCGGGCCGAGGACTACCACCAGCGGTACTTCGAGAAGCACGCCGGCGCGAGCTGCCACGCGTGAGATGAGACCTAGGCAGCCAGGTGCTCGACGAGGATCTTGACGCCGATCCCGATGAGGATGAGGCCGCCCACGACCTCCATGCGGCGGCCCAACAGGGAGCCGAAGCGGCAGCCCAGCTCGAGTCCGATCACCGTCATGGCGCCGGCGACGACGCCGATCACCAGCGCCGGCCACCAGATGCTCAGGCCCAGCACCGCCATGGAAAGGCCCACGGCTAGCGCGTCGATGCTCGTCGCGATGGAGAGGGTGACGAGACGCCAGCCCTTGGTGGGGTCACACCTGTCCACCGGTTCCTCGGAGTGCCTCAGCGCCTCGTAGATCATCTTGCCGCCGATGAACGCGAGCAGGCCGAAGGCGATCCAGTGGTCAACGGGCTCGATGTACTCGACCAGCGTGAGGCCCGCCAGCCAGCCGATGATCGGCATGAGGGCCTGGAACAGGCCGAAGTGCCAGGCCATGCGGAAGGTCTGGCGTTTGCTGACGTCACAGAGCTGCAAGCCGGCGCCGATGGCCACCGCGAAGGCATCCATCGCGAGGCCGAGAGCTACGCCGAGGAGGGTGAGCGTCGACACTGCACGGTGCTCAGAGCGCCGGCGCCGGCGAGACGGACGTGGACGGCGACGGGCTCGGCAAGTCGCTGGGCGAGGGGGACGGCGACGGCGTGGGCTGCGGCTTGGGCATGCGGTACTTCTTCAGCAGCCTGATGGTCTTGGTCGAGAGGATGCTCTGGTACTTGACGCGCCCCGGTTCGACCAGGTGGAAGATGTCGAAGAAGTCGCGGTGCACGAACTTGCATGCCGCGTTGAAGTGCAGCCACGGGATGCCCCACTCGCGCGCCAGACGCTTGCAGCCGTTCTGATACCGGGAGACGGGGACCTTGAAGGACGAGCGGATGGCAGGGAGGTCGCGTGGAAGATCGAGCAGGACCACGCGCAGGCGGCGCTTCTTGCAGGCGCGGATGATCTTCTCGAGCATCGCGAGCTCGCGCCGGTAGTTGGCACGGAACTCCGGGTAGCGGCGACTGAGCCAGTACGACACGTAGTAGCGCTTCTGCGACTTGCTCTGGATGCGCTTCTTCGAATACACGTGCTGGGTGTAGCGTGGCAGCGGTCGCGGTCGTGGGAGCTTGACGGAGGCCGGTCGCACGGGGAGACAGAACCGGCCCAGGTTGATGCCGATGTAGACGATGGTGGGCGTGTTGCTCGGTAGGAGCTTCACGAACGCCAGGTCCTGGGCGTACGAGCGGTGCTTGGAGCCGAGGTTGTAGGCGTCCACGACGTACCCGCTACGACGTTCGATCTGCCGTTCCCAGTGGTCGTCCAGAACGGTGCACTCCCGAGCCGCCGATCCACCCAGCAGCACGACCAGCGGCACCGGGGGGCGCTCGGCGCGCAGGTTGGCGATCACCTGGACGCAGTGCTGCCAGTCCTTGCCGTAGTCGCTGCCGCGGAGCTCCTCGCCGCGCGGAGCGACGAGGTCCGACGCGAAGCTCGCCGACGGCGCGGCGGCCGCCCCGAGTTGTGCAGTGGTGGCGCCGTCGCCGGCCCGGGCCGGCACAGCCACGAACGTGAGCGCCGCCAGGGCGGCCGCGGCGAGGACGATGCCGGCCGGCCGTGCGGCGAGCCTCAGGCTGCTGCGCCCGAGGCCCTTACGAGCCGCCGTCATCCTGGAAGGCGTCGCTGTTCAGAATCTTGGCCGTCCTCGAGCTGAGCAGTCCCTGCCACACCTTGCGACCTGGCTCGACCAGGTGCCAGAGGTCGTAGAAGCTGGAGTTGGGGAGCTTCGCCGCGGAGACGAAGCTCACCCACGGGATCTTGTATTTCTTGCTGAGGGCACGGCACTTGTCGCGGTACTTCTTGGTGGGCGCGTTGAGCGCGCTGCCGATGACGGCGGTGTTCCTCGGCAGCTCGAAGAGGACCGGGTAGTAGCCCCGTCTCTGACAGGTCGTGATGAGCTGCTCCAGCTCCTTGGCGCTCGTGGCGAAGTTGCGCTTGAAGACCGGGTAGCGGTCCTTCAGCCAGGCCTTGACGAGGGCCTTCTTCTTCGCCTTGGAGAGGATCTTGCGGTACGAGTAGGAGTGCGGCTGCTTGAGCGAGGGTCGCGCCGTGGGCAGCGGCGTCGGCAGCTTGACCGTCGCCGACTTCTGGGCCGAGGTGAACGATCCCAGGTTGACGCCGATGTACACGAGCACGCTTGCGCCCGGTGGCAGCTTCTGCACGATGGCGGTGTTCTGTGCCATGGTGCGATTGCGGGAGCCCATGTTCCACGGGAGCGTCGCCGGACCGCCCTTGCGCTTGATCTGATCGCGCCAACTGGCGTCGGTGATCGTCGACTCGCGCGCGGCGGAGCCGCCGAGAAGTACGACCACAGGTCTGTCGGGTTCGACCGCCCGCATGTACCCGAGTGCGCTGAGGATACGTGCCATGTCGCCTGAGGCCGCGCCTCTGGCGGCGGGTACTCCGCCCTCTTCCGCGCCGGCTGATGCGGCGGTGACCGGTGACTCCGCCGCGGCCGAGGCGGGTGAGCCGCCGCCGGAGGCGCCGACGCTCACCTGCGCGGAGCACGCGGCGGCGATCGCCGCCAGGACGACGGTGACGAGGAGTACGGAGACAAGACGGGTACGACGATGGCTGCGGATCATTGGCCCTCCTTCAGCGAAACCTGACTCTAGCATGGATGCCGCGCCGCGTGCTTCGCCGTGCGCGGCGGGCGCGGCGGATGTAGGGTTGCCGCGCGCGTCCCGGTCCGTGGCGGACCGGCAGACGCCATGAGGCCGGTGAGGTGACCATGGACACGACGGACGCAGCCGCGGGGCGCGGTGCGCACAACGAGACCGGAGGCACGGGCACCCGCCACGCCTCCGACCAGTTCGCCGGGGCAGACGGGACGCGGCTGCACCTTCAGGCGTGGCTGCCGGGGGAGCCGGGGTCGGACGAGGCCACCGCCGTGAGGGCCGCCGTCGCCGTGGTGCACGGGTACGGTGATCACGGCGGGCGGTACGGCTGGTTGGGCGAAGCCATGGCCGCGCGGGGCTTCGCCGTCTACGTCTACGATCTTCGCGGCCACGGGCTGTCGTCGGGTACCCGTGGCCAGATCGGGCGCTTCGACGAGTACCTGGACGACACGGAGGCCTTCCTCGGCGACGTGCGCCGGCGGCAACCGGGCAAGCCGCTGTTCCTGCTCGGGCACAGCCTGGGCGGTCTGATCTGCACGCGCCTGGCCGAGGAGCGGCCTCCGGACGTGGCCGGGCTGGTGCTCTCGTCGCCCTTCTTGGCGCTGGTCGCCGACGTGCCGCCGTCCAAGGTGGTGGGGGCGAAGCTGCTGGCCGTGGTCTGGCCCGGCAGGGACATCGGCAACACCGTGCAGGCGGCAGATCTCTCGCGCGACCCGGGGGTCGTGGCGTCCTACGTGACCGACCCGCTCGTCCACCACGTGGCGCCCGCCCGCTGGGCTGCCCGCACGCTGGCTGCACAGGAGGCAGCCATGGCGGACGCGGGCCGCATCGCGCTTCCGCTCTATCTGCTCTACGGGACGAACGACCCCGTGGCCGACCCCGCCTACGCCGAGGCCCTGTTCGACCGCGTCGCGTCGGAGGACAAGACCGTGCGGGCCTACCGGGATCTGCTGCACGAGTGCTTCAACGAGGTGGGCCGCGAGCAGGTGTTCGCGGATCTCGCCGAGTGGATCACGGAGCGGCTCGAGCGCTGACGCCAGTCCGGCCGACGCCTTCGGTCGCGCCCTGCCGGCGCGCTCCGGTCAGGGGGCCGGTCGTCCGGCGGCGGTTATGGAGACGACCGGCGTCCGTGTGTCCGCCGTCGCCGGTCGTCTCGATGACGGTATGAGCCGGCGTCCACAGCGCGGGACACATCGCCGAGGAGTCAGCGGTCCCGGTCGCGCGTCCGGTACGGCGTCGGGATGAACTCGACCGACGGTCGCCGCTGGCTGCGCCGCGGGTAGAGCGTCATGAGCTCGTAGACGAGCTCCGGCACGGCGCCGGCGACCGGCAGGCCGAGGTGCCTGGCCTCCTCCAGCCGGATGGGGTAGTCGTGCGTCCAGCGACCCTCGCTGAGCAGGGCGGCCAGACGTTCCGCCTCCTCGTCCGGCACCCTGCCTTCCAGCAGTTCCCGAACCGTGGCGTGCACCTGGTCGATGGCCTTGCGCGCCACGTCGCCGAGGATGAGCGTCTCGTCGTCCCGGTTGGGGTTGTCCTTCTCGAGCGCCTTGAGGATCGACGCGGCCGGCCACGACCCTCGCGGGATGCTGCCCAGCTGCGGGTCGACCGGCCCGAGCACGGCGTCCGGGTCCATGAGGATCTCGTCGGCGGCCAGGGCGATGAGCGTGCCGCCGGACATGGCGAAGTGCGGCACGATGATTGTCACGCGGCCGTCGTGCCGCTTGAGTGCGTAGGCGATCTGGTCGCTGGCCAGGACGAGCCCTCCCGGCGTGTGCAGGAGCAGGTCGATCGGCATCTCCGGCGGCGTCATCCGGATCGCGCGCAGCAGTTGCTCCGAGTCGTCGATGTCGATGTAGCGGCTGAAGGGCAGTCCGAGGAGCGTCATGATCTCCTGGCGATGGATGAGCGTGATCACGCGGGAGCCGCGCTCGTGCTCGAGCTGCCGGATCAGTTCGCGCCGCCGGCGGTCGCGGCGCCAGCGGAACACGCGGGGGATCACGAACAGCAACGCCAGGACGACGAAGACGATCAGCAGGATCCAGGAGCCGGCGGTCACCTCGTCACCACCTGGCCGCCGGTCCGGGGTCCACGTGGAAGGCCGAGGCCTGGTTGCGCAGCTCGGCCTGCCGGCGCAGCTCGCCGGTGTCGGCGAGGTTCTTGCGCCGGCGCCAGAGGCGCGTGGCCTCGCTCTCGCGTGGCACGCTCGGCGGGGGGGTGCGCACGCCGACGACGCGTCCCTGACGGTCGGTCACGAGCGGCTCGTGAGTGGGGGGCTTGGCTCGGCTCCGGCGGAACATGCCCGTACTCTTCCCGTACCGACCCCTCGGGATGCACGCCGGGGTATGGTCAGAGCAGGTGGCTGAAGTTGCCGGTGCCCCAGGGGGAGGCGCCGACGGCGCGGGCCACGGACTCGGCGTCGTTGCCGCGCTTGAGGGCGTCGAGGATGCCGCCGTAGTAGCCGTTCTTGAGCGTGATGATGGTGGCTTGCAGGCCCTGCTTCCAGCTCGTGTAGGCCTTGACGCCGACGGAATTGAAGACCGTCGCTCCCGGCATGCTTTGGGTGGTGTTGAGCGGGTTGTAGTAGGCAGTGTTGTACCAATGGCCGCCCTCGGCCATCTCCCAGGCGGTGATGGCCGCGACGTTGTCGGCGGTCACCGGGAAGCGAAGGGCGACGAGCAGCGCTCGTGCCCACGTGAGCTGGGTGAACTGGCCGTTCTTGGCCATCGCCAGCGCGGCGCCGAGGCCGCCGCTGGCGAGGATCTTCTTGATGCGTTTGGTGACGTCCTGAAGGATCGCGGTGCGCTCCGCGAGCTTCTGGTCCAGCTCGATCTTCTGGTCCTGGACCTGCTGCTCGGCGGCCACGGCCGCCTGGCGCTCCGCCTCGACACGGCGCTCCAGCCGGCGCGCCTCGCGCGCCATGCGCTGCGCCTCGTTCTCGGAGCGCCTGTCCTGCTCGGCGATCGCCCGTTGCAGCGAGCGGAGGGTGTCGATGTCGGCGAGGCTCTGGATGCTGGAGAGGATGTCGAGCCAGTCGAACCCGCCCGTCTTGTAGAGGGAGGCGGCGCGCTCCGCCAGGATCTCGCGCTGCAGCTCCAGATCGTTCTCCGCGCGGGCCAGCTGCCTGCGCGTGAGCTGCAGCTCCTGGTTGGCCTCGTCGAGCTTGGCCTGCGCCTCGACCAGCGCGTCTCCGACCTCCTGCAGGTCGGCCTGCAGGCCCTGCATCTCGGCTCGCGTGCGCTTGGCCTCCTTCTGCAGCTCGTACAGCGAAGGGGCCGCCGCCGCTCGCTCCGGCAGGACGGCCGCGACACCGCCTCCGAGCAGCACGAGCACGCAGAGCGCCGCTGCCGCGGCCCTGAGACGGCGCGGCGGTGCGTGTCGCTGTCTGGGAGGAATGACGCTGTCGACCATGTGGCTGCCCTGCTGCTCTGGCTCCGGTATCGGCCGGGCGCGGAGCTTCTTGACCGCTGGACGGGCCGGCGCTGTAGCGCCGGCCCGTACGAGGACGCTTCGCGCCGGGGGCGCGAATCCCTCTGGTTGGAGGGTACCGGCGCACCGCCGCCGGCGCCACCACACACCGCGGGAGGGGTGGCGGCGCCGGCGGCGGATCCGGCCCGGGCGCCGGGCGGTCAGGGCGGTCCGGTCAAGCGGCGCTGGCTTCGTCGCGCCGCTCCTCGTCTGCTCGAGCCTCGAGAGCGACGTCGTCGGGGTTGTCCCCTCCCTCTGTGACTACGGGACCGGCTTGCGCCGTCGCGGGTATCGGGCCGGCTCCGGGCGTCGCGCCCGTCTCCATGATGTCGGGCGAGTCTTCAGCAGGTCCGCCGATGGTGGCGGCGGCCTCCGCCGTCTCGCCCAGCGGCGCCGCTGTGGCGCCGCCGCCGGCCCACTCGTCGACGCCCGGAGTCTCGCCGGCCGCATGGCTGCTCGTCCTCTCGCCGCCAACGGCGGCGACGCGCATGCCCTCTCGGTAGACCATGACGCCGCCGAGGTGCGAGGAGTAGATCACCGTAGCGCCGGCCACCGCCGAGAAGACGAGCGAGAGCGGCGTCGGCTCGCTGCGGAACCGCCGCGAGACCAGGGAGCCTATGATCATCGAGAGCGCGAAGGTGTTGAGCGCCGCGTGCCGGATCCCGATGCGCTTCACGGGGCCGTCGCCAGGCGCGCGCAGGTAGTCGAGCACGCCGGTGGCGGCCGTGGGGACGGATGTCAGCACGGCCGCAGTACCGGTCCACAAACCGGCCGCGCCGGCGGACTGCGAACCCGTGAACAGACCGATCGCGTCGAACACGGGCGCCAGCGAGAGCGTCGCGACGGGGAGGTCCGTGAGCGCCGGGTGCAGCGGCACCTGATCGCCGGTGCTCAGCTCCGGGATACGGCGGGGGGTGTCGTCGGAGGGCGCCATGAGGCTTCTCCTTTCCGGCGCCGCTCGCGGCGCCTTCGGGACGACCCCCTGCGCTCTACTTCACCCGAATCGGAACGAGTTCATCCGTCGACGCCCTGGCCTCGTGATCTTGCCTGCGACGCGGCGCGCACCGCGCTCAGACCGGGGATGCGGCCTCCTGAAGCGCCGCCCACAGGCCGGCGACGTGCTCGCGTTCGGTCGGCTGTGCGCCGACCGACACCCGGACGATCAGCCGGCCCTTGAGGACGGACGTGCCGAAGTAGTACCGACCGGCGGCCGTGACTCGCTCCACGACGGCCGCGTTGTGCGCGGCGAGCGCCTCTTCGTCGCCGGCGAGCTCCGCCGGCACGTGTCGCAGGCACACGGTCTGGAGCGGCGCCGGGGCCATGAGGTTCCAGTCCGGCGCCGCCGCGACCTGCTCGGCGAGCCAGGCTGCGTTGCCGATGTCGCGGCGGACGCGCGCCTGCAGCCCCTCGACGCCCTCGGAGCGCAGCACGAACCAGAGCTTGAGCGCACGGAAGCGTCGCCCGAGCGGGATGCCCCAGTCGCGCAGATTGCGCACGCGTCCGTCCTGGGCGGTACGCAGGTAGCTGGGGTCGGTGCTCATCACGCGCACCAGGTGCTCGGGGTCGCGGACGTAGTACGCGGAAAGGTCGAAGCCGGTGCCCATCCACTTGTGAGGGTTGAACACGACGGAGTCGGCGCGCTCGACGCCCCGCCACATCCAGCGGTACTCGGGGCAGACCATCGCCGTGCCGGCGAGCGCTGCGTCCACGTGCAGCCACATGCCGTGGCGCTCGCAGAGATCCGCGACTCCGGACACCGGGTCGAGCGCCGTGGTCGCCGTGGTCCCGACCGCGGCGACCACGGCGCAGGGCCGGCGGCCGGCGGCCAGGTCGTCCTCGACCGCGCGCTCCAGCAGGTCCAGCCGGAGCGCATGCTGCTCGTCGGTCTCGACGAGGCGCAGGTGCTCGGCGCCGAAGCCGGCGAGGAGCGCGGCCTTGGGGACGGAGCTGTGCGCCTGGTCGCTCGCGTACACCACGAGAGGCGAATCCTCCGCCTGCAGACCGCCTCTGTTCTGCGAGAAGCCTGAGGTGCGCTCGCGGGCACAGAGCAACGCCGTGAAGGTCGAGGTGCTGGCCGTGTCGGCGATCACGCCGACGAACGTGTCCGGCAGCCCGACCATCTCCCGCAGCCACTCCATGATCACGTCCTCGACCTCGGTGGCCGCCGGGCTGGTCTGCCAGCTCATGCCCTGGACGCCGAGGCCCGACGAGACCAGGTCGGCGAGCGCCGACGAGAGATCGCTGTTGCTGGGGAAGTAGTGGAAGAAGCCGGGGTGGTTCCAGTGGGTGATCCCCGGCATGACGATGCGGTCGAGATCGGCGACGATGCCCCCGAGGGCGCCGCCCTCCCGCGGCGGCTTGGTGGGCAGCTGCGCCGCCACCTCACCCGGCTGCACCGGGCTCATCACGGGGTGTTCGGCCACGTGCTCGCGGTACGTGGCGATCCAGTCGACCAGCTCGTGGCCGAGCCGGCGGAACTCGTTGGGGTCCATGAGCGCTCCCGGGTCGGTGCGGGCGGCGAGGCAGGCTTACGCCGCCCGCCGATTCTATCGGACGGCGTCCGGGTGAGTGACGAGGAGCCCCACCGGCTCTCGGCTCCACGCGCGGCGCCGGGCGGCTTGCCTCTCGGGATGGCCGAGGGCAGGATGGTCTTGGCCGTCCGTCCGGAGCTCTCCAGGAGGATCTCGTGCACATCGACCCGTTTCTCGTAGAGCAATGGATGAACTCCCACGAGACCACTGCCACGTGGAACATCGCCGAGACCTGCGTGCACTCCTTGACCGTCGAGGAGCTGCTGGATCTGACGGGGGACGCCGGCGGCGTGCTCGCGCGCCTCACGGACACGCGGCTCACCTACGGGCACATCACCGGCTCGCCGGAGCTCCGCGCCGCCGTCGCCGCGCTGTACGGCGAGCGTGTCGGCCCGGACGAGGTGCTGATCACGAACGGAGCCATCGGCGCCAA
Source organism: Actinomycetota bacterium (assembly GCA_036788155.1). Lineage (GTDB taxonomy): Bacteria > Actinomycetota > Thermoleophilia > UBA2241 > UBA2241 > CAIXSE01. The sequence goes on along the minus strand of DAIQNY010000005.1, from coordinate 20,574 downwards.
CTTCCTCGTCCTCTTCGCCCTGACCGAGCCGGGGTCAAGCGTCGTGTGCGTCAAGCCCACCTATCAGCAGCTCCTCTCCGTCCCGGAGGCCCTCGGGGCTGAGGTGCGGCCACTCCCGCTGCTGGCCGAGAACGCCTACCTCCCGGACGTGGATCAGCTGCGTGCTCTCGCCGACGACTCGACCCGTCTGATCGTACTGAACAACCCCAACAACCCGACCGGTGCGCTGATGGACCGGGATCTCCTCCTCGCCGTGATCGACATCGCCCGCGAGCTCGGGGCGTGGGTGGTCTGTGACGAGGTGTACCGGATGCTGGAGCACGTGCCGGGGACCACCGCGCCCTCCATCACCGACCTGTACGAGAAGGGAGTCAGCACGGGCAGCATGAGCAAGAGCTACTCCCTTGCGGGCCTGCGGACCGGCTGGCTCGCCGGGCCTCCGGAGGCGGTTGCCCGCTGCCTGGAGGTGCGCGACTACACCACCATCTCGTGCGGGGTGCTCGACGACATCCTCGCGACGGTCACGCTCGAGCACCGGGGGGAGATCCTGGAGCGCAACCTCGAGATCGTGCGCGGCAACCTGGCGATCCTGGACGAGTGGGTGGCCCGCGAGGAGCGGCTGAGCTACGTGCGGCCGCGTGCCGGCACCACCGCGCTCGTGAGGTACGACTACCCGGTGTCGTCGGTGGATCTCTGTCAGGGCATGTTCGACCTCAACGGCGCCTTCGTGGTGCCCGGGTCCGCCTTCGACGAGGAGTACGGCTTCAGGCTCGGGTACGCGTGTGCCCGTGACGTGCTGCGCGGCGGTCTCGACGCCATCTCGTCCTACCTGCGCACGCTCGAGGGCTGAGCGGCGACCGGCGGATCGTCGCCCCGGTCGCCCGCTTCGCCCCGCGGCTGCCGTGGCGGGCATACAATGCCGGGAGATGGACGAGCCGACCCGCCCTCCTGACGATCTGGCCGATTCCGCGCCGCGCCGCACGTGGCTGGCCGCGGAGCGCACCTACCTCGCCTGGCTGCGCACCGGCCTCGGGGCGCTCGGTCTTGCGCTGGCCGTCGGGAGGCTGTTGCCCGCGCTGCTCGACGCCGACCACGTCAGCTTCGGTCTGCTGGGCGCGGGCTTCGGCGTGCTCGGCATCTTCCTGATCTTCCTGGCGGCGTACCGCGCGCAGCGCACGCGCGCCGCCCTCGCCGCCGGCAGACCGCTCCCCACGGACTACTGGGCGCTCTGGGCGCTCACCGGCGCCAGCGCCGCCCTCGCCGTCGCCACCATCGTCCTCGTCGTCGTGGAGGTCTGACCTCGTGAGTCACTACGCCCCGTCTCGAGAGCTCGTCGTCGAGGTCTGCCGCACCCTGCTGGATCGCGGCTACCTCAAGGCCACCGAGGGCAACGTATCCGTGCGCGTGCCCGGGGAGGACGTCTACGCAGTCACACCGTCGAGCTACGACTACTCAAGGATGGAGGCCGGCGACATCTGCGTGCTCGGGTTCGACGGCCGCCGGATCCTGGGCCAGAAGAAGGCGTCGATAGAGGCGTCGATGCACGCCGCCGTGTACGAGCTGCGCGCCGACGTGAACGTGATCATCCACACACACCAGCCGTACGCGAGCGCGCTGGCCCTGATGGAGCGGCCGATCCCCGCCCTGTTCGACGAACAGGTGCGGTACCTCGGCCGCTCGGTCGAGCTCGTCCCGTACGCCCCGTCGGGGACGGGCTTCCTCAAGAAGAACGTGGCGAAGCGCATCGGCGGCGGAGCCAACGCGTTCATCCTGGAGAACCACGGCGTGCTGGTGCTCGGCGGGTCGGCCGAGCAGGCCGTGCACAACATGGCGCTGCTCGAGAAGGTCGCGCTGGACTACTTGCTGGCGCTGCTGATAGACGGTCGGGCGGAGAAGGTCCCATTGCCCATCCGTGAGATCGCCTTCCAGAAACTGCGCAAGGACGAGAAGGAGCTGGCGCATCAAGCGACGGCGGCGCGGGCGGCGCGCGAGGCGGCGGAGGCGCGCGCGAGGGAGGCCGAGCGGGTCGAGGTGCGGGCGGCCGCAGGCGAGCCCGCGCCCGTCTCTGCCGTCCCGAAGGCCGGCGCTGCTGCGCCGGCCGCCCCCTCCGGCGCCCAGCTCGCCGGCTACGCCGTCGGCAGCTATCCGGACGTACCGGAGGTCTATCGGCGGCTCGACGCGCTCGTCTCGCAGCCGCTCCGCCCGTTACGCCGCGACGTCATGACCGGCGTCCTCGACTGGTACGACCGGCACTGTGCCGGGAGCAAGGAACTGACCGCCGCCGCCGCCGAGTTCATTCCCGGCGGCGTCCAGCACAACCTCGCCTTCAACTACCCGTTCCCGCTTGCCGTCCGCAGGGCAAAGGGCGCCCACCTGTGGGACGTGGACGGCAACGAGTACATCGACTTCCTGCAGGCCGGCGGCCCGACGGTCCTGGGCAGCAACTACGAGCCTGTGCGCCGTCGGGTCGCGGAGGTCGTCGAGGAGTCGGGGCCGGTCACCGGCCTGTTCCACGACTACGAGTTCAAGCTGGCCGAGCTGGTCAACCGGCTCATGCCGGCCGTCGAGATGTTCCGCATGCTCGGCTCGGGCACGGAGAGCGTGATGGCTGCCATCCGGGCGGCGCGCACGTTCACGGGCAAGAAGTGGGTGGTCAAGGTCGGCGGCGCGTACCACGGCTGGAGCGACCAGATGGTGTACGGCCTGCACGTGCCCGGCACGTGGCGGTTCGAAGCCAAGGGCATCCCGTTCGGCGCGACCGCGCTGACGCGCGAGGTGTTCCCCAACGACCTGGACGCACTGCGCAGGAAGCTGAAGCAGAACCAGCGGATGGGCGGGACGGCGGCGGTGATCGTCGAACCGGTCGGGCCCGAGAGCGGCACCAGGCCGGTACCGTTCGGCTACAACGCCGCCGTCAGCGACCTCTGTGACGAGTTCGGCGCGCTGCTCATCTTCGACGAGGTCGTCACCGGCTTCAGGCTCGGGCTGGGCGGGGCGCAGGGGTACTTCGGCGTGCGCCCCGACCTCACCATCTTCGGCAAGTGCATCACAGGCGGCTACCCGATGGCCGGCGGCGTCGGCGGCCGCCGCGACGTGCTGGCGAGCTTCGCCGGCGGCATCGGCGGCAAGTCCGGCGAGCGCGCCTACGTCGGCGGCACCCTGAGCGCCAATCCCTTGAGCTGCGCCGCCGGGTACTTCGCCATCACCGAGATGGAGAGGACGAACGCGCCGGTGCTGGCCGGTCTGGCCGGCGACAGGCTCACCGCCGGCCTCAACCGGATCATCGACAAGTACGATCTGCCGTTCGTCGCCTACAACCAGGGATCCATCGTCCACCTCGAGACCTCGGGCGTGATGCTGCTGGACCTGAAGCACCCGCTGCGCTTCGCGAAGCAGATGAAGCCGCGCAAGCACATGATGGAGGAGATGGGCGCGGCCTACGCGGCCAACGGCGTCATCACGCTGGCCGGCTCCCGGATGTACACCTCCATGGCCGACAGCGACGACGTCATCGACGACGCCCTCGAGCGCTTCGAGCGGGTGCTCTCGAGTGTCGAAGGAGTCTGACGGAGCGGCGGCGTGAACCTGGACGTCATCGCCGCCGCCGTCCTGGTGCTCGCTCTCGCATGGCTCCTCTGGTTCGCGTGGGGGGTCGCCCGCGGCGACGCGACGAACGGCTGGTGGCGGGCGGTACGGATCCTCGCCGCCGCGGCGGTCGCCCTCGCCCTCGTCGGCTTCGCGACGTACCGGCTCATGGACTCGCGGACGGTGCAGTTGCTCGGCGAGCACGTCGCCCGCGTCGAGACGTCGCGCAAGCTGGTGGCGCTGACCTTCGACGACGGACCGAACGACCTGTACGTCACGCAGCTCATCGCCGACCTCAAGCGCTTCAGTGCCCGGGGCACCTTCTACGTGGTCGGGGCGGCTGCTGCGGAGCATCCGTACGCGCTGGCGAGCCTGGTCGCCTCGGGCCAGGAGGTCGGCAACCACTCCTACTCCCACAGGCGCCTGGTCTTCGTCCGCACCGACGACGTCAGACATGAAGTGTCGGCCACCGACGCCGTCATCAGGGGATCAGGGTTCTCGGGACCCATCACGTTCCGCCCGCCCTACGCCAAGAAGCTGCTCTCCCTGCCCTGGGTGCTGTCGGCCGACGGCCGCACCACCGTCCTGTGGGATGTGGAGCCCGATCCACAGTCCACCGCGGGGGATCCGGTCGCGATGACGCGGTACGTGATGGACAACGTCCGGCCGGGGTCGATCGTCCTCCTGCACCCGTGGGCGTCGGCGAACGAGGCGACCCGGGACGCGCTGCCCATGATCCTGGCCGGGCTGCGCGAGCGCGGCTACCGCTGCGTCACCGTCTCGGAGCTTCTGGCGTCCGGCTGACCCAGGCGCCCTGATGTGTGCCCTGCGACGGCCGGCCGGGGTGTATGCTGCCGCCATGTCAGGCACAGCTGCGGCCGGCGCCAGCAGGTACGTCCTCGCCGTTGACCTCGGCACCTCCGGCGCCAAGGTCGCGCTCATCGGCGTCGACGGGCGCCTCGCGGCGTGGGAGTTCGAGCCTGTGGACCTCATCGTGCTGCCGGGCGGCGGCGCCGAGCAGCGGCCGGACGACTGGTGGCGGGCTCTGGTCGCCGCGACGCGGCGCCTGCTGGCTCGCCACCACGGACCCGCCGCTACCGTCGCCGCTGTCTGCTGCAGCACGCAGGGTGAGGGCACCGTGCCGGTCGACGAGACGGGCGCGCCGCTCCACAACTGCATCCTCTGGATGGACATGCGCGGCGCGCCCCACCTTCGCCGGCAGTTCGGCGGGTTCCCGAGCATGCAGGGCATCAGCCTGCGGCGCGTCTGGCGGTGGGTGAGGCTCACCGGCGGCATGCCCTCGCCGACCGGCAAGGACCCGGCGGCTCACATGCTCTACATCCGCGACGAACTCCCCGAGGTGTACGACCGTACGTACAAGTTCCTGGGAGCGCCGGACTACCTGAACCTGAGGCTGTGCGGGCGCATGGCGGCCAGCTACGACTCCATCCTCACCAGCTGGGTCACGGACAACCGCGACGCCGACGACGTGAGATACGACGCCGCGCTCGTACGCGACTGCGGCGTCGACGGCGACAAGCTGCCCGAGATCGTCAGCTGCACCGAGGTGCTCGGCCGGCTCACGCCGGCCGCCGCCGAGGAGCTGGGACTGGCGCCGGAGACGCAAGTCGTCGCCGGCGCCATCGACACCACGGCCGCTGCGGTCGGCGCCGGGACCACGGACGACTTCGCCCTGCACCTCTATCTGGGGACGTCCTCCTGGATGGCGGCTCACGTGCCGTTCAAGAAGACCGACGTGTTCGCCGGCCTTGCGTCGGTCCCGTGTGCCGTGCCCGGACGCTGGCTGCTCACCGCGCTCCAGGCCACAGCCGGCGGCAATCTCACCTGGCTGCGCGACAACGTGCTGTACCACCACGACGAGCTGCTCGCCGAGGAGGAGCAGCCGGACGTGTTCAAGGTCTTCGACCAGATCGTCCGGCGCGTCCCACCGGGCAGCAACGGCGTGCTCTACACGCCGTGGATCTGGGGGGAGCGCGCGCCCGTCGACGATTGCGCGCTTCGCGCCGGCCTCTTCAACCTTTCGCTCACCAACACCCGGGAGGACGTGGTGCGCGCGTTCTTCGAGGGCGTCGCCCTCAACGCGCGCTGGCTGCTCGGCCCGGTGGCGAAGTTCCTCGGTCGGCCTGTGCAACGCGTCAATCTGGTCGGCGGCGGCGGGCAGTCGGACGTGTGGGCGCAGATCATGGCCGACGTCCTCGGCGTGACCGTCCGCCGCGTCCGCGATCCGATCCAGGCCAACGCCCGGGGAGCGGCGTGGATCGCCGCCGCCGGGCTCGGCGAGATCGCGTTCTCCGACGTGCCGCGGCTGGTCGAGATCGACGGGGAGTTCGAGCCCGACGCCGCGGCGAGCCAGATCTACGACGGCTGGTACGAGACCTTCATCCAGATCCACAAGCGGATGCGCCCGGTGTACGGCCGGATCAACGGGCGGAGTCGCTCCGCGGCCTCGCCGGTCGATCCCGCAGCATCGGGCGCTCACGGCGATCGGAGGACGACGTGAGCGGTGTGGGAGCGCAGCATGCCGAGAGGGATGGGGAAGATCGGGTCTTTCGGGTGTACGGCTACCGGTGGGTCGTCCTCGCCGTCTTCATGCTCGCCAATCTCGCGATCCAGGCCCTGTGGATCTCCTACGCGCCCATCACGACCAGTGCGGCCGGCTACTACGGGGTGTCCGAGTCCACCGTGGGCTGGTTCTCCATGGTCTTCATGGTCGCCTTCGTACCGCTGTCGCTGCCGGCCGCGTGGCTCATCGACGCCCGCGGGTTGCGCTTCGCCGTCGGCTTGGGCGTCGTGCTCATGGCCGTGTTCGGCGTGCTTCGCGGTCTGACCGGCGACGACTTCACGCTCGCCTTCCTGGCCACCATCGGTATCGCCCTGGCCCAGCCCTTCCTGCTCAACGCCTGGACGACCGTGGGGTCCAACTGGTTCCCGACGACCCAGCGCGCGACGGCCGTCGGGCTGGTGACGCTTGCCAACCTCGTCGGCACGGGGATTGGCATGGTGCTCACTCCCGCCCTCATCGAGAGCATGGACATCGGCCGGGTGCAGCTCGTGTACGGCGCGGCGGCGGCGGTCGCGGCGGCGGCGTTCCTGGCGCTCGCGCGCGAGCGCCCGGCGACGCCGCCCTGCCCGCCCGGCATGGTGGAGCGGGCGCTCATGCTGGACGGCCTGCGCCACGCCCTGACGGTGCGCCCGTTCCTCGTCTACCTCGCGGTCGTCTTCGTCGGCATGGGCGTGTTCAATGGGGTGACCACCTGGGTCGAGCAGATCGTGCACCCACGCGGCTTCAGCGAGGCCGACGCCGGGCTCATCGGCGGCCTCCTGCTGCTCGGCGGCCTGCTGGGGGCGGTGCTCCTCTCGGCTCTCTCGGACCGGCAGGGCAGACGTGTGCGCTACCTCGTGCTCTGCCTCGCCCTGGCCGTCCCCGGGGTGCTCGGCGTCGCGCTCCTCTCGGCCACCTGGCTGCTGTTCCTCGCCGCGTTCGCACTCGGGTTCTTCCTGGTCCCGGCCCTGCCGATCGGCATGCAGTTCGCGGCGGAGGTGACCTACCCCACGCCGGAGGGCACCTCCAACGGCCTCGTGCAGCTCTGTGGGCAGGTGGCCGTGGTGTACGTGTACGTCATGTCGGCCATGCGGCTCGCCGACGGCTCGTTCATCGTCTCGCTCCTGCTCTCCGCCGGGCTTCTGCTGCTGGCGGCGCTAGCTGTCTCGCGCCTGCACGAGCCGCTGCGCCAGGCGGGGGACGCAGCGGGCATCGGGTCGGCGGCCACCGCCTCGGTCGCGGCCGCCTCGGGGGCGGATGCGCCACGACCGCCTACTCCGATAGGCTGACCGGGTACTGTCGGCGAGCTGTCTGGGAGGTGCGCGTGGGGCTGTCCAACCGCGGCGCGGCCGTCAACGGCTCCCCGCCGTCCATGACCGGCGATGCAGTGGGCGGCGACGGCCGCAGTGACGCCGTCGACGCGCTCACGCCGCCGTCTCGTCCCCATCCCCTGGAGCGCACGGCATTCATCGGCGCGGTCGCCGCGATCGTCGTCTACCTCCTGCTCGAGTACTTCGTGTTCGTCCGGCCCGGCGTGGACCGCGGGGACCACGTGCTGGCCGTGTTCCTGCCGGCCGCGATCCTCGCGCTCTGCGCGGAGCTGTACGGCCGGCTGCCCGCCGGTCTGCGCGCCTCGCTCTCGTTGCTGTTCGGCGTCATCGGGCTCGTCACCGGCGTCGTGCAGACCGACCGGCTTCTCGTCGAGGGCTTCAGCGCCGGCGCGCTCTGCGGCTTCCTGCCCCTGGCCGCCGGCGTCGTGTTCCTCATCATCGGCGTGCGTGTCGCGTGGGTCTCGCGCAAGCGCGGCGGACCGCTCTGGTGGATGCTGGCGCGCCGCGCGCTGATCGTGGTCGCGGCGCTCTTCCTCGTCTACTGGGTCGTGCTGCCTGTGAGTCTGGCGATCATCGCCACGGAGCGTCCACGCGACCCCGTTGAGGCGGCCGACCTCGGCCGTCCCTACCAGGACGTCACCCTCACGACGCGGGACGGCCTGAGGCTGAGCGCCTGGTACGTCCCGTCGCGGAACGAGGCGGCCGTCATCACCTATCCGCGCGCCTGGACGATCGAGCAGGCGCGCATGCTGGCCGAGGACGGCTACGGGGTGCTTCTCGTCGATCCAAGAGGCTACGGCGACAGCGAGGGCGACCCCAACGCCTACGGCTGGGGATCCACGCGCGACATCGACGCGTCCGTCGCCTGGCTGCGCCAGCATCAGGACGTGCAGAACCGGCGCGTCGGCGGGCTCGGCCTCTCCATGGGCGGCGAGGTGATGATCGAGGCGGCGGCCCGCAACCCGGGTCTCAAGGCCGTGGTGAGCGAGGGCGCGGGCATCCGCTCGGTCCGCGAGTCGCTGCTCCGGCGCGGGCCGAGCCGGTTCGAGAAGGCCCTGCAGTACCCCCACGACCTGATGCAGACCGTCTCGGTCTGGGTGCTCAGCGGGGAGCCGATCCCCATGTCGCTCAAGAACGCCTCGCTGCTCGTTGGGCCGCGGGCCGTCCTCTTCATCTACGGCGAGGACGGCCAGGAGGTCGAGAAGGCGGTCAACCCGGTGTACTACGACGCCGCGTTCGCGCCCAAGCTCATCTGGGAGGTGCCGGGCGCGGGGCACACCGGCGGCATCGCTGCGCAACCCGAGGAGTACGAGCGGATCGTCCTCGATTTCTTCGACATGATCCTGCTCCAGGAGTAGAGGAGAACGATGGCGAGGGGCCTGCCACAGCGCACCAGCATACCGGCGGCGGTCGCCGTCGCCGCCGTGCTGCTGCTGTTCGCGGCGGCGCTCTCCGCCTGCAGTGAGGCCGCCTCCCCCGAGCCGGAGCAGACGGCGCCGGCGAGCGCGGCCGCCTCGTCGCAGGCCCAGACCTCTGCATCCTCCCCCGCGGCGAGCGGAACCTCCTCACCGTCCGCGAGCCTTGCCGCCTCCCCGACGGACGGCGCCGTGACCCCAGCTGCGGTCTCCTCCGCTGAGGCGGCCGCCGTCCCGGAGGCGGAGCCTCCGCTGGAGCGGCCGTCGAAGAAGGATCCGTTGCGCGTCTACTTCGGCGGCGACTCGCTCTCCGGCATGCCCGCCGTCATGCTGGGCATCCTCACGAAGAAGAACGGTCTCGCCAGGGTCAAGGCCGACTACGTGGAGAGCTCTCGTCTGACCTACGGCGATCCGATCGATTGGCCGGCGCGCGTGAAGCAGCAGATGGCCGCCGGCCGCTGGGACGTCGGTGTCTTCATGATCGGCGCCAACGATTCGGGTATGCCGATGATCGCCGGCGGCGAGAGCGTGATGTACCCGAAGAAGGCCTGGCTCGAGGAGTACAAGCGCCGCGTCAAGAAGGTCGCCGTGCTCATGCTGCGCGGCGGCGTGGACCGCGTGTACTGGGTGGGCATGCCCGTCATGCCCAGCGCCTCGGAGTCGAGGAAGATGCGCGATCTGAACGATCTGTTCGAGGACGTCGCCCGCAGCAGCCCGGACGTCGTGTACGTGGACAGCTACGACCTGCTCTCCACCAAGGGCGGAGACCACAAGGCCTCCGTCCGCAGCGGCGACGGCGTGCACTACACGGACGAGGGGGCCTTGCTCGTCGCCAAAGCCGTGTGGAAGGCGATCAAGCAGGACTGGGGCGGCCGGTGACTCCATCTCCTAGTGCCGGCCGTCCTCGCCGCGTGTGAGAAGGGGTTCGCGTCGGGATTCACCGTCACGTCGTGAGTTCCGGCAGTCCGGCTCCCTCACGGCGGTCGTTCTCGGGGTGCGCCGGCGCTGCCAACGCCGTCGACTGTCCCTCCCCCGCTACCATTGACCCATGGGAACCCCGCCTCGGCTGGCGCGGCGTGAGGCACGGCGGCTGCGCCGCCGCCGTGCCCGACGCCGCGCCACGATGGCGCTCGCCGTGGTCGCTGCCGCCGCGCTCCTCGCCGGCATCGCTGTCGCGTGGGCGAGCGGCGGCGACGGAGTCGACGCCGGGACCGGTGGAGCCCGCGAAGCGGCGGACGGGACCCTCTCCGTCGCGACTGGCGCCCCGGGTGGGACGCCGGCACAGCCGGCGTCCTCCGACGAGCAGGAGCCGCCGCCCGTCCGGGTGATCAGTGGCGGCGACGTCATGCCCGACCGCTCCGTGGAGCAGTATGCGAAGGCCAACGGCGCCGAGGCGGTGTTCGAGGGCATCGCCCGGGTGTTCGAGAAGGGCGACGCCGCCTGGGTCAATCTCGAGGGCGTCGTCTCCCCTCTGGGCACGCCCAAGACGGAGAAGACCTACACCTTCCAGGGTCCGACGTCGTTCGCGCCGGCGCTGGCCGGCGCCGGCGTCGACGTCGTGACGATGGCCAACAACCACTCGGTGGACTACGGCCGCGCGGCGCTGAGGGACTCTATCGCGCGGCTCGAGAAGGCCGGCATCCAGGTGGTCGGCGCCGGCAGGAATCTGGACGACTCGCACGCGCCGGCCGCCGTCACTGCGGCCTCCGGCGCCACCATCGGCTTTCTCGCCTACAACGACGTCTGGTGGCCCGGCTTCGAGGCCACGCGGAGCCACGCCGGCGTGGCTCAGGCCTTCAACGACGTCGGCCGGATGAAGCGCGACATCAGGGAGCTCGCCGACGAGGTGGACTACGTCGTCGTCGGCTTCCACTGGGGCTACGAGTACCAGCACTACCCCGTGAGCCAGCAGGTCGGAGAGGCTCACGCGGCCATCGACGCCGGCGCCGACCTCGTCATCGGACACCACCCGCACGTGCTGCAGGGGTTCGAGACCTACAGGCGCCGGCTGATCGCGTACAGCCTGGGAGACCTCGTGTTCGACCACATGGCCGTGGAGACGGGGCAGACCGTGCTGGTGGACGCCACCCTCAGGCCCGAGGGGGTGACTGCTCGCCTCGTGCCGGCCTACGCGTCCAGCGCCGGCATCCCGGCGCTACAGCGCGGTGAGGCAGGGCGTACGATCCTCGCGCTCGTCAAGCAGTACTCCGCCCCGCTCGACACCTCGATCAGCATCGACGGCGACATCGGCTACGTGCGCGCCGGCCGGCGCCGCTGACGAGACGTCTCGCTCACCCGCCGGAGGACGGCCCGGACCGTCCGGGCGAGGTCGCGGGAGGGAGTGGGACCGGGAGCCGGATCGTGAACGCGCAACCTCCACCGGGCGCCTCGGCTACGTCCACCGTGCCGCCCATCGCCTCCGTCAACTCCCTCACCAGGGCGAGGCCCATGCCGGCGCCCCCCGCGCACGTGCCGTCGCCCTTGCGCCTGTCGTGCAGGACGAACATGTCGAAGGCCTGTCGCGCCTCCGAGGGGGAGAGACCCGGCCCCGCATCGAGCACCCTCACCAGCCCGGGTCCTGTCTCCACCGTGACGACGCCGTCCTCGGGTGTGTACCGGAGGGCGTTCTCGATGAGATTGGACACGGACTGGAGCACGCGGTCCGGGTCGCCGCACGCCGTCGAGCCACCCTTCGCCAGCACGACGACGCGTGCCAGGGGTCGCTCCGCGCCTGCGTTGCAGCGCTCGGCGGCGTTGTCCGCGATTCGAGCCAGGTCCAGCGGCTCGGCGCGGACCTCGAACCGGCCGGCGCGGAGGCGCGCCAGGTCCAGCAGGTCGCCGATGAGGCGCTCCAGACGCCGGCTTTCGGCGAGGATGAAGCGGGCCCCCTTGCGGGCGTCGACGACGCCCTCCTCCACCCCTTCTGCGAACCCTCGCACGGCGGCCACCGGCGTCCGGAGCTCGTGACTGACCGAGAGCAGGAAGCGGCGCTCCGTGTCTTTGGCGCGCGCCAGCTCGGCAGACATGGTGTTGAAGGATTCCGTCAGGGAGCGCAGCTCGCGCGGTCCTCTCGAGGCGAGCGAAGCGGGCGTCTCGCCGTGAGCCAGCGCGTAGCTCGCACGCACCACCTGGTCCACCGGGCGGGCGATCCTCCTGGCCATGATCAGCGACACGACGACTGCACAGGTGGCGGCGAGCAGCCCGCCGAGAAGCACGCGGTCGAGCCACTGCGTCCAGTCGAGCACCGGGGTCTCGTAGGGACGCAGGAGCACGACGACCTCATCGCCCAGGCGGACTGCTCCGAAGATGTAGTCCTCGGGCACCCGCACCCTGCCCGCGGCGGACCCCGTCTTCCGCACCTCCTCGACCTCCGAGTCCGGCAGTGACCCGGGTAGAGCATCCAGGGGCACGATCAGGAGGCGGCGTCCCACACTTGCGACGGCGTCCTGCATCCTGAGCCGCTGCTCGTCCGTCTGATTCTCGATGACGGCGCTCAGCGTCCTTGCGTGACGCCCGATGGACTCGACATCGGCGTTCTCCACGCTGTGCTGGATGAGGAGTACCCCAAGCAGCAGGAACGCCGAGACGGGGATGGAGGTAGCGAGGAAGACGCCGAGCCAGAGCCGTGCCCAGAGGCGATCGAGCACGGCGGGCTACCGCCTCGGCGTCTTGTACCCGACGCCGTGCACGGTCTCGATGACGCCGGGCCGGCCCAGCTTGCGCCGGAGCTGGGCAACGTGGACGTCGACCGTGCGTGTGCCCCCCGGGTAGTCCATCTGCCATGCGTGGTCCAGCAGTTCCTCTCGCGTGAAGACGACCCCGGGGTGGGAGAAGAGGTGGACGAGCAGGTCGTACTCCTTCTGGGCGAGGCGCACCGGCTCGCCGTCGACGCGCACCTCGCGCGCGCGTAGGTCGACGTTCACGCCTCCGACGCACAAGCTGGGAGCATCCCCGGAGGTATCCGACCGGCGCACCACGGCCTTCACGCGGGCCATCAGCTCCCGGGGGGAGAAGGGTTTGGCGACGTAGTCGTCGGCGCCGAGCTCGAGACCGGCTACCCTGTCTGCCTCGTCGCCCCGGGCGGTGAGGATGATGACCGGGACGTCGCTGAAGCCCTTGAGTCCGCGCAGCACGTCGAAGCCGTCCATGTCGGGGAGGCCGATGTCGAGCAGCACCAGGGTGAACGGCCGCCGCCCGAGCTCGCTGAGCGCCTCGCCGCCGTTGCGCGTCCAGATGACCCGGTACTCCTCGTGCAGCAGGTACTCCTGCACGAGGGTGCCCATGCTGTAGTCGTCCTCGACGAGCAGGATCGTGCCTCGCATGCGCTCAACTATACGCGGTAGAGCGGGTCGCCGCCGCCCGTCTGCTCCGGGCGCGGCCCAGGGCGTCCCCTGCTGCTCGATCAGGACGCCTGTTCCAGCGCCTCCTCGAACTGGCTTGCGTAGAGGTCGTGGTAGAAGCCGCGCGCGGCCATGAGTTCCTCGTGCGCGCCCTGCTCGATGATCGCGCCCTTGTCCATCACCAGGATGATGTCCGCGCCGCGAATGGTGCTGAGTCGGTGGGCGATGACGAAGCTGGTGCGGTCCTTCATCAGCTCCGCCATCGCCTGCTGGATCAGCACCTCCGTGCGGGTGTCGACAGAGCTGGTGGCCTCGTCGAGGATGAGGATGTCCGGGTCGGCGAGGAACGCTCGTGCGATGGTGAGCAGCTGGCGCTCGCCCTGGGAGACGTTGGCGGCGTCGTCGTCGAGCACGGTGTCGTAGCCGTCGGGGAGCGCGCGGACGAAGTGGTCCACGCGCGCCGCCTTCGCCGCCGCGCGGATCTGCTCCTCGGTGGCGCCCTCGCGGCCGTAGGCGATGTTCTCGCGGATGGTGCCGCTGAACAGCCACGTATCCTGCAGCACCATTCCGAACAGGCGGCGCAGGTCGCTGCGCGAGAGCTCCCGGATGTCGACGTCGTCGACGCTGATGGAACCGCCGTCGACATCGTAGAAGCGCAGCAGCAGGTTGACGAGCGTGGTCTTGCCGGCGCCGGTCGGACCTACGATCGCCACGGTCTCGCCGGGGGCGACGTCGACCGAGAGGCCCGAGATGAGGGGCTGGTCGGGCACGTAGCGGAAGGAGACGCCGTCGAAGCGGATGTGGCCGCGCGTGTGGTCGCACTCCACGCAGACCGGAGCGTCCGCCGTCTCTTCCTCCTCGTCGAGGAGCTCGAAGACTCGCTCGGCGGAGGCGGCGGTGCTCTGGAGCACGTTCGTGATGCCGGCCACCTGCGTGATCGGCATCGTGAACTGGCGCGAGTATTGGATGAACGCCTGGACGTCGCCGAGCGAGATGCGGCCGGTGGCGATCATCAGGCCGCCGACGACCGCGATGGCGACGTAGTTGAGGTTCATGACGGAGTTCATCACCGGCATGATGATGCCGGAGATGAACTGGGCCTTGAAGCTCGCCTGGTAGAGCGCCTCGTTTTGCTCGTCGAACTCGGCGATGGCCAGCTCCTGCCGGCCGAACACCTTGACGACGTTGTGGCCCGTGAACATCTCCTCCACGTGGCCGTTGAGGTCGCCCGTCGTCTCCCACTGCCGCGCGAACTGCCTCTGCGACCGCTTGGCGATGAGCACCGTGATCACGACGGACACAGGCACCACGAGCACCGAGATCAGGGCGAGCAGCCAGCTGATGGTGAGCATCATGATGAGCACGCCGATGATGGTGAGCGCCGACGTGATGATCTGGGTGAGGCTCTGCTGCAGGGACTGCGAGATGTTGTCGATGTCGTTGGTCATGCGGCTGAGCACGTCGCCGCGTGGGTGGTCGTCGAAGTACTTGAGCGGCAGGCGAGCCAGCTTCTCGTCGGCCTGCCGCCGCAGCCGGTAGATGGTGCGCTGCGCGATGCCGGCCATGAGGTACGACTGCAGCCACTGGAACACGGCGCTCACGAAGTAGACGCCGCCGAGCAGGGCGAGCGTGCGGGCCAGGGCGGCGAAGTCGAAACCCTGGCCCGGATCCACATCCATGCTCGAGATCATGTCGGCGACGCGGTCCTGGCCCTCAGCGCGCAGGCCTGCGACTGCCTGCTCCTTGCTCACACCGGCCGGGATCTGCCCGTTGACGACACCCTCGAACAGGATGTTGGTCGCGTTGCCCAGGATCTTGGGTCCGACCACCGCGAAGGCGACGCTGGCGACGGCGAGCACGACGACCACGACCAGCAGCCAGCGCTCCGGTCGCAGCTCCCCGGCGAGCCGGCGCATGGTGCCCTTGAAATCCTTGGCCTTGACCGTCGGCTGGGTGAGGGCGTGGCCGCCCGGACCGCCGGGCTGAGGGCCCTGCGAGCCGCGGGGCCGTTTGGGGGCCTCTCGTGGCGAGCCTGAGCCTTTGGGCGCGTCGCCGTTGCCGTGCGGCGTCGTCTCGGGTTCCCTCATGCCACGCCCTCCACGCCCAGCTGCGAGGTGACGATCTCGCGGTAGGTCTCGCTGCTCTCGAGCAGTTCGTCGTGTGTGCCGACGCCGGCTATCGTGCCGTCGTCGTCGAGGACGATGATCTGGTCGGCGTGCATGATGGTGCCCACGCGCTGTGCGACGATGATGACCGTCGCGTCGGCGGTGTGCCTGCGCAGCGCCGCGCGGAGGCGCGCGTCCGTCGTGAAGTCGAGCGCGGAGAAGCTGTCGTCGTAGATCTGGATGCGGGCTCGCTTGGCGAGCGCCCGCGCTATGGCGAGACGCTGGCGCTGGCCGCCCGAGACGCTCGCGCCGCCCTGGGCGACGTACGTCTCGAGCTGCTCCGGCATCTGCTCGACGAAGTCGCGCCCCTGAGCGATCTCGAGGTAGTGCCAGAGCAGCCGGTCCTCCGCCTCCTCATCACCGTGGCGAAGGTTGTCCGCCACGGTGCCGCTGAAGAGGAACGACTTCTGCGGTACCAGGCCGATCCTGCGCCACAGGTCCTGCTGCGAGAGTTCGCGCACGTCCACACCATCCACCAGCACGGCGCCGCCGGTGACCTCATAGAACCGCGGGATGAGGCTGATGAGCGTGGTCTTGCCGCTGCCTGTGCTGCCCACGACGGCGGTGGTCTCTCCGGGCCGCGCCGTGAAGGTGATGCCGCTCAGCACCGGCTCTTCGGCTCCGGGGTAGCGGAACTCGACGTCGCGGAACTCGACCAGTCCGGTCTCGGCCACGCCCTCCATCGGCCGCTCGGGGTCCACGATCGTCGGCACCGTGTCGAGCACCTCCGTGACGCGCTGCGCGGAGACCGCCGCTCGCGGCACCATGACGAACATGAAGGTCGCCATGAGCACCGAGAACAGGATCATGAAGACGTACTGCAGGAAGGCGGTCAGATCGCCGATGGGCATGCTGCCGTCGGCGATCTGTCTGCCGCCGAACCACATGATGGCGATGGTCGTGAAGTTGAGGATCAGCGTGACGGCGGGGAAGACGAGGGCGAACAGGCGGCCGACGCCGAGCGCGGTATCCGTGAGATCCCGGTTGGCGACGTCGAAGCGCTGCTCCTCGTACGTCGTGCGGTCGAAGGCCCGGATGACGCGCACGCCGCTCAGGAACTCGCGCGTCACCTGGTTGATGCGGTCGATCTTCTTCTGCATGGACATGAAGAGCGGCACGGCCTTGCGGATCACGAGGCCGATGAAGACGCCCATGATGGGGATCGCCACGAGAATGACGGTGGAGAGCGGGACGTTGAGACGCAGGGCCATGACCACGCCGCCAATGGCCATCATCGGCGCCATGAGCACCACGTTGAGCATCATGAGCAGCACCATCTGGACCTGCTGCACGTCGTTGGTGGTGCGGGTGATGAGCGAGGGTGCGCCGAAGCGGTTGACCTCGGCCTGCGAGAAGCCTTGCACCCGACGGAACAGCGCGGCTCGCGTGTCGCGGCCCAGGGCCATCGACGTCTTGGAGCCGAAGTACACGGACGCGATGGCGGCGAGCGCCGACGCCAGCGTGACGGCGAGCATGATGCCGCCGACGCGCAGGATGTAGGTGGTGTCGCCCTTGACCACGCCGTTGTTGATGATGTCGGCGTTCAGCGTGGGCAGGTAGAGGTTCGCGAGCACCTGGGAGAACACCAGGAAGACGATGAGGACGATGAGCCAGCGGTAGGGGCGCAGGCCGGTGCGCAGCAGACGGATCACCGGCCGGGCTCCTTGTCCGTGGCCGCAGGGTCGCATGCCGCGGCGGCCACGTCCGAGATGCGGGCTCCCAGCTTGTCGAGCAGGCGCGCGAGATCGCGGCGTTCGCGTTCGGAGAGTGTCGCGAACGTCGCGTTGACGTAGTCGCCGACGGCGGCGCCCATCTCGTCGCTGCGCTCACGCCCGGCCTCGGTGAGGTACACGCGCGTGAGCCGCTGGTCGGCCTCGTCCGGCCTGCGCTCCACGAGGCCGGCTCGCTCCATCGTGGCCAGCATCTTGCTCACCGTCGGCGGCGAGACGTGCAGCATGCGCGCCACGTCGCGCTGACTGACCCCGTCGTTGACGCTGATCAGCCGCAGGCACATGACCTGACCGGGGTGGCTCCGCCCGTCGGCGACCGTCGCCATCATGTTCTTGAAGTGGAGCTTGGCCGTCGTGACGAAGGCGCGGAACGCCTCCGCCGACAGCTCGTCGACATCGTCGAGTTCGGGCGTCTTCCAGGGCGCGGTTGCGTCGTCTGCGGCGCGCGGGTGTGCGGTGTCCGGTGACATACGAAGGCGAATGGTAGCAGGCTAACCATTAGCAGGCAAACGAGTCACGGGGACCCGTGAGAGCCCAGTGGACCGGGGTAGCTGAGAACCAGGTGACGAGGTGACGCACGAACGGGCAGAGCGGTCAGGCAGGACGCGCGTGCGAGGGGACGGCGTCCGGCAGGCCTCTGCGTGTGCGAAGGTCCTGGAGCAGGCGCGCGACCTCGCGCAGCACCGTCGCTGTGGGGGGACCTTCGACATGCTCCACACCGGAAGCGAGCCGGCAGGCGTCCCGCAGACAGCGGTCGCCCAGATCGGACCGGCCGGTGGGAGTGCAGTCCGCGGACGGGCACACGGCCGGCTCCCGAAGCGTCGGCCCTGTGGCGCCCGGGCGGGCGACGGACGGGCCGACGGCTCTGTGGAGGTCCGAGTCGAGGGGGGCCCACCGTTCGCGTTCAGGACGGGAGAAGACGACGACGCTCGGGGTGGCGGTCGCTACCGCGAGGTGGGAGACGCCGGTGTCGTTGCTGACGAGCACCCTGGCGAGGCGCAGGAGCTCCGCCAGCGTGCCGAGCCCCGTCTTGCCCGTCAGATCGTGCACACCGGCCCCGGCGGCGTGGAGCACTGCGGCAGTCGTTGCGCCCTCGTGGCGCGAGCCGGTCAGGACGACGTCGAAGCCGAGCGCGGCGAGCGAATGGGCGACGGCGGCGAACCGGCTCGCAGGCCAGCGCCGGTCCGGGTCGCTCGCCCCCGCGTGGACAACCGCCAGCCGGTCGGCCCGCACGCCCTCTCCGGCGAGCAGGTCGAGGACGCCGGCGCGGTGGGCGGGGTCGGGGGCGAGAGGAAGATCCTCACCGTCGTCAGGCGCACCGAGGAACCGCACGAGCCCGAGCAGCCTGCGGATCTCGTGGCCTCGCCCCGGGTACTCAAGCCACAGGCCGTCCCCCTGCGGCCGCTGCACGGCGGGCAGGAAGTGGCCGGCGGTATCCCGAGCGCCGAGGAGCTGGACGAAGGCGTTGGTCAGCATCCCGTTGCCGTGCAACTGCACGGCGAGGTCGTGATGCTCTCCCTGGACGCGCGCCAGGAACGGAGGCAATGCGGCCGGGTCGAAGGCGGTCTCGGGGAGCCCCGGGAACCCGGGGAAGGCGAGGAAGGCGTCCACCAGGCCGGGGTACAGGGCGAGCACCGGCATGACCTCAGGCAGCGTGAGGAGCGTGATGCGGGCGTGCGGAAGCGCCGCGCGCAGCGCACGAAGGGCGGGGACGGCGCACAGCATGTCGCCGAGGCCCGGCAGCGCACGGACCACGAGGACGCTGCGGGGGCGCAGCCGCGCGAGCGCGCCGACGTGGGCGAGGGGCCGAGGGCGGTCGATGTCCTGGTCCCCACCGTCGACCGCCCCAGCGCCCTTGCGGTGACGCTCGTCAGCGTCGCCTTCCAGACCCATCGCCCGCTCCGCGTCGTCGTCTCGGACCAGTCCGAGCGTCCCGGCACGCTCTCCGCCTGCGCCGAACTGCAGGCGGTGCTGCGGCTGCTGCCGGTGCTCGGCATCCGCGTGGAGGTGGTGCGCCATATGCCCAGACACGGCATGGCGGAGCAGCGGCAGTTCCTGCTCGGGCGGGCGACCGCGCCGGCCGTGCTCTTCCTGGACGACGACGTGATCATCGAGCCGACCCTGGTGGAGCGGCTCGAGCGGGCCCTGCGGACTCACGGCATCGGGTTCGTCGGCAGCGCTGTGATCGGCCTGAGCTATCTCGACGATGTGCGGCCCCACGAGCAAGAGGTGGAGTTCTGGGACGGGCCGGTCGAGCCGGAGGTCGTCCGGCCCGGGAGCGCGACCTGGGGCAGGGCCAGGCTCCACAACGCCGCCAACCTCTATCACGCGGCGCGGCGTCACGCTCCCACGCCGCGTGACGAGCGGTTGTACCGGGTCGCCTGGGTGGGGGGATGCGTCCTCTACGACAGAGCCGCCCTCGAGGCGGCCGGCGGCTTCGGCTTCTGGAAGGACCTCCCTGTGGCTCATGCCGGGGAGGATGCTCTCGCCCAGCTGCGCGTCATGGCGAGGTCCGGCGGCGCCGGGTTGCTGCCGTCCGGCGCGTACCATCAGGAGCTCCCGACCACGGTGGAGGACAGGAGCGTGGACGCCCCCTGGGCGCTCTGAGGGGACTTCAACAGATCCAGTGCCTCCCGCACGATCAGGTCGACGGGCACATCCGCCACGAAGGACGTGTCGTGCGTGCAGCCCTCCTCCACGATGTTCGCGTCGCAGACCGGGCAGTGCACTCGCCACGAGACTCCGGCACGGTGGCGCCGGCGCGTGAGCGGCCCGCCGTTGATCATGTTGCCGCACCAGTAGATGCCCACCGACGCCGCACCGGCGGCCAGGGCGAGGTGGAGCGGCCCGGAGTCGTTGCCGACGAAGACCCGCGCTCGTGCCAGCAGGCCGAGGAGGGCGCGGAGGGACAGACCGCCGCCCAGGTCGAGCGCGGGCTGTCGCATGGCCATGCGGACGGCCGCCGTGAGGTGGCGCTCCTCGGCGGCGGCGACCAGGGCGACGGCTGCCCCGGCGGCGGCGAGCTCGTCCGCGGCCGCCGCGAAGCGCTCCGGGGGCCATCGGCGTCTCGGGTCGCTGGCCCCCGGATGCAGCACGACGAGCGGCGATCCTCTCGGAGGCACCGCCGCCAGCGAGGCCTCCACATCCGCCGGAGTCACGGCCAGCGCCGGCTCCAGAGTCACGGCCGGCGCGCCGACCAGTGACACGACCTCGAGATAGCGCATGACCTCGTTCTGCCAGTAGGCGTAGGGCAGCACCCGGTCGAGCCCGATCGCGTCACGGTCCTTCATCCCCACCGTGACGCGCGCTCCCAGGCGGCGGACGAAGGGGTTCGAGTACCGTCCGCCGCCGTGCAACTGCAGGGCGAGGTCGAGGCGCTCGTCGCGTATGCCGGTGAAGAACGCGTCCAGCGCCTCGGTGGCGTCCTCCGTCCGCTCGTCGCCGC
>DAIQNY010000004.1:0-40707 GCA_036788155.1 Actinomycetota bacterium | reverse complement strand
TAGATGGCCGGGATGCCGTGGTCGGCGCAGTAGAGCAGCTTGTCGAGGCTGTCGAACGGATGGGTGAGCGGGCTCACAGGCTCCAGGTACATGGTGAAGTACGGCTTGGCCGCAAGCTCGTCCGGACCGCCGCGCAGCTCCTCCGCGATCGCGCACATCACCGCGAGGTCGTGCGCGTTCTCGGAGGTCATCACCATCGGCTTGGTCGTGCCGGTGAGCATCACCTTGAAGCTCTCGAGGTAGGAGCGCGCCGGCTCGATGTCGGTGGGGTGCGCGCACGACATGACGAAATCGATGTTCGGCAGGGCGTCGCAGAGGCGCGCGGCGCGGGCAACGTCGGCGAGCACACTGATGCGATGCTCGCCGGTCTCCAGGTCGTACGTGCTCATGAGGTCCGAGCCGGTACCGAAGTAACTGTTGTACCGGCCCAACGACATCGCCGGGTCGCCGGCCCGGTCGAAGACCTCGACGACGGCCGGCGCCGTGGCTCTCGCGCGCTCCACGAGGTCCCGCGGGATGCGCACCAGATCGCCCTCGACCTCGGAGCCGGCCTCACGCAGCACCTCGAGCGCCACGGGATGCAGCACCCGCATCCCGACGGAACCGATGATCTCCAGCGCGGCCTCGTAGATGGCCGTCTTGTCCGCGTCGCTGAGGTAGGTCAGGCGGCCGGGACGCCGCCGTTCATGCGCTTCTGAGGTGGGCACTGTCGGCTCCTCCGTGGTCCTATGGTGAGTCTCGCGCGCTCCACCCTGACGGTCCCCTCGCGCGGCATCAAGAGCACGTGCCTGTTGTCCAGAGTTCTGTACTCGTTTCGTTGTCGTGCGGCGCAGCGGCCGCTATGCTGGATTCGCGAGGAGGTGACGCAGGTGGTGAGGCAGCAGAAGCCCGAGGAGGAGGGGACGACTTGGGGGGCGGCGCGCGTCCTCGACGTGCTCGAGTTCCTCGGCCGCCGCACCAGCCCCGCCCCAGCGAGCATCATCGCGTCCTCCTGCAACATCCCGCGCTCCAGCACCTACGGCCTGCTCAACCTGCTCAAGGAGCGACGTTTCGTCTCGTACAGGGCCGATGAGCGTGCCTGGTCACTCGGCTCGGCGGCATTCGAACTCAGCGCCGATGCGCCGCTGTTCGCGCACGGGCTGGCGGTGCTGCGTGCGTTCGCGACGTCCTCGCGCGGCCTCACCGTCCAGCAGATCGCGAGCGGCGCCGGGATGTCTCGGGCTGCGGTGACCAGGATCCTGCCGTACCTCGTGGAGAGCGACCTGCTGCACGCCGACTCGGACGGCACATACTCCCTGGGGCTCGAGCTCGTGAGCCTGGCGTCCAGGGTGGGCTGGGTCGACCGGCTGCGGGTCGCCGCACGCATCCACCTGGTGCGTCTCCGCGACGCGACCGCAGAGACCGCCAACTTGATCGTGCTCGACGGGGACCACGCTATCTACGTCGACCAGGTGGAGAGCTCGTACGCGCTGCGTCACAGCGGGTGGGTCGGGCGTCGCGTGCCTCTCGCAGGTACGGCGACCGGCGCCGCCTTCGACGACCGCAGCACATCGCACGTCGCCAAGGATGCCGTCGAGACGGGCGTCACGTCCATCGTGTGCGCGATCGATGTGCCCGACCAGGATGCGGGGGTCGGCATCACCGCTCCCAGCTGGCGAATCGAGGAGTTCGGCGTCCCGCGCGCCCAGCAGATGGTCGAGGCGGTCTCGCGCGAGATCGCCCAGCGTATGCGGAGCTGACCGTTGCCGAAGAGGCGCGATGGGCCGGCGGGCGAAACGCCCGCCGGCCCATCGTCGCGTTCCCGGCCGGAACGACCTACAGGAGGTCGCGCACCAGACGCACGGCGCCGCCGGCATCGGGTGCGTACCCGGCGGCTCCGATCTCGTCGGCATACGCCTGGGTGAGCGGCGCGCCGCCGACGATCGGCTTGGTGGTCACACCGGCCTCATGCAGCGCGTCGATGACGACCTTCATCTTCGGCATGGTCGTCACCATGAGCGACGACATGGCGACGACGTCGGCCTCGTGCTCTCGGGCAGCGTCGACGAACGTGCCGGCCGGCACGTCGACGCCGAGATCGACGACCGTGAAGCCCGCTCCGTCGAGCATCAGACCCACCAGGCCCTTGCCGATCTCATGCACGTCACCCTCGACGGTCCCGAGGACGACCGTCCCGCGAGCGCCGCCCGCCTGGTCCACCAGTAGCGGCGAGACGACAGTCATGGCCGCCTTCATCGCCTCCGCAGCCACCAGGACCTCGGGGATGAAGAGTTCACCGGTCGCCATCTTCGCGCCGGCCTCGTCCATCGCGCTGATCAGCGCGTCCTTCATGATGTCCGCCGCCGGCGTACCGGCGTCGAGCTCCTCTTTAGCAAGCTTCGCGGCAGTCGCCTCGTCCCCGACCAGAACGGCCTGCCTGATGTCGTTGATCGACATTGGTTCCTCCTGGCGCCTCACCGGCGCCGACTGTGACGATGCTGGTTGCGGGCCCGCGTCACGGACACAGCGCCGCGTCGGCGCGGGCCACGACGGCGTCCATGTCGCGGCGCACGTCGTCGGGCAGGTCGACCGGCTTGATGACCGACTTGAGCCGCCTGTACTCGTCCACGGCACGCTCGTAGAGGTCCTTCTCGCCCTCGGCCGCCCACTGCTGCTGCAGCTGGAAGCGGAACAGCCCCGGCTCGACGTAGTCACGGCAATGCCTGAGCGTGTGCTTGCTCTGCACGAGACTGCCGCCGATACCTGCTGAAAGGATCTCGTCGATCGCCAGGAACTCGTCGTCCACTTGGACGCCGCGCACGTACTCCTTGACGACGGCGACGAGTTGATCGTCGATGATGAGCTGGGCGGGGCTGGCAAGACTCGCGCCACCCAGCCGGCCGACGCCGTATGCGATGTCGATCCCGGCGAGAGCACCGAGGAGCGCGCCGAGCGCCTTCTCCGCCGTCGCCAAGCCGTCGCTGACGTAGGTGTCGGTCATGATCGGGCAGCCCGACACCCGGATGCCGAAGCCCTCGGTGGTGAGCTGCTGCCCGACGGCGCGCTGCACGTTGGCGACCGGTGTTGCCAGCGTGGAGAACCCGGTCGCCATGTCGCCCGGGCAGTTGAACTGGGTCATCATGATCGGGTGCCCGGGCTTCACGACCTGGCACAGGACCACGTGGGCGAGCGTCTCGGCGCAGTTCTGCACGGCGCTGCCCGCCACGGTCATCGGGCTGGTGAACCCGGTCATCACGTGACCGTCGGATGAGATCGGCACGCCGTGGTGGCAGGCCTGGATGATCTCTTCCGCATCCATCGCCTTCATGATGAACGGCGAGACGGTCCCAGGATTGATGATCGCCACGCTCTGCTCGCGCAGCGCCTCCACGCTGCCCATCCGAGCAACCATGAGCTCGAACATGTAGGGCACGGCCTCGAGGCTGAACGCGTGCATCCACAGCGGCTTGGTCGTGTTCTGCATCTGGATATTGAGGGCGTGGACCTCGGCGCTCTCGGCCGGCACGTCCATCGGCGTCTGGATGGCGCAGATGTCGGTGTGGGGGAGCGCCTCGATGATCTGGCACCACTCCGCGTAGCGCGCGACGGAGTTGTCCTCGAACCGCTTTGAGTCCACGTCGTGGTGCAGCATGCTCTGCACGTTGGTGCTGGTGTAGAAGAGGCCGTCCGGATGCGGGATCGGAAGGTCGTGGCTCGGGTCGGCGCCCTTGACGACGAGCTCGCCAGGAACGGTCTTGACCGCGCTCTCGACGAGGTCGGCGGGGAACTTGACGACGTGCGTCTCGCGGTCGACGTCGGCGCCAGCCTCGGCCAGGATGCCGAGCGCGCCTTCGTGGTCGATCCGCATGCCCAGCGTCGCAAGCAGGTCGAGGCACTTCTGGCGCATCGTGTCGACCTGTTCGGACGAGAGCATCTTCAGCTTCAGCGTGTCCGCCATGTGCTGTCTCCTTGGAATGCGCCGACAGAGCCCGCCGCGAGCGGCGTGCCATCTGGCGCGAACGAGGGATGGGACGGAGGCGCCGGACGCAGGATCATGGGTCCGGCGCACACGGACCTGTCTACGGACCGCGTGAGTCGAAGCTGGTGCTGTCCGGAGTGAGGACGTACGGCGGCTCGTCGGGCTCCGGAGCATGCCGGAAGGCTGATGGCATAGCGGCTGACAGCCGGTCCGACATCGGACGATCCCCCTGGCGGCCGCTGGGCCGCCGTGTGCGTCGTGGATGATGCAACCGCAGGCGCGCGCATGGTACGCCCCCGCGCGCGGGAACGCAAGAGCGGCGGCGGCTACAACGTCGTCCGGCGTCCGGCCAGGCGGACGCTGCCTGAACAGTCGGTTCTCTCGCGGCAATTGCGTCCGTAATCCCGGACTGAGGCCGCGAGGACTGGGCACGGGGCCGACGGCTCCCTACAGTGCCGCGTAAGTCAGCAGCGGCGCGCCCGCGGCCGAAGGCTGCTCCGGCGCGCCTGAGCCCTGTGAGAGGAGACACACCGGTGACCATCATCCTGGACGGCTCGTCGCTTACCGTCGAGAAGCTCGTGGCCATCGCGCGCGACGGGGAGGAGGTCGCGCTCGACGCGGCCGCCGCCGACCGCATCAAGGCCTGCCGCGTCATGATCGAGGAGAAGATCGCGGCGCGCGAGATCATGTACGGCACCAACACCGGGATCGGTGAGTTCAGCGAGATCGTGCTGGACGACGAGCAGGTGCAGCAGTTCCAGCGGTTCCTTGTCTACAACCATGCCGCAGGCATTGGCGAGCCCGCACCGATCGAGGTCGTCCGCGGAGCTATGGCCGCGCGCATCAACGTGCACGCGCACGGCAACTCGGGCAACCGGCTCGAGATCACTCAGACCCTGATCGACCTGCTCAACAAGGGCGTCACACCGGTCATGAGCAGCAAGGGTTCGGTAGGCGCCTGTGGCGACCTCTCGCCCATGGCCCAGATGGCGCTGGTCATGATGGGCGAGGGCGAGTCCTTCTACCAGGGCGAGCGCATGCCCAGCCGCGAGGCGCTCGAGCGCGCCGGCATCCCCGTCCCGGGGCTGGAGGCGCGCGACGGCCTCGCCACCATCAACGGCTCCAACGTGCTCACGGCCATGAGCGCCCTGCTTTGCTACGACGCCGACCGCTGGCTCAGGCAGGCCGAGATCGCCGCCGCCATGAGCCTCGAGGCCCTGCTGGCCAACCTCAAGCCCTACAACAGCAAGCTGCACGAGCTCCGCGGCTTCGCCGGAGCGGTGCGCAGCGCCGCCGCCATCCGCGCCTGCATCCAGGAGAGCGACCTGGCGACCGGCAAGATCAAGACCAAGGTGCAGGACGCCTACTCCATGCGCTCGACGCCGCAGGTCATCGGCGCCGCGCACGACGCCCTCAAGTGGGCGAAGAGCCAGGTGGAGATCGAGCTGAACGGCGTCGGCGACAACCCGATCTGGGTGCCCGAGGAGAAGCTGACGCTGACCGGTGCGAACTTCCAGGGCACGCCGGTCAGCCTGCCGATGGAGCTGGTCGGCCAGTCCATCACCATGGTGAGCGTGCTCAGCGAGCGCAGGCTCAACCGCCTGGAGAACCCGGCCACCAGCCAGGGCCTGCCCGACTTCCTCACGCCGAACCCCGGCTTCTACAGCGGCCTGATGCTCAGCCAGTACACCGCGGACATGCTCATCACCGAGCAGCGCATCCTCTCGGCGCCGGCGGCCACGATGAGCATCCCCGCCGCCGCAGACCAGGAAGACTTCGTCTCCATGGGCATGAACACGGCGCTCAAGAACCGCCAGATCCTGGAGAACGCGTGCGGCGTGCTCGGGATCGAGTTCATGGCGGCGGCCCAGGCGTTGGACTTCCGCGACTTCACGCCGGGCAAGGGTGTCCGCGCGGCCAAGCAGATCATCCGCGACCACGTCGACCATCTTGACGTCGACAGACCGCTCTTCCCGGACCACAACACGATGGCCGAGCTGGTCAAGTCCTGCAAGATCCTCGACGCCGTCGAGGCCGAGGTAGGGCCGCTGCGCTGAAGGCCTGAAAGAAGCCCGGGTCCGACCAGATGCCGGGCGTTTCGGCAAGGGCGGCGGCCCGGCAGGGCCGCCGCCCTTGTGCATCAAGTACGCCGCCGGCCTCCGGTCGGCGGCCGCCGTCATGGGCTGAACGGACTGCCCGCAGACCCAGGGGGAACGTCGCAAGAAACCGGGACCCTGGAGAACGATCATGGACACCTACGAGTGCCGCACCTGCGGAGCGACCTTCTCCGACGAAGAGGAGTCCAGCAGTCACGCGGCTGAGGCGCACGGCCTATCCGACACGGCAGGGTCAGCTGAGACCGGGCAAGGCCATGCCTATGCGTGCGAACTCTGCGACGAGCTCTTCCCGAGCCGGGAAGACCTGGAGCATCACCCGGATGAGCACGGGGAGTCCGAGGCGGCCTGAGCTCCGGCCAGAGCGGCGAGGCCTCCTGCGCTCGGCAGTCAGATAGACTTGCCGTGACAGGAGGCCCGAATGCACGAACCAGCCGTACGCGCTCAACTCGCAGAGGCCGACATCACCGTCGGCCCCGTGCACAGAAACCTGCCGGCACCGGAGCTCATTGCCCGGTCGCTGGCGCGCGGCGAAGGCATCTTCGCCGCCAACGGCGCCTTGGTGGTGACGACGGGCGAGCGCACCGGACGCTCCCCGGCCGACCGGTACATCGTCGACGAACCGGAGGCCGCCGACGTCGCGTGGGGCGGCCCCAACCAGCCCTGCACGCCCGAGTTCTTCGATCGTCAGGTGCGCCGCGTGAGCGACTACCTGCGCCGTCGTGAGGTCTACGTCTTCGACGGCTTCATCGGCGCCGAACCGACCTACCGCACGCCGATCCGCGTCGTCGCGCGCGCGTCATGGCACGGGCTGTTCTCGCACACGCTCTTCGTGCGTCCTCAGCCCATCGACCTCGAGGAGTTCCAGCCTACGTTCACGGTCATCGCCTGCGGCGAGCTCCCCGTCGACGCACGGCCTGAGTGGGAAGCCAGCGACAACTCGGTTCCGGACGAACGCCCGTCGCAGGCGTTCGTCGGCATCAGCCTGAGCCGGCGCCTCATCATCATCCTGGGCACCATGTACGGCGGTGAGATCAAGAAGTCCCTGTTCACGGCGATGAACTACCTCCTGCCGACGCGCAACGTGCTGCCCATGCACTGCTCGGCCACCGCCGGCGAGAAGGGTGACGTCGCCCTGTACTTCGGCCTCTCGGGTACGGGCAAAACCACACTGTCCGCCGACCCTTCCCGTCGCCTCATCGGCGACGACGAGCACGGCTGGAGCGACCACGGCGTCTTCAACTTCGAGGGGGGATGCTACGCGAAGGTCATCCGCCTCTCGGAGGTGCACGAACCTCAGATCTTCAATGCCATCAGGTTCGGCTCCATCCTGGAGAACGTGATCATCGACCCGCTCACTCGAGCCATCGATTGGGACGACGATTCGATCACGGAGAACACCCGCGCCACCTACCCGGTCACGTACATCCCAGGTGCGCTGGAGACGGGGCTCGGCGGCATGCCCCGCAACGTGTTCCTGCTCGCCTGCGACGCCTACGGCGTGCTGCCGCCGATCTCGAAGCTCACTCCCGAGATGGCCAGCTACCACTTCCTCTCCGGATTCACCGCGAAGGTCGCGGGCACGGAGGCAGGCTGCGCGGAGCCGACGCCGACGTTCTCAGCCTGCTTCGGCGCCCCCTTCATGCCCCGTGACCCCGTGGTGTACGCGGACATGCTGGCCGAGCGGCTGCGCACCAGCCGCACGCAGATCTGGCTCGTCAACACCGGCTGGTCCGGCGGCGGCTGCGAGTCCGGCAGACGCATGCCGATCGAGGTCACACGCAGCCTGCTGAAGGCGGCGCTGGACGGGGCGCTGGACGGCGTGCCCATGTCGCCGGACGCGATCTTCAAGGTCGAGGTGCCGGCCGCATGTCCGGGCGTCCCCGCGGAGTTGCTGGACGCCCGGTCCACCTGGACGGACCCGGCGGACTACGACGCGCGCGCGGCCATGCTGGCCGAGCAGTTCAGCGAGAACTTCGAGGCCTTCGCCGGCCGCGTCTCCTCCAAGGTGGCCGCGGCCGGGCCTGTCACCTCCGCCTGAGGCGACGGGCTCGTGGACTCGTCCACGAGCCCGTCGCCGGGCAGGAGGAGCAGGGGATCCCGGCCTAAGGGCTTGACTGGTCAGATCCCCCGCTTTTTCGACCAGCCGTGCTATCATGCGCGAACCTCTGCGGCCGGGCTCCGTCCCGACGCACGGGGCGCGCGCGAGCAGCGGCCGTCACGTGATCTGCGTCGCGCGCGCGATACGCGTGAGAAGCGGCGCCTCCGGGCACAGGACGCGCGCTGCTCCGCCGCGACGGCACACCCGTCACGGTCCGTGGGCGGTCCGCGCACCCGTGCCCTCCGGCGCACACTCGGAGCATGGGGGGATGCTATGCGCGGACGGACCTTGAGTCTCTCAACGGCGATACTCGCCGTCATCCTCGCCGCGGTCCTGGCGATGGTCGTCGCCGGCTGCGGCGGGAACGGGAGCGACACTGGCGAGGCCTCCTCGGAGGAGCCGCTCAAGATCGGCGCCATCCTCTCGCTGACCGGCACCTATGCCGGCCTCGGCGAGCCGGAGAAGAACCTCATTGAGATGGAGGTCAAGAAGATCAACGACGCGGGCGGCATCAACGGCCAGCCCATTGAGGTGATCATCGAGGACGACGCCACGGATGAGGCGCAGGCCGTGGCGGCCGCAAGTCGCCTCATCGAGCAGGAGGCCGTGGTGGCCATCATAGGTGCCACGGGCACCGGCCAGACCATGGCCGTCCGCGGCGACGTGCAGCGCGCCGGCATCCCGCAGGTCTCCATGGCGGGCGGCACGGTCATCACCAGTCCCGTCGACCCGCAGGTGTTCGCCACCCCGTGGTCCAACATGATCGTCGTGCCCTTCACCCTCGAGTACCTGAAGGACCAGGGCATCACCAGGATCGGACTCATCTCCGACAGCGGCGGGTTCGGCAAGGACGGCCAGGCCGTGTTCAAGGCAGAGGCGCCCAAGGCGGGCGTCGAGGTCGTCGCCGACGAGACCCTCAATCCCGGCGACACCGACATGACGGCGCAGCTCACCAAGATCAAGAACTCCGACGCGCAGGCCATCGTCATGTGGACGGCGGGCAAGGAGGCGGCGATCATCGCGAAGAACGCCGAGGACCTGGGTATCGACCTGCCGATCTACGGCAGCCACGGCATCGCGCGACGGGAGTTCATCGACGGCGCCGGCGAGGCCGCGAACGGCGTGAGGTTCGCCGCCGGCAAGATCCTGGTGCCGGAGGCCTACGGCGAGGGCACCGAGGCCTACACGCTGGCGACGGGCTTCATCGACGAGTACACGCAGGCCTACGGCGAGGAGCCCAACACGTTCGCGGGTCACGCCTACGACGCGCTGTACCTGGTCGTCGAGGCGGCGAAGCGCATCGACGGTGACATCACTCCAGAGGCACTGCGTGACGAGATCGAGAGCACGGCCGGCTTCGTGGGTATCGGTGGGACGTTCACGTTCTCCCCTGAGGACCACAACGGGATGACGCAGGACGACCTGACCATGTACGAGATCTCAGGCGGCGACTGGACGCTCGCGCAGTAGAGGAGCCGGCCTCCGTGGACCAGCTCCTGCAGTTCTTCATCGCGGGCCTCAAGAACGGCTCGATCTACGCGCTCGTGGCGCTCGGCTTCACGATCGTGTACGCGGCCACCGGCGCGATCAACTTCGCCCAGGGCGAGTTCTTCATGCTCGGAGGCATGCTGTGCGTGTCGTTCGCCGAGCTGGGCCTGCCGCTCACGATGGCGGCGGCGGCGGCCATCGCCGCCACCGCCGCCATCGGAGCGGGCTTCGAGTTGCTCGCCGTGCGCCCCATCGCGGGCGGCGATCCGCTGCGCATCATCATGGTGACGATCGGGGGGGCGGTCGTCCTGCGGCAGGTCGCCCTGCACCTCTTCGGTCCGGACGAACGGGCGCTTGCGCCGTTCACGGAGGGCGCCTCGCTCAAGGCGTTCGGAGTGGCGGTGGAACTGCAGACGCTGTGGGTCTGGGGACTCACCGCCCTCGCCGTGGTCGTGCTGGCGCTGCTCTACCGCAAGACCTCCTTCGGTCGGGCCATGAGGGCCACGGCCATCCGTCGAGACGCCGCGAGGCTCGTCGGCGTCAACGCCGGCATGATGGTCACGGTGGCGTTCGCGCTGGCTGCAGGACTCGGCGCCCTGGCCGGCGTGGCGGTGGCGCCGCTCACGCAGACGGCGTTCTTCGTGGGCGCGGCGATCGGCGTCAAGGGCTTCGCCGCGGCCATCCTCGGCGGGATCGGCAAACCCGTCTCGGCCGTGGCCGGGGGGCTGCTCCTCGGCCTGCTCGAGAGCTTCGCGGCCGGGTATCTGAACCCGGCCTACAAGGACGGCGTGGCACTCGTGGTGCTCCTCGTCGTCCTCTTCGTCGCCCCGCATGGAATCCTGGGTAAGGTCGGACGGGTCAAGGTCTGATGAACCTCCGCACCTACAGAGCTCTGGCACCCCTCCTGGCCGTGGCGATCGCTCTGGTCGTACCGCTGGTGGTCAGCGACCGGTTCCTGCTCAAGGTGTTCACCTTCTGCGGCGTCAACGCGCTCGTCGTGGTCGGCCTCGCGCTGTTGTTCGGCTACGCAGGGCAGGTGTCGCTGGGCAACGCGGCCTTCATGGGTATGGGCGCCTACACCAGCGTCTACTGCACGGTGGAACTCGGATGGCCGTGGTTGACTGGCTTCGTGGCCGCCGGCGCCGTGGCGGCTCTCGGCGGCCTCGTTCTGGCGATTCCCAGTCTCCGCTTGAAGGGCCACTATCTGGCGATGGCGACACTCGGCTTCGGCCTGCTGATGTCCCTCGCGTTCGTCGAGGCTGTGCCCATCACCGGCGGGGTGGACGGATTCACCGGCATCCCGTTCCCGTCAATTGGACCGATCGAGTTCCGCTCGGCCTCGTCGCTGTACTGGCTCGTGTGGGGCGCCGTTGGCATCGCCGTGCTGGTAGCGCACAACGTCACGTCGCTGCGGCCGGGCCGGGCCATGCGCGCCCTACACGGAAGCGAACTGGGCGCGCAGGCCTGCGGTGTGGATGTCGTGGGCGTCAAGGTGAGGACGTTCGTGGCGAGCGCGCTCATGGCCGGCCTGGCCGGCGCGCTCTACGCCGGCGTGGTCGGGTTCATCTCGCCGAGCATGTTCACGTTGACGGCGTCGATCACGTTCATCGCCATGACCATCCTCGGCGGGACCAACTCACTGGCCGGCCCGATCGTCGCCGCCGTCGCCCTCACGCTGGTGCAGTACGTGGATGCGCTCATCCCCGGCCTTTCTCGTGATACCGCGCAGCTCGTCCAGTCGTACCAGGAGGATATCTACGGCATCGCGATCGTGCTCATCGTGATCTTCGCGCCACATGGTCTCGCCGGCCTCTGGAAGCGGCGCAGCGCAAGGAGCGAGACGTCGTGACGCTGCTCCACGTCCGCAACGTAACACGGCGGTTCGGCGGGCTCACAGCAGTGGACGACGTCTCGTTCGACGTCCACGAAGGCACGATCAAGGCGCTCATCGGCCCGAACGGCGCCGGCAAGTCCACGCTGTTCAATGCTCTCACGGGGTTCGACCGGCCCGACGAGGGCTCCGTCGTCTTCGACGGCGCGGAGCTCGTCGGGCGCAAACCGCGCGAGGTGGTGCGGGCGGGTCTGGCGCGCACCTTCCAGAACACCCAGCTGTTCGAAGAGATGACCGCAGGCGAGAACGTCATGGTCGGCTGTCAGGCGCGCCAGCGTCGAGGGTTCGCCGCGGCCATGCTGCGTCTGCCCAACGCCCTGAACGAGGAACGCGATGCGCGTGAGGAAGCCGGCAGGTTCCTGCGCCTCATCGGCGTCGAGGAGTGGGTGGATGTGCCGGCGGCCGACCTGCCCGCCGGCATCCGCCGGCTCGTCGAGATCGCACGCGCCCTGGCGACGCGACCGCGGCTGCTGCTGCTGGACGAGCCCGCCGCCGGCCTCAACGCCACAGAGACGCGCGAGCTCGTGCAGACGCTGTTCCGCGTGCGCGACTCCGGCATCACCGCGGTCATCGTCGAGCACGACATGGGCCTGGTCATGGAGGTGTCCGAGGAGATCGTGGTACTCGACCGAGGGCGCAAGATCGCCGAGGGCCCGCCGCGGATGATCCAGAAGGACCCCGTCGTCGTCGCCGCCTACCTCGGCGGGGAGGTTGACGATGTCTGAGACCGGCCCGTTGCTGGAACTCCAATCGGTCCGGGCCGGCTACGGCAAGGCCGAGGTGCTCCACGACGTGGACCTCAGCGTGCACGCCGGAGAGCTCGTCGCCGTGATCGGGGCGAACGGCGCCGGCAAGTCCACCCTGCTCAAGACGATCGTGGGCCTCGTGCCGATGCGTTCGGGGACCGTGAGCTATCGGGGGGCGCGAGTGACCGTCGCCCGGCCCGAGCGCCTCGTCCGTGCGGGGCTCGCGCTGGTGCCCGAGGGACGGCTGCTGTTCGGCCCCATGAGCGTCCGCGACAACCTCGAACTTGGCGCCTACGGCGCCGGCCGGGAGCGGCGCAGCGTGATCCAGCGAGGACTGGAGCGCGTCCACGCGCTCTTCCCGGTGCTGGAGGAGCGCGCCGGCCAACCGGCCGAGACGCTCTCAGGCGGCGAGCAGCAGATGCTGGCCGTCGGGCGAGCGCTCATGTCCGAGCCCAGGCTGCTGTTGCTGGACGAACCGTCGCTCGGCCTCGCGCCGCTGGTGATCGCCGAGATCTTCTCGGTGCTCGACGAGCTGCGCGCGCAAGGCGTCACGATCCTGCTCGTGGAGCAGGACGCCCGTCTCGCCCTCAAGCACGCCGACCGCGGCTCGGTCATGCGCACCGGCCGGGTGGTGCTGCAGGGGACAGCCGCCGACCTGCTCGCCGACGAGTCGGTGCGGACCATCTATCTCGGCGCGTGGCATCAGGAGGGCTCATGATCTGGAACCCGGAGTACGAATGCATGGACAGGGCGGCGCTGCGCGCCCTGCAGTTGCGCCGCCTTCAGATGACCACGTCGTGGGCCTACGAGCGCGTGCCGTACTGGCGCGCGCGGATGGACGAGCGCGGTGTTCGGCCGCGCGACATCAAGTCCCTCGAGGACCTCCGGCATCTGCCGTTCACAGACGAGAAGGCTCTGCGCGAGGTCTCGCCGTTCGGCGGGTTCGCCCTGCCGCTCGAGGAGGTCGTGCGGGTGCACTCCTCGACGAGCGAGACTGGCGATCCCGTGGTGCTCGGCTACTCGCGCGGCGACATCAACACCTGGACGGAAATGACGGCGCGGGTCGCCGCGGCGGCCGGCGTGCACCGCGGCGACCTCGTCCTCATGGCCTTCCCCTACGGCATGTCCACCAGTGGCTGGGGCATGCACTACGGCATGGAGCGACTCGGCGCGACCATCATCCCGGCCGGCGCCGAGCAAACGGACCGGCACGTCACGCTGATGCAGACGTTCGGCGCGACCGTGCTGGTGTCCACGCCGTCCTACGCCCTGTTCCTGGCGGACCAGGCCGACGAGCTCGGCGTGGACCCCGGGTCGCTCAGGTTGCGGCTCGGCCTCTTCGGCGGCGAGCCCTGCTCAGACGCCATGAAGGCCGAGATCGAGTCGAGACTCGGCCTCCGCGCCCGAGACACCTACGGCCTCTCCAAGGTGCTCGGCCCCGGCATCGCCGGGGAGTGCGACTGCGGCTGTGGTCTCCACGTCAATGAGGACCACCTGCTGCTCGAGGTCATCGAACCCGAGACGGGTGAACCGCTGGACTACGGCGAGCGGGGCGAACTGGTCATCACCACGCTGACCAAGGAGGCCCTGCCGGTGTTCCGTTACCGCACCCGGGATCTGACCGTCCTGGACCCCGGGCGCTGTGACTGTGGCCGCGCGCTGGCCCGCATGGGCAAGGTCCGGCAGCGCACCGACGACCTGCTCATCATCCGCGGCGTGAACGTCTACCCCGCGCAGATCGAGGGCGTGCTGGCGAGCATCGAAGGGGTCAGGCCTCACTACCTGATCGTGGTGGACCGCAAGAAGAACCTGGACGACCTGGAGGTCCGGGTGGAGGTGGACGAGACCCTGTTCTCAGACGTGATGGGCGACATGGTGCGCTTCCAGCGAAGGGTGGCAGAGCGCATCCAGTCAGAACTGGGACTACGCGCCCGGGTGACGCTGGTGGAGCCGGGCGCCAACGAGCGCAGCGCGGGCGCCACGCAGCGCGTCCTCGACCTGCGTGGCGGACACGCCTGAGCGAGGGCGCCAGACGACATGATCCCCGGCATGCGCGAGATGCGGGCCTGAGGGCAAAGGGAGGAGTGGCGGGAGCGACGGGACTCGAACCCGCGGCCTCCGGCGTGACAGGCCGGCGCTCTAACCAGCTGAGCTACGCCCCCGCGAAAGGACGCTGACGGCCGGTCACACGAGCGACCGGCCGCGGTGCAGCGAATGCGGAGTCTAGCATACGGCCGACGGTGCGGCAAAACGGCGAGGCGGCGGCCGTCAAGGCTCTCCCACCTTGCGCCGCAGAGCCTCCAGCGCCGACTCTCGGGTGCCATGGACTGCGAACAGGCTGTCCAGCGCCGTCACCGTGAGCGCCTGCAGAATCTGAGGCTCCGTCGCCACTACGTTGAGCGGGGACTCGGCGCGACGCTGGGCGTCCGCCAGCAGACCCAGCCCCGTCGAGTCGATGAAGGAGCACGAGCTCAGGTCGACGACGAGGTGGTCGGTGATACCCCGCTCGTGCAGCCCCTCCAGACACTCGCGGAGCTGGATCGCCGTGGACAGATCCAGCTCTCCCTCAATGGTGACGACAGCGCTGCTGTCGCCGACCCACTCCCCGTGACAGACGAACTCCTGCATGAGGGGCGCTACGGATCCGCTCTCACGCCGCGGGTCGTTCGTCCTGCCGTGCCGCGGCGCCGCCTCCGACGCAGAGCCCGCACCGGCAGGCCGGTGAGTGCACCCATCCGAACTGCGGCGCCTGCCAGGACGTCATGACCTTGCCACGGCCATCGGCTGTCTGGCGCCAGAACCGGAGCCCGTCGAAGTAGAAGGGAACACGCTTATGATCCACCGCCCAAGCCGGTCTGCCGGAAGTGAGCACTTGAAAACGGCTGTATGGTCTGCGCTGCAAGTCCATGGAACAACCCCCTGAAGACGCGGCCTAGGAGAAGACTGCCCGCAACGCGCGAGAACGCACGGCGGTCCCGTTGACGACCGGAGAATCCGCGGGGCGGCGCAGGAGCGCCGGCGCGCAGGAGGCGTCAGCGCGGAGACGACCCGTCGCGCATGACGGCGCGCCTGTGCGAGTAGCCGGTCTTCACCGCCTAGGAGGCGTAGTCGACCACGGCGCGGCCGAACCACGGCCTGCCCGGCAGGCCGTGCAGACCGCGCACGTTCGGAACAGAGAGGGCCTCCTGGTACGCATCGATGATGCTGTCGGTGACGCGTCTCCAGGAGAGCTCGGCGGCCGCGGCGCAGCCGGCAGCGGTGAGATGCCGCCGCTCCTCCTCGTCCAGCAACACGTCGTACAGGGCGTCGGCGAGTGCGACGGGGTCGCCGGGCGGCGTGAGCCGCCCGGCCCGACCGTCGCGCAGCACGGCTCGATACCCCGGCAGGTCCGAGGCCACTACGGGC
This sequence comes from Actinomycetota bacterium, assembly GCA_036788155.1. Classification (GTDB taxonomy): domain Bacteria; phylum Actinomycetota; class Thermoleophilia; order UBA2241; family UBA2241; genus CAIXSE01. The sequence goes on along the minus strand of DAIQNY010000004.1, from coordinate 25,004 downwards.
ACTCCCGCGGCCATCGCCTCGGCGAGCACGATGCCGAAGCTCTCCGCGGCGAGCGACGGCGCGCACGCGATCTCCGCCATGCCGAGCTGCGCGACCTTCTCGGCGTCGTCCACCCATCCGAGCGGTTCCACGCCGCTCATGTCTACAGGCAGGCTGCTCCCGTTGCGATCGGTCTCGAGGACCTGCCGACGGGTGGCACCGGCCACGACCAGAGTGGCGTGCGGCAGACGCTGCCGCAACAGGGCGAACGCCTGGAGCAGCACGCCGAGGCCCTTGCGGCGCTCGGCGCGGCCCACGAAGAGGATCCTGCCGCGCACCTTGGGGGCGTGCAGCGCCGGAGCGTACTTCTCCACAGCGACTCCGTTGGGGATGATCCGATAGCTGCCGGGGAAGCGGCTCTGGGGGAAGGAACGGGCGGCCTCGCTCACGGCAACACGCACATCCAGCCGACGGATGACCGTCGCGACCACCGGCTTGAAGCCGTCGTAGAACGGGGACTCCTCGAGCGCGGCGTGGAAGGTGCCCACCACCGGACAGGTCGCCATGAGCACGGCCAAGCCGGACACGACAGGGGTGGCCGGTTCGTGCACGTGCAGCACGTCGAACCGACCGTACCTGATTGCGCGGTCCATACGCGCGAAGATCTGAGGCGAGAAGTTCAGGTAGGCGAGAGAGCCGTTGCTGGGAACGGGAACGGCCAGACCCATCGGGATGAAGCGCTCGGCCATGGCCTGCCGGCGACTGTCGACCGACCGGCGCGCCGGCGTGACAGCGCCAACCGGCGCGATGATCCACGTCTCATGTCCGCGCTTCTCGAGCTCCTCGGCGAGATGCTCGACATGGTGGTTGACCCCACCGGGGACGGTCCACGAATACGGAGATACCAGCCCGACGCGCACGACGCCTCCCTTGTGGCTAGCGCTCGTCCCGGTCCAGCCAGAACCGGCTCCAGAGGACCTCGGGGGAATCGGGGAGCGGGGATCCGGGGGAGCCCAGGACGCGAGCGGCGAACAGCACCGTGATGAGCGCCATCGGTCCAAGCGCACGCCGCGGGCTGCGGTGCAAGACAAGGCTGATCACCGGCAACGAGAGCGCCGTCACCGTCACCGCCTGAGCATGGCGATGCAGCAGACTCCCGCCGACGAGCGGGATACAGCCGATCGCCATCATCGCCGGATCCATCGCGAAGGCGGCGCCCAGCGCCGAGGCGGCGCCGCGCCCCTTGACGAACACGATGTGGCCATCCATCGCCGAGATACCGACGGCCGCAACGGCGGTGTCGCCGGCGCCGGCGAACCGCGCCGCCTTCGCCGGCGCGTATGCCTTGAGCGCGTCGAGCGCGAGCACGAGCGCGCCGGCCTTCCAGCCCACGCTGCGGGCGACGTTGGAAGAACCCACCTTGCCGTCGCCCAGGTCCTCGAGCCGCTGCCCCGTGAGGGCGCGCGTGACCAGCTTGCCGGTGGGGATGCTGCCGGCGGCGTAGGCGGCGCCGATGAAGGCGGCCGTCTTGAGCAGACCGAAGCGGCGACCCGCCTTGTCTCCGCTGCTCATCGGGCGGCCGCCCTGCGCAACAGCTCACGATACCGCTCACCCACGACGGCGGGCGTGTGGCGCGCCAGCGCCAGGTCCCGCCCCTTCGCGCCCATCTCGCGCCGCTGATCCGGCGTCCGCCGCAGGATCGACGCCAGTGCCGCCGCTACTTGCTGCGACGAGGTCCCGTCCACGACCAGGCCGGTCTCTCCCTGGATCACGGCCTCCGGCGCACCGCCCGAGTGGCCGGCGATCACCGGCAGTCCGGCGAGCGCGGCCTCGGCGAAGACGATGCCGAACCCTTCGACCTCGAGACCGCCCCAGCGGCTGCGACAGGGAGAGGCGAAGACGTCGGCCGCGCGCAACCACTCCTTCATCGCCTTGTCGGTGAGCGCGCCGGTGAGGTGCACGCGCTCGCCCACGCCCCTCTTCTGCGCGCGGTCGTACAGTCCGGTGGCCAGCCTGCCTTCGCCGATGACGACGAGGTGCAGGCGTGGGAACTCACTGCGCAGCAGGGCCAGGGCGTCGACAAGCTTGTCCTGGCCCTTTCGCGGAACGAGTCGGCCCACGCACACGACCAGCTGGCCGTCGACGCCGAGTCGCTCGCGAAGAGAGGCCGCCTCGTCGCCGTCGGCCGGCACGAAGTCGTCGACGAGCAGCGGCGGTCGCAACACCTCCGCGGGCACCTGGCCGGCTGTCTGCTTGCGGGCCTCGGCGGCGGTGTACTCGCTCACGGTCAGCAGCATGGCCGCGTTGCCGAGCACGTGCCGGAGCATGTTGTTCACCCCGGGCACGACGCCGGGAAGCGTGACCTCGGCGCCGCCGAGGAAGACGACGTACGGGATGCCGTGCCGCTGCCGCAAGCGGGGGCCGAGCAGGCCGGCGGGCAGCGGATGGCCGAGCTGGATGAGCTCCGCTCCCTCGCGCTCGGCCATCTGCTCGACCGTGTGCAGCATCGCGTTGGTAGGCCAGAGGACCGACGTCGAGGCGCGCACGACCGTGTACGGGTGGGTCGCGTCGAATGCCGCCGCGTCGATGTGCGCCGGCGCCAGGATCGCGACCTCGGACGGGTCCAGCGTGCGGATGACGCCCCAGTAATAGGATTGCGCGCCACCGATGCGCGGGGGGAAGTCGTTGGTGACGAAGAGCGTGCGCGGCGCGCGGCCGGCTGACGTGCTGGCTGCCAGGTTTCCCTCCCCTGTCGTCGGCACGAGGCCCCCTCGACGGTCGCGGCCTTGCCGATTCGGCTGGGCTTCACTCTACCATGGCCACCAGTGCGACCATGACCGCCCTCGGACGCCCTCAGCCTATCGCCCGGCGTCAGTGGCGTGCATCGCCCCGTCGCGGTGTCCGCCGCACCCCCCGGGGAAGAACCAGCGCAGCCGGTCTTACCCCTCGATGGGTACGCGTGCGGATGCGACGAGCGGGCGTCAGCTGGACTCGTCGCCCAGCGCGTCGACCACGGCGCTGGTGAACTGGTCCGGCACAACCGGCTTCACGAGATAGGCGGCCGCGCCGGCGGCGAGGCAGGCCTCCTTGCGGGCCGCCGGATCATGTCCGGTGATGACGACCACCGGCACCGCCGACAGCTGGGGCAGGGCGTGGAGTCGCTGCATGACGGTCAGGCCGTCGCCGCCGGGCAGGCCGAGATCCATGACGATCACGTCAGGAGGCTCCTTGACGGCGGCCGCCACGGCGGTCACGGCATCGGTCGCGACCATCACATCGAAGCCGCGGCGACGGAGCGGAGCGGCGAACACGATGAGCAGGTCCTCGTCGTCGTCCACCAGCAGGACCCGCCTGCCGGAGCCGGAGGCGTCCGAGTCGTCCTCGCCCAGGGCCCCTCGCAGGACGGTCGCGAGCTCGTCCGCCTCGACGGGCTTGGTGAGGTACGCGACGGCGCCGGCCGACAGCGCGTCGTCGCGGTACCGCTCTGGGTCACGGCCGCTCATGATCACGATGGGTACCCCCGCCAGCTGCGGCAGAGCGTGCATGCGCCTCATCACCGTCGCTCCTTCACCACCCGGCAGACCCACATCGAGGACGACCGCGTGCGGCTTGAGGCTCACGGCGATCCTCATCGCCGCCACCGCGTCGAGCGCCGTGACCACCTCATAACCGGAGCGTCGCAGCGCCCCCGAGAGCGCGACGAGCAGGTCCGGGTCGTCGTCGACGAGCAGGACCAGCCGGGGATCGCTCACGCAAGACCCTCTTCGTTGGCGGCGGGCGGCCACGCTGGAAGCGTGAGGGTGGCGCAGAGCCCGCCGCCCGGGCGGTTGGCGAGGTCGACGCGGCCGCCGTTGCGCTCCGCGAGCCGGCGGCACACCCACAGGCCGATCCCGAGGCCTGGCGCCTTGAGACGGCTCGCGAGCTCGCCACGGAAGCCGAAGTCGAAGGCCCGGGCCAGCTCCTCCGGAGGCATCCCGGGCCCTGCGTCCCTCACCTCCACGGCCACCGTTCCGCTCGCGTCGCCCGCCCTGATGCAGACCGTGACCATGCCGGTGCCCGGAGCGTACGTGATCGCGTTGCGTAGGAGGTCCGCGACAATCTGCCGCGTATCGTCGCGGTCGCCCCACGCGCGTACAGAAGAAGGCGCGGCACGCTCCACCGCTACCGAGGTCCGCTCAAGGGAGTGGCGCAGCGCCACGACGCTCTCCGCCAGATCCGCGAGGTCGATCTCTTCCGGCGCTGCCGGAGCGGCGGAACACTCCGTCCAGCCGCTGTCGGCCGCGCCGGTCAGGAGCGCCTCGAGACGTTCGACGTTCCGCTCGAGGATGACCAGATACTCGCGTTGCTGCGGCGTCAGCTCTCCGGCGCTCTCGTCGAGGAGCATCGACAGCAGCGGGTAGATGACGGCGAGGGGTGCCCGCAACTCGTGCCGCACGTGCGACTGGCGCTCCCGCGCTGCCGCGACGGCCGCCGGGTCCGCGACGAGACCGGTGGTCGTCGCTGCGGGAGCTACATCGGGTCCGGTCATACGAGTAGCCTACCTCACCCGGGTGCTCCCCAGCCCACCCGTTACCGGTCTCACTGCGCCGACCGGTCTGCAGCCGCGAAGATCAGCGATTCGTTCCCATCGGCGTCGAACAGCCTGAGCGTCCCGCCGTCCACTGCATAGGTGGCGGCGCCGGCCAGCAAGGTCATGTACCCGGCCTCAGCCTGCATGTCCGGCTCGGGGCCGGCCATCATCGTGCTCACCACCTCGCCGACCGAGAACGATCCGTCGTCGCCGGCGTTGTACGGCCCGCCGTACTGGTTCACCGCCGACGTGCCGCCAATGCGACCGTCCTTGAACTCCGCGGTGATGGTGAAGTCGTTCGGGTCCTGGCTGCCGATCGACCAGCCCGTGAGCCTCCAGGCGCTGTCTTCCAGCGGCGGGCTGCTCGACTCCTCGCATCCGGAGGCGACGGCCGCCGCGAGCGCCAGCGCCACGAGCGCGGCGGCCGCGAGCACCGCCGGCCCCAGCCGGGCGACGGAGCGCCGAAAGGCCGGGCTCACCTTCTGGATGGAAAGGGTGGCACTCATCGCCTGACTCCTCTCGTCGACGCCGTCTCCCTGATGACGACGCAGCGGCGGCCGAGGTTCGCGGGGCGGAGACACGACACCGTCGCGAAGGCGTAGGCTGCGGATGGTGGGCGATGCTGGATTTGAACCAGCGACTCCCTGCTTGTAAGGCAGGTGCTCTACCCCTGAGCTAATCGCCCGCGCGCGGCTAAGTATACGACGAGGCCTACGCGACGCTCCTCCCTCGCGCCCTGTTCGGGACTCGGGGTACGCTCTAGAAGATGGGTACGGATCGGAGGGACACTGACGGAACCGGTGCCGCGGCCCGCCTGACCGCGGAGGGCATCGGCTTCTCCGCGCCGGCGGACGGGCGGCTGCGCAGGATCCTGGACGACGTGAGCTTCCAGGTGCGGCGCGGCTCGGTCTTCACCGTGCTCGGGCCGTCCGGATCGGGCAAGAGCACCCTGCTGCGTTGCCTGAACCGGCTGATCGAGCCGGATGCAGGTCGGATCCTGCTGGACGGCAGGCCAGCGTCGGAGTTGCCCGTGCAGGAGCTCCGACGCCGGATCGGGATGGTCTTCCAGCGCCCGGCGCTCTTCGAGGGCGCAGTACTCGACAACCTCCTCTACGGGCCGAGGCTCCTGACCCACGGCCGCCTCGGCCCGGACGGCCGCACGCGGCCCCCGGCCCCTGCTGAGGAGGAGCTGGCCGCCACCCTCCTCAGGCGCGTCGGGCTGCCGGTCGACCTGCTGAGGAGACCCGTAGCCGACCTGAGCGGCGGCGAGGCGCAGCGCGTGTCGATCGCCCGTGCCCTGGCCAACGACCCCGAGATCCTCCTGCTAGACGAGCCGACGTCCGCGCTCGACCCGACCGCCAGCCAGCTGATCCAGGACCTGCTGCTCCAGCTCGCCGACCGCACGGACCTGACCTTCGTCTTCGTTACCCACGACCTCAGGCAGGCTCGCCGAATCGGCGACCGTGGCCTGCTCCTCGTGGACGGCAGGGTCGTCGACGGCGGTCCGCTGCCGGACTTCATCGACGACCCTGCCGCCGAGGTCACACGGTACTTCGTCGAAGGCCGGCTGCGCCGCGGATCCGAAGCACCCGCGTCGGCCACGGCTTCTCCCACAACGGGGACGGCCGGAGGCTCGGGATGACCGGCGGCGAGCCCTTCGGCTTCACCAGTCTGGCGCTCGCCCTGGTGCTTGTAGGGGTGGCGCTGCTCCTCAGCTGGTGGCAGCGCCTCGACGTGGAGAGAGACATCGGCCTTGCCTGCATCCGCGCGTTCGTCCAACTCATGGCGATCGGCTACGTCATCCACGTGATCCTGAGGACCGACCGCCCGCTCTACGTGACGCTCACGATCGCGGCCATGCTGCTCTTCGCGACCATCACCACCGCACGACGCGCTCGGGGGCTGCCGGGTGCGTGGTCGCTGGCGGCCGTCGCCATCGGCTGCGCCTCCATCGGGACGCTGGGGATCATGCTCATACTCGGCATCGTGCCGACAGGGGCCCGCTACGTCATTCCTATCGGCGGCATGCTCATCGGGAACTGCATGAACGTCGCCTCGGTCACCGCTGTCCGCCTGCTCGAAGACGCCGCGGACCGGCGTCCCCAGATCGAAGCCAGCCTGGCCCTCGGCGCATCGCCGCGCCAGAGCACCACGACGCTGGCGCGGCGCTCCGTGAAGCTGGCGATGGTGCCGGTCATCGACGCGACCAAGACGACCGGCCTCGTCTTCCTGCCCGGAGCCATGACCGGCATGATCCTCGCCGGCGCCGAGCCGCTACAGGCCGTGCGCCTGCAGGCCGTGGTGATGTTCATGCTCCTGGCCGCGGTCGCCCTGACGGCGACCCTCATGAGCTACGTCGGCCCCGGCCGCCTGTTCACGCACCACCAGCAGCTGCGCCGGCTCGACAGCCAGGCGTAGCGTGCAGCCCCGCTACTGCGGCTGCACCTCACGCCACGTGTTCTGGATGCGACGAACCATTGAGGGGAAGCGCTGGTCCAACTTGGTGATGCAGTCGTCGTTGTAGAGGATGTTCGGCGTACCCCGCATGTCCTCGGTGTCGTTCGTGACGACCATGCCGTGGATGTCCGCGGTGCCGTGCGACGTGTTCATGGGACCCTCGGAGTAGATCACCCCGTAGAACTGGCCCGTGCCCCCCCACTCAAGTGTGCTGCCGCCGAGGATGAGCAGGATCCCCGGCTGGTCCTGGCTGTTGATGACCAGGTTGCCCGTGATCTTCACGGTGACCGGGGAGGGAGGCTCGATCACCGTGAGTCCGCTGAGCCCTCCCGTGGGACTCCAGACGGCGTTGACCGGGCTGCTCTGAGCCGCCGCAAGACTGGTGAAGTAGCGCCCGTTGGTCTGTGCTGCCGAGACCAGGGCGTCGACGAGCGCCTGCGGGAAGACCTCGTCGAGAGGAGCTATGGCTGCACCGGTCTTCTGAATGATGCCCATCGCCGAGATGCTGGTCTCCTCGATGTAGCCACCCACCTGGACTGTCGTTTCGTACTCGGAGGGCGGCGGCACCTCGACCTTGATCTTCGGGTTGTTGCCCTGGCCGTTGCTGAGGAGGTTGCCCCCCGCCCAGAGCGGGATCCCGCGCGGCAGCGACATGGTGAACCAGGTCCGTTCGACCTCCGAGATGACTCGTGTCGCGCGCTCGCCCACTCCCGCCTGCGAGACCATCCACATGATGCCGTCGTCGTTGGCGTCGTACGTGATGGATGTGTCTATGGGATCCTGGTTGTCGTACCACGACACCGTGATGAACTGCCCCGTCGCGGGATCGGGGAACTCGGCCGCGCTGAAGCGGTCCCGGAAGCTCGTCGTGTCGAAGGAGGGCACCGAGCCAGCGGTCATGGGCCACTGTCTGCTCAGCAAGGACATGCCCGCATCCAGTCCGGCCTCGGTCACCGTGAACGACTTGACGTGCTGCCTGGTGTCGGCGGTGTTCGCCTGCACGTTCGCGATGAGGACCACAAGGGCCGCCCCCGCGATCGCCAACGCCGCGATCACGCCGATGATCAGTATGAGCCCCGCGCCGTGCTCCCGGCCTCTCGCCACCCGGCGTCCTGCCGGCTCTCCTGCCGCGGGGCCCACTCGACTCTGAGACAGCCTCGTTCTCATCCTGTCACCTCGTGTTGCGCAGCTGCGCCGTCGTGCGCAGATGGGTGTAGACGGGGGACTTGCCCGGGTTCAGGTCGACCAGTAGGTTCATCTCAACCGCGCGGATACTGGAACGGCTGTCCGTCCCGCGAACGTCGTTCTGGCTCTGCAATGTCCCGTCGTTGGCGTAGTAGATGTACGTGAAGAGTGGCGTGGGACTGCCGGTGCTCGGCGCCTCCAGGTTCACAACGTCCGAGGCGAGCATCTGCCCCCCTTCGCCATTAGCCTGTTCGCTCAGCGGGAAGTTGTTCTCCAGCGAGATGCTGACGCCGTCGATCGACCCATTGTCGTTCGCGTCGTAGAACCGCCAGAGCTCCTTGTCGGAGTAGAGGCGGTACATGACGAGCCGCGGCTCCGTGTTCGCGTAGTCATCGTTGCCCGGCATGTTGAACGACGTGTAGATCACAACGTAGAAGGGTCGCGCCCTCGTGATGGCCACCTCAGCGACGCTCGCCTCGGGCTGCTCGGAATCGCGCAGCTCGCGCTCCATGCGCGCAACAGCCAGGCGCGACTTGTCCGTTGCCTTGCTGCGCTTGACCGTATTCGCGTAGGAATTGCTCAGAGCCCACCAGCTCAGAATGATCATGCCGCCGATGATCACGCTGATGGACATTGCCATCAGGAGTTCGATCAGGGACATGCCGCGCTGATCCCTGGCAGCGCGCGAAAGGCGCGCGCCGAGCCTCATATGCCTCGGATACACGACGTCTGCCTCCTGCCGACTCATGGGTACGTCGCCGCCCCGTTGGCGCTGCTGAGGTTGACCACCTGCGTCTTGACGATCCTGTTCGTGTTCCAGCCGTTCTGAGACAGGAAGTAGACGTTGTAGCTGGCCCGCGGGAGATTGGACCAGGTGATGGTCCCCCCGTTCTTCGACGCCCTGACGCCGGACGGCCGGTTCGCCGACGCAACGCCGGCTGTCGTGTACCACTGCGATGTCGCGATGTCTTGGACCCAGACGTAGACGTGAGACGAGCTGCTGTTGCGGACGACGATGTTGTGATAGACGATCGCGGTCGTCGTCACAGGCCCTGCGGTAGCGTAAGCCGATGCGTTCCCCGCCACGTCGATCGCCTTGACCCGATACCAGTACTGCGTCGACCAGGTCGTCGTCGTGTCGCTGAAGGTGAGGTCCTCCCACCCACTCTGCAGGATGACCCATCCCGTGCTGCCGTTGGCGCTGCGCTCGATCGTGTAGCCGAGGAGGCCGGAGGTGGGCGTTCCGGTATCGACCGACGCCGGCCAGCTCAGGTGCACGATCGGCAGATCGGCGTCGGCCGTGGCTGTGAGTGGGGCGGGGATACCGGGCGGCTCCGTGTCGGCAGGCGGGTTCGGCGTGGCCGAAACGACGCTCGTGTACACACTGCCGAACCCCTCCGCGTCGATCGTTCTGATGCGATAGAAGTAAGTGCTGCCGTTGGTGACCGCCGTGTCCTCGAAGGCCTCCGTCGGCACATCGGCGAGCTTGGTGAACGTCACCCCATCCAACGAGCGCTCCACCTCGTAGCGATCGAGGTCGCCGCCGGTGACCCACTGCAGCCTGACCACAGAGTCGCCTGCAGTCGCCGTAAGGCCGGTTGGAGCCGGCGGTCGATGGTTGTCATAGATGAAGCCGATGCTGACCGGCAGGCCCTGGGCTCTCGACCCGAAGCCTGCAACGGCGACCACCTGGAAGATGTACACGCCGTCGGCGGCCGCGGAGTTGTCCCAGGTGAACTGGTAGTGCGCGGGCTCGCCGCTGACCGGAGTCGTGATCTTGCCGGAGGCCACCTTGGAACCGTCCAGCGAGGTGATCGAGAACTGCACGTAGCCTCTGTTCACCTCCGCCGCCGACTGGTTCATGCTGAGGATGTCGTCGGGGAGGATGTACGCATCCAGGACGACGGGACCAGACTGGATGGTCTGCACACCGGTGGTCGGCTCGGTCACGAGCGGCGACACGTTGAACTGGACGATCATCGGTCCGGCGTACTGCTGCGACACCATGGTGCTGAGCTGCGCCGGCTTCACGGGTGACGGCTCGCCGGTCCAGGAGGCAGTGATCGTCACCTGCTTGTAGGCCTCTTCGCCCGCCGTCGCGCCGGCGTTGCCGTCAGCATCGATATAGTCGACCTGGTAGACGACGGTGAAGGTCCTCGTGTTGCCTCCGCCGGTCGCCCACGACACCGACGTGCCGAACTGGCCGTCGGCAAAGGTGCTGCTCTGCAGGTTCGCCTGAGTGATCAGATCGTAGTCCAGGCCGCGGACCTTCTCGAGCTTGTCCTGGGCGAGCTGCAATGCGACATTGCGCATCTGCTCGCCCGAAGAGACCTGCTGCGCCTGGACGAAGACGGGGACCATCGCCGCGAACGCGATGCCGGCGATGATGATAGTGACCAGCAACTCCACGAAGCTGAAGCCGGCTTCGCGGTCACAGGCCTGCCAGAAGTGCCTGCTCATTACCCTGCCTCCGGATAGCGGGTAGTATCAGTCGCTGTATCGGCCGGGAAACGGGAAGCATGAGCCCTCTCAAACTCATCCGTTGCCCCGCCGGGCGGCGCCCCTTATGGTTCGCCCGCGGTTGTCTCGACCCTGCGCCTGTCCCACACGGCCGGCTCGGGCCAGCCATTCATTGTGACACTACTGGTACCCCGGACAAAACCATATGGTGCACATCGGTCCGCTCGCCCGGCACCGAGAGCGTTGTCAGGGCGGGCAACGAGCGTCGGCACCGGAAGCGTACAGCGAGCGGGGCGCCGGGCAGATCTGGCATCCACCCGGCGCCCCTGAGATCCTCACCCGATGCCTGTTCCGGAGGCAGAGAGAGGTGTGAGGATCCTCTTCTGCGGAGCCTTACTCCGCCGTCAGTTCGCGGGCAGCTCCTGCCAGGTGCCAGGCACCGCGGTCGTCGATGTCATGGAGGTGGTGATTGGCAGGTTGGCAAGGACGTCGGGGATGTAGAGCACGCCCGCGTTGTTGGGGATGCTGATGTCGCCGACCGCCATGATGGCACCCACGATGTCGTTGCGGCTGCCGTTGCCCCCGGCAGAGATGCTGACGCTCCCGGCCATGTTGGCTATCAGGCCTGTGAACACGCCGTTGGAGCCCCAGGTGACCGTTCGTGATGCGCTGCTGTTGTAGACCAGAAGGAGAGTCGGCGTCTCCGTCGACCCAAGGTAGGCACTGCCGGACGCCGTCACGTTTCCGCCGGTCACGAAGAGAGGCGCCACTATCCCTGCCTGATTCCCGCTGAACGAGACGTTTCCCGCCACATACGTGGGACCAAGCGTATGCGTGAACGGCCCTGCGGATGAGGTGAAGGTTCCTCCGACATACAGGTTGGTGCAGTTGGCCGATGCGGCCCCACTCCAGAGCACATTGCCCGCGACGTAGGTGGAGCCGAAGCTCTGTGTACCTCCAGGGCCATTGACGGTGAAATTGCCGCCGACGTACAGCGCGGTGGTCGTTGTGTGTGTGTTGCCATTGAGCGTGAGACTGCCGGTCACGTACAACGAGCGGAAGTTGAACCAGCTCTCACCGCCACGGAGGGTAAGGTCGCCATTGACCACGAGGTCCTGCGTCGCGGTGTAGTTCTGAGGACTCGACGCCTGCAGTGCGTTCTTCTCGCTCGTCGTGACCAGGTGACCGCCCGCGTTGGCCTGCGGAGGACTGGCGGCCTGCGCCTGCGCCACGAGAGAGTCAACAGTGCTCTGCGGCAGCACGCTGTCCAGGGGCTGCACGCCATCATTGTGGGTCGTCGTGACGCTGGGGTAGTGACCCGTCCACCGATCTGTCCCCGGATGTGCCGTCCCGTCCTCGTCCGTGTACCCCAGCTTGAACCCAACGGTGCTTGGGCTGGGCCAACTCCAGCTGGAGCGGGTGACGTCGCCCCGGGCGTAGATGTTTGAGAGCGGCGTCCCGTCGGCGGCCACGTAGGCGCTCCCAGTCGGGCTCGTCTTGGCCCACACGAACCCGCTGCCGACAGACACGTTGCCGTCCGTGTACAGCGCGGCGTCCAAAGACGTCAGGGGAGAGCTCGACGTCTCCCTGCTGACCTGCGCGCGGACGCGAGCCGACTTGCCGTCTACCGTGGCGGTCGCGTCGACCCACATGATGCCGTCGTCGTTTGAGTCCCACTGGACGTACTCGTCGACGGGAGAGAGGTTGTCGTATGAGGTGACTGTCATCTCGGGACGCGTATCCTCGTCCGGGTACGCCGCCTCGTAAGCCTCACTCAGGTTGACGGTGTCGTCGAAGGAGCTGCCCGAGGTCATCGGCCACGTCGCCGCCGCTACGACCGCCAAAGCGCTGTCCAACCCGGCCTCGGCGACATTGAATGCCTGGGTCTGCTCTCGCGTCGACGCCGTCGCACCCTGTGAATTCGCGATTGCCATGATGAGTGTCGCTGTGAATACTGCGAGCACGGCGGCTACTCCGAGCATGAGGATCAGTGCGCTCCCTTCTTGCCTGCTCCATCTAGTCATGTGCCACTGCCTCCTGGATCTCATGCTCAGTTGCGCGGCTTGATCGTCGTGATCAGGTCGAAGTACTTGGGTGTGTGCTCGGGGTTCAGATCGGCGATCACGTGGATCCGGATAGTCGCGATATCGGCGACATCGCTCACGGGGGTGCTCATCGCGCTCGCGCTGCCGCTCTCGGAATACGTGAACACGGGGAGTGGGCCTGACTGCCCCGGGAGGGTCAGGCCGTTCACGATGTTGCGCGCGACGAGCATCGTCGGATCGGCGGCCGTGAGGCTGTTGTCCCCGTTGCCGTCGCGTTGCCGATAGATGCACCACTCGGCAGGTTCAGCACTTGGGTCGAAGTCGTACCAGTAACGGACGAGTGCTACGTGGCCGAGTCCGTCAGTGCCGGGATCGGTCACGGCACTGGCGCTGTTGAACGCGCTGTAGAACGTGATCTCGTCATCGTCGGCGTTCACGATGGACGAGCCGCCGATCGTCACCGGCTGCATGTCGCGGATCTCGCGAGTCATACGCGAGATCGCGTCGCGAGCTGCGCCCCGCGCGTGGGTCCCCTTGAGCGTCGATGAATAGGAGGCCTGCAGCGACGACCAGCCGAGCAAGACCAGGGTCGTCACGATGAGCAGAATCACCATCGAGACCAGAAGCTCGACGAGCGTGACCCCGTCCGCTTGTCGGCGGCTTCTCACCACCACCACGGAAGGTTGTTGAAGGCGACCGTCTGCGCACCCGCGGTCAGAGTGACCGTCTGCGTGATGACCTTGGGCTTGTCGGGACAGCACGTGCAGCTCACTAGATACGTGCCTGCCGGTAGGTTGTACCAGGTGTTCGCCGCCCCGGTGGAGTTGGGGTTGATCTTGGGCTTCGTCTCGAATGCAACATTTGGAGTGACGTCCGTGCGAAGGACGGAGACGCTCTGGATGTTGTTCCACGTATTGGTGGTCACCTGCAGAGTGCACAGAACGACGGTCCCTGACGGCGAAGGTGTTGGTGTCGGGGACGGCGAGGCGGACGGGCTCGGGGAGGGGGAGGCGCTGCCAGAAGGACTCGGTGCGGTACTGACGGACGCCATGCCTCCGGGATTTGCGACGATGGTCTTGAGACTGACGGCCTTGACCGGCCCGGGCGGCGGCGACCACGTGACCGTGACCGACACGGTCACATACGGCGTTGGGTCCCCCGTCCCCATCGTGACCTCGTAGGCGACGTCGTATTCCTTGCCCGCAGCCGATGTCCAACTCGTGCCAAGCAGAGTCTCGAGACTCGCCGCTGAGGTGATCTGATCGAAGTCGGCCTGACGGATCTGTTCGATTCGGTCTTGCGCCACGTTCAGTGCGACATTCCGGACCGCGTCGCCGGACGCGGTCTGCTGCGCACCCACGAAGACGGGAACCATGGCGGCAAATACGATGCCGGCCAACACGATGGCGACCAGCAGTTCCATCAAGCTGAAGCCGCTCGACGCGCGAGCTCTCTCTGCCAGGCTGTGCATATGGCACTCCTCCCAAATGGCCGGGGGGAGCTGTTTGAATGCGCGGGGTGCCAGCGCCCGCACTGCTCCACGATGGTCCTATCGGCAGATGCGGGGGGAACCTGAATCACCGCCCGTTCGGCCGTGCCGCCGGATGGTGACCACTGAGGCCGGACCCTCAGACGACATAGACAGTATGCCTTATTGCAAGTGTCGTAGCCACTGTACGAATGTCTAGATTGGCCCAGTCTTCGCCCAGGCGGTCGTCTCTCGTACGTGGCGGGGCGCCGGGCGGTTCTGGCGACCGGCCCGGCGCCCCTGGGATCCTCACTGGTTGCCTGTTCCGGAGGCAGAGAGAGGTGTGAGGATCTTCCTCCGCGGGGTCTGCCCCGCTCGCTTGTCAGTTCACAGGCAACTGCTGCCACGATCCTGGTACCGTCTGCGTGACCAGGATGGTCGTCTTGAGCGTGGACGTTGAGAACGCGTGGATGACGGATTGATCGTAGGCGATGCTGGCGTAGTCGTTCAGCGTGAGATCGCTCTTGACCAGGTCAGTGGTGTACGTGTTGTCCCAAGGGCATCCGGCGAAGACCGCGCCCTGCACCGTCGGGAGGGCGTTGTTGTTGTCGATGATGACGATGGGCGCCTCGTTGATCACCATGAGGCCGTAGAACGTTCCCGTGTACGGTGCCGCCGTCTGGCCCCATCTATCGCCGGGAGGCACGCCAAACTGACAGGTCATGGGGTAGATCCCGTTGTTGTCGCACATGAAGAAGTAGACCATCGGCTTCTGGCGCGTGCCGAAGTTGATGTTGCCCGTGATGGTGGTCTTCTCGGTGGTGCAGAGCAGTGGGCACAGGACCTCCGAGGCACCCGTGCTCCCGAAGATGACGCTCAGGCTCGAGTTCCCAGGCACCCACGTCTTGCCGTACTCATCCCGATACGTGCCGCTCCTCTTCCAGTAGCGGCCCATCCACATGGGCAGCGGCTGCGCCTCGGGAGCGTCCGGATTCCCCTGCAGGGTGTAGTCCCTCGAGGTCACTGAAGCGTAGCCGCTCCAGTTGACGTTGCCGCCGTTGGTTTCGTCCGACGGCGTCGCCTTGACATAGACGGATCCCAGCCAGTGCTTGACTGCCTGCCCGCTGTTCGAAGGCCCTGTGATCGTGAAGTTCTGCCCCACGTAGAGCGCCCTCGTCTTGAGCGTGAGCTGGCCCGTCACGGACAGCGAGTAAGGGGCATAGAGCGACATGAACTGGAACGTCGTCCCCGCGGGGAAGACGCCGTCGGTCGACGTGCTCGTACCGCTCTCCAGCCTGAGAGCGCCGGTGAGCACGATGTTGTCGGCGAAGGTGTATGTCTTCGTCGCTGAGTCGAACGTCACACCGGGAATGGACAGGATCCTGTCGGGAGTGCCCCTTCGCGAGAACAACGACGGGCTCACGGACCTTCCGGAACTCGTCGCCCGGCCAGGGTACGTGGCCGCCTCCTGAGACTCGTCGGCGAGCTCAGACTGAGCCTTCTGGTCAAAGTAGTCGCTGAGGTAGCCGACGACGCCCGGCTGGATGACGACCTGGTCGAAGGTCCGGCCATTCCAGGACACGGAGCCGGACGGAGCCGAAGTGAACGTCCTTCCGGCTACACGGACCGAGCCGTTCGTCGTGATCCCGAGCGACTGGGTGGTCGTCCCGGGGGCCGCGAGATCGATCGCCGTGTTCGCCGTCGTGAACCGGCCGACCTCGTCGTCCGCGGCCAGCGGGGGATTCGCCCATGTACCCCCGGCCGTGATCGAGGTCTGGTAGGGCGGCCCCGATGTGTCCGCAGTGCCGTCCGCATTGATCGCGTAGATGTCGCTGTGGCCGTTGAGCGTGATGCCGGTGTCGCTGTAGGTGACGGATTTGGGAAGGGCCTCTGCGAACGGCTTCTTCGTCTGCGACACGAGGACGCGGGCCCTCGACAGCTGACCCCTGTAATCGACCGTCGCCTCCACCCAGACCATCCCATCGGGGATCGCGGGGTTCTCGGGGCCCCCCTGATCCCATTTGATGGCGTAGTCGACGGTCCCGAGATTGTCGTACACCCGGTACGTCACGTTGGCGTCGGCGGGAAAGCCTGCGTTCGCGAACGCCGCCGACAACTCGACGGGCGTGAGCCATTCCGCGGTCGTCGACATCACCTTGTTGACCTTCGTCAGCCGGACCCCGGTGTCCAGGGCGCCCTCCGCCGCGTAGAAGGATTGCCGCTGGGAGCGGACCTGGGCCGTGGCGCCCTGCTGGTTCGTGATCACGAAGACCAGAGTGACCGTGAAGATGGCCAGCGTGGCGATCATGCCCAGGAGCATGATCAGCGCGGCTCCTCGCTCACCGGCATGCCTGTGCATGATCCTCCTCCTAGTCGACGCTGGCGTTGCGCAAGCGCACGGTGGTCGTCGTGTCGATGTACTTCGGGGAGCCCCCCATCTTTGCGTCGACGATGAGGCGCACTCGAATGCCGACGACGGTGGACAAGTCCAGGCTGTTGTCGGCGTTGTCCGTCCAGTCGATGGTGGCTCCCGAGCGGTAGGCGTACCGGAACACCGGCGTGTACGAAGTGCCGTTGGTCGAGTCGACGACCTGCAGGTTTGCAATGTTCCTTGCGAGGATGACGGATCGGTCCGCCGCATCCGTAAACGAGCCGTTCGTGTTCATGTCGCGCTCCCAGTAGAGCGTACGGCAGGCGGGATTCCATGGAGCGGTTTGGGCGGCGGTGTCCAGGCGAAGCCTGGTCGGGCGCAGGGCGTCGACACCGCTGCCATCCTGGTTGGCGGCCGTCGAGTTGAACGCCGAGTAGAACGTGATCGAGTTCGGCGAGGCACCGATGAGCGGGGTCTCGGAGGCAGGCATGCCCGTTCCCGAGGGCGACGGCAGCATCGTAGGCTGGCTGGCCCTCAGTTCGCTCGAGATGCGGGCCAGGGCGTCACGGCCAGTGGCCCGGGCGTTGTCTGTCCTGACGACGGTGGCAGACGCTCGCTGCAGCGTTGTCCACGCCGTGACGAGCAGTGTCGTGATGATTCCAAGGATGATCATGGAGACGAGCAACTCGACGAGCGAGATGCCGCTCGGGCAACTCCGCAGGCCTCTACGAAACCGGACCGCCATGCTGACCTCAGTCTCCGCCGGGATAGGTGTCGAACTTGAGACGACCGCTCGTCCACATGCGGAAGGGTGGCGCGTTGAGCACGTAACTCGCCTTGTTGCTCCAGCATGAGACCTTGTACGTGCGGTTGGGTCCTCCCACGAGGCCGGTGAACGTCACCTCGTGATTCGCTCCAGCCGGCATCCCGGTGCCGACCGTCACCGTGTCGCCTGTAGACTTGACCACGTACTGCAGGCGCACGCCGGGCGCGATCACGTAGCTGTAGTTGTCGAACCAGACGGTGAGGCTCAGCCCGGTCGGCTCGGTGTCGGTCAGCGAGGTATCGCCCGGCTGCGGATTGTCGATGACGGTGTCTGCGGTCGTGGTGTAGGAGTCAGACCCAGACCGGCTCACCGACACGGTCACGTGCTTCGCGTTCGCGTCGGGGAGCGGGTCGACGTCATAGACCACTGAGTACGGCTTGCTCTCTCCAACCTGTGTATAGGCGGGACCGAAGCGGCCGTCGCCGAACGGGTCGGCGGCGGGGCTCGGAGAGAAGTTGAGGTTGGCCGATGTGACGTCGTTGTAGGGCAGCAGCCGAACCTGCTCGATGCGATCCTGGGCGATGTTCGCGGCGTCGACACGCAGTTCGTCGCCGGCCACACTTTTCAGCGCGTTGGCGAAGAAGGGCACCATCGCGGCGAACACGATGCCGGCGATGATGACCGTCACGAGCAGCTCGATCATGCTGAAGCCGCGCGCGCAACCAGACCGGGGGGTGCAGCCGCGTGCCGTCATGGGACTGCTGAGTGGAGAGCGCATGCGCTCACCTCCGCTGCCAGGCTATGGGAGGTCCAAGACCGTGATGCCTGGCCGGAAGGACACGCGGCTCCACCCGCGTCCGGCGGAACAAGGGTCAATGGACCTTTGTGACCGCTAAGTATACGCCCCTACTCGGCAGAGGTATTCGTCCTCATGAGAGCCAGGTATCGCCACTTCAGGCGACGCCGGGCCGCGGCGGCCGCGCTGTGCCCGCTCGACCGCCGCAGAGGAGTCGATCGCGAGGCTGGAGGCGCGGCAGGACAGTGCTTTGGGCCGCGCCATCTAGAACATTCGTCTAGGAGCGCCTCACGCTACTGCTGCTGGAGGCGCTGGAGGTCCGCCAGGGCCTGCTCCACGGCGTCGATACGGCGTCCGTACTCCGCGAAGTCACCGTCACGCAGCGCCTGCTGGGCGGCCTCGAACTCGTCGTTGGCGCGCGCAATGAGCGCGCGCGCCTCCGCGCTCAGGCCGCCGGCTCCGCCGGCCTGACCGCCGGTCTCGCCCTCGGCCTCGCCGCCGGTCCCCTCGTCCACCTCGCCGCCGGTGTCCGGACTCTCGCCGAAGGCGGCGACCAGCGCCTCGTTCAGCGTCGGCCGCATGACGACGACCTGCTCGGCATCGCCCTCGGTGGCGGTCAGCGTCGGCGGCCGATAGAACACGATCACACGCTGGAGCTGTGGAAGCTGCGTCTCGTTGCTCTGCAGGTAGAGCGGCTGCACGTAGAGCAACGAGTCGCCGATGGGCACCACGAGCAGGTTGCCGAGGATCACCGTGGACCCCTGCTGACCCCAGAGCGTCCGCTGCGCGGAGATCTCGGGGTCCTGATTGATGACCGACTCGACCTGGTTGGGTCCGAACACGACTGTGCTCTCGGAGAAGAGGAAGTTGAGCGCCGTTCCGTAGTCGGGTACGTCGCTGCGCGCCCCCAGCCAGGCGATCATGTTCTGCCGGCCGTTCGGGACGAAGGGGATCATGAGCAGGAACTCCTCCTCTTCCTCGCCGGGCAGTCGCATGATGACGTAGTAGGCCTGCATCGGCCCGCCGCCGCCGATCGACACGCCTTCCGGGATCATCCACTGGTCGCCCTTGTTGTAGAGGACGTCCGGGCCGTCGACGTGATAGGTGGTCCATACCTGCGCCTGGATGTCGAAGAGTCCCTCGGGGTAGCGCACGTGCTCGACCAGCCCCTCGGGGACCTCGCTCCTCGGCGTGAACAGATCTGGGTAGATTTCCCGGTAGGCGCGAAGGATGGGATCGTCCTCGTCCCAGGTGTAGAAGGTCATCGAGCCGTTGTAGGCGTCCACCACGATCTTGACCGAGTTGCGGATGTAGTTGAGGCCGGTCTCCGGGGTGGCGTACGGGTAGCGGTCCGTCACCGTGTAGGCATCCTGGATCCACCAGAGGCGGCCGTCCGCGATCGCCATGTAGGGGTCAGGGTCCAACGCGAGGAAGGGCGCCACCGTCTCCATCCGCTCGCGGATGTTGTTGCGGAAGATGATCTTGCTCTCCTCGGTGATGGCCGAGGTGGTGAAGAACTTGATGGTCCCGTACCTGACTGCGAAGGCGAGGCGGTTGAGCACCGGCGAGATGGGCACACCGCCGGTGCCGTCGTAGCCGTCGGTGTACACGTCTTCGCCGGCGCCCGGATAGTCGAACTCGGGCTCCGTGGTGTTGACCAGGCTGTACTCGGTGCCGCGCTCGCCGTAGTAGATGCGCGGCTGCTCGATCTCGAGCTCGGGACTGACGCTGCGCGGCGGGATGTCCTGGACCAGGAAGTCGGGCGAGCCGTCCGAGGTCACCTGGTTCACGGCGCTCATGGCGACGCCGAAGCCGTGCGTATAGGTGATGTGCTGGTTGACCCAGGTCTGCGCCTGCTCTGGCAGACCCTCGATGCTGAGCTCGCGCGCCGAGAGCATCGTCTGCCGGTAGGTGCCGTTGACCGTGTACCTGTCGATGTCGGCGTCGAGGAACACGTAGTACGGGCGCAGCTCCTGTAGCTGACGGTAGCTGGTCACCAGCGTGTTGGGATCCCACAGACGGATATTGCGCAGCGTCGGCTGGTTCTCGTTGAGATCTCGTGGGGTGAGCGCAGCCGCGGTCTCAAAGGGACGTTGGACTATCGACTCGAGGTCGTAGGCCTGGCGGGTGGCCTCGAGGTTGCGCGCGATGTACTCGCGCTCCTTACTCAGCTGGTTGGGATTGACGATCAGCGACTGATAGGCCGCGGGTACGATGCCGCGCAGCACGATGAGGGCGACGATCCAGACGGCGATCGAGAGCGGCGCCCACCACCACTGGCGCCGCCGCAGAGCGTTCCACACCAGCGCGGCGGCGAGGATGAAGGCCACGACCATGGTGACGCGCGCCATGGGCAGGCGGATGACGACATCCGTGTATGCGGCGCCGTAGATGGCACCGGCCGTGGAGAACACGAGATCCCAGGCCTTGAACAACTGGCCGATGCCGACGACGACGAACACGGCCGCCAGAAGAGCGGAGAGGTGCGCGACCGCGCGACCGGCGAGCTTGACGTCGACCTGCGGCACCTGTGGAGACTGCTGGACGCGGGAGAACGGTCCTGAATCACCCGCGTTCGCCGACCCCGCGGCCTTCTGCCTGATCTCGATGCCGCCCATGATGATGTGGACGATGGCGGCGAGCACCAGCGCGGCGATGAGGGCGGCCAGGACGAAGCCGAGGACGCTCTGCCAGAACGGGATGGAGAACACGAAGAAGGAGATGTCGCGCCCGAACTGCGCGTCCTGCTGCCCCCACGGGGACTGGTTGAGATACAGCAGCACCTGTTGCCAGGACCCCGAGGCGGAGACCCCTGCGATGAACGCGACGACCACGGAGACGATGACGCCGCCGATACCGACCCACTTGCGCACGAGGGGGCTGCGCGGCTCGAGCAGCGTGCCGTCGACATCCGCGCGGAAGTCAGGGGCCAGCCGACGCGCGAGCTCCACGTTTGCCCAGATGACCGCGAAGAACACTGCGAAGGCGGCCAGCCCGAGCAACACCTGGGTCCAGAAGCGGGTCCAGAACACGCCACGGAAGTCCACCTCTCCGAACCAGAGCCAGTCCACGTAGAAGCCGAGGATGCGGCTGGCGAAGGCGAGCACAAGGATGACGACGCCGACGATGACGCCGAAGACGATGCGGCGGCGCGTGCGTGGATCACGGCGCGGCTTCTTCGAAGGCCTCTTGGGTCTGAGCGGGCGAACGTTGTCCATACGTGAAGTATCGCAGATTCACGACAGACCGTAACGCATTTGAAGCAGACCGGCGGTGGCGAGGTGGCGCGGCGCGGCTAGTTATGCTCGGCCATCTCGGCGCGCAGCATCGCCGCGAAGCGCTGCACCATCTTCGGATCCAGCTCATGAGCGGCGCGACCACGCAGTTGGGCGACACTGTCGCCGTTGTGCTCGGCCGGGTCCCAACGACGGCACACGGCGAAGGCGCGGGCCACGAGGGGGATCTCGTCGCCTCGGCGGCCCTCAGGATAGCCCCCGCCGTCCCAGCGCTCGTTGCCGTACACGAGCGCCTCCACGGCGCTCTGGCGCACCTCGTCCGGCTTCGCGGCGCCGTTCTCGCCGTTGCCGAGGATCGTCTGGACCTCGTCCTTGACCGCGGCGCCGGTCTCGTAGACGGCGAGCGCCGTGACGAGCCCGGCCGTCTCTGCCTCGTCCAGCCCGATGAAGGCGGCGAAGCGACGGCCGACGGCAGGCAGGGCTCCCTCCAGTTCGGCGGCCGTGTCCGCCGCCGCTTCCGTGTAGAGGCACACGCGGTTGCGCCCGCCGTTCTTGGCGCGCAGCAGGGCGGCGTCGGCCGCGCCCAGCACTCCGTCGCTGTCCTCCGCGGACTCGGGGTAGGCTGAGACCCCGATCGACATGGTCACGAGCAGATCGGGGTGGCCCGGGTCGAGCATGGCGACGGAGGAGCGGATGCGCTCGGCCAGCGTCCTCGCTTCGTCCAGGGTGGTCTGCGGCAGAATCATGGCGAACTCCTCGCCGCCGTACCGCGCCAGATAGTCTGACTGACGCGAGCACGTGCGCAGCACGCCGGCGACGGCGCGGAGGACATCGTCGCCCTTCTGATGGCCGATCGTGTCGTTGACCGCCTTGAAGTGGTCCAGGTCCATCATCAGGAGGCAGAAGTGTTCGCCGTACCGCCCGGCACGGCGCACCTCCGCCTTGAGCGACTCGTGGAAGTGGCGGTAGTTGTGGATGCCGGTGAGACCGTCGCTAATGGCCTGCCGTTCCATCTCCTCGTACGTGCGCGCGTTCTGGATCGCGATGGCCGCCAGATTGGCGAACAGGATCACCGGCTCTAGGTCCTCCTCGGCGAACGTCCGGCCTCCGAGCCGGTCGAGCGTGAGCACGCCGGTCACCTTGCCCAGGACGCGGAGCGGCACGACGATGCTCGCTTGCGCCACGTCGTCGCCGGTGCCGGGGATGTGGACACCGCGGGAGTCGCCGCCCATGTCGTTGACGAGCTGCGGTTGATCGTGTCGCACGACCCAGCCGGACAGCCCCTCGTCGATGGAGATGCGGAACTGTTCGTTCTGCTCGGCGTTGACGTCGCGCGAGTAGATACACACGAGCTCGCGCGACGACTCGTCGAGCAGCCGGATGTCCATGGCGTCGTAGTCGACGATGTCCTTGAGCATCGTCGTGATGCGCGAGAAGACCTCTCGCTGGTCGAGCGAGCTGAGGAGCAGCGTGCTCAGGCTCATCAGCTCGTGCTGCATGGCGAGCTGGCTGGCGAGCTGCGCCGACGTCGTCTCCAGCTCGTCGTACTGGCGAGCGTTGTGGATCGCGATCGCGGCCAGGTTGGCGAAGAGCCGGGCCGGCTCCAGTTCGTACGCCTCGAACGTCCGACCTCCGAGCCGGTCCATCGCCAGGATCCCGATGACCTCGTCTCCCACGCACAGCGGGACGAGGATGCAGGCCTGCTGCTCCTTCCACTCCGTGCCGGGGATGTGGACGGCCCGCGAATCGTTCGCCATATCGTTGACGAGTTGAGCCTCGTTGTTGCGCACCACCCAGCCGCTGATGCCCTCGTCGAGAGCGATGGGGAAGGCGAAGACTTCCCGTCCGTCGTGCTCGTCGCGCGCGTAGATCGCGACGAGCTCCTTGCGCTCCGTGTCGACCAGACGGACGTCCATCGAGTCGTAGTCGACGATCTCCTTGAGCTTGTCGGCGATGTGCTCGAGCGCCTCGTTCTGCTCGAGCGACGAGAGGATGGCGCCGCTGGCGCCGAGCAGCTCGTGGCTGAGCGCCAGTTGCTCCTCCAGCCGGTTGGAGGCCGCCTCCACCTCCTCGTACTGCCTGGCGTTGTGGATCGCGATCGCAGCCAGGTTGGCGAAGAGCGTGACCGGCTCGAGCTCGTGCTCGCCGAAGATCCGCCCGCCAAGCCGGTCGAGCGCGAGCACGCCGAGGACTTCGCCGGCCAGGGAGAGCGGCGCGATGATGCTCGCCTGCGGCTCCCATTCGGTGCCCGGCACGAGCGCACCCCGAGGATCGTTGAGCATGTCGTTCACCAGCTGTGCCTCGTTGTGCCGCACCACCCAGCCGCTCACCCCCGCGTCGATGGGGCTCCGCCACGCCTGGAGCTGCTCCTCGTCACCGGCGGCACCGTCGCGGCAGTAGCCGCTGTACAGCTCTCGCTTCTCCTTGTCTACGAGCCGGACCTCCAGGGCGTCGTACTCCACGATCTCCTTGAGCAACTCGGCGATGCGGGCGAAGACCTCGCGCGGCTCGAGCGTCGCGAGCAGCGCCCCACTGACCTCGAGGATGGCGTGACGCAGTGCCAGCTGCGCCTGCTGCTGTGCGGACGCCTCCCGCAGCGCCTCATAGTGGCGCGCGTTCTCGATGGCCACCGCGGCGAGCGTGGCGAACACCTCGAGCGACTTCACCAGTTCAAGCGTGGGAAGCTGGCGGTCCGCCGGATCGAAGAGATCCAGCACCCCCATGAGCTCGCGATCCTTGTCGTACAGCGGCACGAACAGGTCGTCGTTGCTGTCCCACTCGTGAGCGGGACGGAGGCCGAGGTCGAACTCGGGAAGGTAGTACAGCTGCTCTTCGGTCCAGTGATGCCGCCGGTGGTCGACGAAGTACGACGAGCCGATCTGGTGCTTCTCGAGGAAGAGCTGGTCCCAGATGTATCGCGGGACCGGCCGCTCGAAGAGTTGCCGGTCGAAGTCGGGAGATTCACCGACGGTGGCGTAGACCGCGAAATCGCCGTCCTGCCTGCGCAAGTAGATGCTCGCTTCGCGGAAGCCGAACGTGTCGCTCAGCGCCATCGCGATGACCTGGACGATCGCGTCGAGCGTCAGGCTCGACTGCAGCTGGTTCGCCAGCCTGATGAGGCCGCGCAGCAGCTCCACTTCGCCACGCTCGGCCTTGCGACTCTTGGTCCGGAACCCCATCGCTCCCCTGTTGACCACGGCCGGTCGAAGGGTGCCCATTCGACTGCGCCCGTGAAAATGCCCGCGACACGGCGACGCTCGCCTTGCCTACGTGGAATCGTTTCGGCAATCACGGAGCAATGCTTGAGGGGAACAGATGACTAGGTAACCAGATGGAGACGACCGGGCGGGTGCGCCGGAGGCACGCCCGCCCAGTCGTCGTGTGTGCGTCGCTCGGCTCAGCGAGACGCCGGTTGGCCGGTCGCGTGCTCGCCGAGCCTCAGGATCTGTCGCGCCTCGTCGGGCGTCGCGCAGGGACGGTCCCACTCGTTGGCGATCCGCGCGACTCGGCCGACCAGCTCCGCGTTCTCCTTCGCTAGCACGCCCTTGTGCAGGAAGATGTTGTCCTCGAACCCAAGACGGACGTTGCCGCCCAGCGCGAGAGCAGTCATGGTCATGGGCATGTGCCAGCGACCGATGCCGGTGCAGGTCCAGGTCGACCCCTCGGGGATG
>DAIQNY010000003.1:0-40903 GCA_036788155.1 Actinomycetota bacterium | reverse complement strand
CGCTGGAAGCGCACGGCGGCGGCTGGGCGGAGCGGCTCGAGGAGACGTTCGCCGGCCTGGATCTCGATAAGACGCACGTGGTCGGCCACTCGTTCGGCGGCTGGCTCGCCGCGAATCACGCCGTGCGATACCCGGACCGGATCGCGACACTCGGCCTTATCGAGCCGGTTTTCGTGTTCCAGGGACTGCGCGCGCGTATCTACGCCGAGTCGTCGGTCGCCGCGCTCCCCTTCCTCCCCATGAGCTGGCGCGACAGGATGCTCGCGCACATCGGAGGCGTGTCCGAGATCGACCATGGCGATCCCATCGCTCGTCTGATCAGCGCGGCAACCGAGGGCTACGCAGCGCGACTGCCGGCCCCTCGGCGGATCTCGAAGGCGCAACTCGAGGGCCTGGCCATGCCCGTCTGGGCGGCCCTTGCACAGAACAGCTCGATCCATGATCCGCGTGCCGCCGTCGCCGTGGCCAGAGCCCACGTCGCGGACATCACCGTCAGGCTCTGGCCGCACACGACCCACTCCTTGCCCATGGAGCGTCCCGAGCAGGTCGACATGGAGCTTCTCGACTTCATGGCGGCACATGAACCCACGTGCCGGGGCAGCCACCGCTGAGCCGCCAGCAGGGCGACGCAGGCGGCTGGGCACCCGGCGGTTCCGCCGGCTACTCGAGCAGCAGCCGGTCGACGGCAAACGGGTGATTCGGCCGGCTACTCGAGCAGGAGCCGATCGACGGCGAACGCCTCGCCGGCGACCTCGTGGAACTTCTCGATGAGGTCGGGGACCTTCAACCGCTGCTTCTGCTCCTTGCTGAGGTCCAGGACGACGCGACCGGCGTGCATCATGACGAGCCGGTCGCCGTACCTCAAGGCCAGCTCCATGTTGTGCGTGACCATGAGCGTCGTGAGGCCACGCTCGGAGACGATCTCGTCGGTGAGGTCCATGATCGTCGCCGCCACTTTGGGATCGAGCGCGGCCGTGTGCTCGTCGAGCAACAGCAGACTCGGATCGGCGATGGTGGCCATGAGCAGGGACATCGCCTGGCGTTGCCCGCCCGACAGCTTGTTCACGCCGGCCTTGAGCCTGTCCTCGAGCCCCATGCCGAGGCGCGACAGCTGCTCCCGCATGACCTCGCGCCGGCGATTGGTCACTCCCATCCGCAATCCGCTCCGCTTGGAGCGCAGGAGCGAGATGGCGAGGTTCTCCTCGATGGTCATGTCCGGCGCCGTGCCGGCACGCGGGTCCTGGAAGACCCTTCCGACGGTGCGGCTGCGGACGTGCTCAGGCTGCCGCGTGACGTCGCGTCCGCCGAGCACGACCCTGCCCGAGCTGACCGGAAAGGCGCCGGCGACCGCGTTCAGCAGTGTCGACTTCCCCGACCCGTTGGAGCCGATGATGCTCACGAACTGCCCGGCCGGCACGTCGAGATCGATGCCGGCCAGCGCGACGACCTCGTTGGCGGTGCCCGGGAAGAACGCCTTGCGGATGCCCTGCAGCTCGAGCTGCGCCGGCGCGCTCACGCGTGCATCACCTTCTTGCGCACGGTCGGCACCGACAGCGCGACGACCACCAGCACCGCGGTCAGCAGCTTGAGGTCGGTCGGCGCGATACCGAGCCGGAGGCTGACGGCGATGAGCAGCCTGTACACGATGGAGCCGCCGATGACGCTGAACAGCACCCAGCTGATGCTCCGCACGCCGAACAGGACCTCGCCCATGATGACGCCGGCCAGACCGGCGACGATCGTGCCGATGCCCATGCCGACGTCTGCGAACCCCTGCTGCTGGGCGACCAGTGACCCGCTCAGCGCGACGAGTGCGTTGGCGAGCCCCAGTCCGATGATGCGGGTGACGTTCGTGTTGGTGCCCATGGAGCGGATCATGCTCTCGTTGTCGCCGGTGGCCTGGAGGCACAGGCCGAACTCCGTGTGCAGCAGCCAGTCGAGCAGGTACTTGACGACGATCGCGAGGACGGCGACGGCGACGATGAGGTTCCAGCCGAGCAGCGAGATGGAGAACAGGGCGCCGATCTTGTCATAGATGACCTGCACGCCAAGGAGCGGTACGTTGCTCTTGCCCATGATGCGCAGGTTGACGGTGTAGAGAGCCGTCATCGTGAGGATGCCGGCGAGGAGCTTGGGGCCGTAGTTGGTGGCATCGGAGTCGCCCGACTTGAGCAGCAGGTGCAGGATCCCGGTGACGAAACCGGCGCACAGCCCCGCCAGCACCCCGGCCGACGTCGCCAGCAGCGGCGACTGGCCGCCGGCGATGAGCGCCGCGGTGACGGCGGCGCCCAGCGGCAGGCTGCCGTCGACGGTCAGGTCGGGAAAGTCGAGCACCCGGAACGTGATGAACACGCCCAGGACCATGAAGGCATACACGAGGCCCTGCAGCAGGGCGCTCTGGATGATGACGTCCACTCGCTACTCCGTGATGGGGGTCGGCGTAGCTTGTCTGGTCCGACCCCCTTCTCGCAACCCGGCCCTCGCCCGCCCCGCGGCGGGCGAGGGCCGCTGTTGCGTCCGCGTCTGGCTCAGAACGCGTTCTGTGCCTGCTCCTTGAGGTCCGCCGGGATGGTGACGCCCATCCTGGACGCGGCCTCTTCGTTGATCGAGAGCTGGAGGTTCTCGGCGTACTCCACCGGGATGTCCTTGATGGGCGTGCCCATCAGGATCGCGGCGGCCTGGTAGCCGGCCTGCTTGCCGAGGTCCTCGTAGTCGAACGCGTAGGCGGCGACGGCGCCGCGCTTGACGCTGTCCGTGTCGCCGGCGATCACGGGGATGCCGTTCTGCTCGCCGACCTTGATGATGCTCTCGAGGGCCGAGACGGCCGTGTTGTCGGTGAGCACCGAGATGGCGTCCACGCGCCCCACCAGCGACTCGGCAGCGGCCTGGACCTCGGACGAGTTGCTCGCCGTGGCCTCGACGATCTCGAGACCCAGCGCCGACGCGGCTTCCTTCTCCGCGTCGATCAAGAACACGGAGTTGGATTCGCCGGCGTTGTAGATCACGCCGACGGTCTTCGCGTCGGGCACGACCTGCTTGACCAGCTCGAGGTGCGGCTCGACCGGCAGCATGTCGCTCACGCCGGTGACGTTGGCCGAGGGCGCCTCGGCGTCGGAGACGAGACCGGCGCCCACCGGGTCGGTGACGGCGGTGAACACGATCGGCGTGGTCTGGTCGGCCTTCACCACGGCTTGCGTGGTCGGCGTCGCCACGCCCAGGATGAGGTCGAGTCCCGCGCCGGCGAACTTCTGGGCGATGCTGGAGGCCGTGGCCATGTCGCCCTGCGGGTTCTGGTCGTCGTAGGTGATGTTCGTGAAGCCCTTCTCGGCCAGGGCCGCCTTGAACCCCGATACCGCGGCGTCGAGCGCCGGGTGGGTCACGATCTGGGTGATGCCGATCTTGTAGGCCTTCGTGGTGTCGGCGGCCGCGGTCTCGCCGTCGGTCGCTGTGTCGGAGCCGCCGCACCCCGCGGCGGCGCCGAGAGCGGCGAGCAGCGCGACGACGGCCACAGCGGCGCCCAGCTTCCTGAGTCGACGCATCGTTCTCCTTTCGGGATTCTGACTGGCTCGCGGAATTCTACGGCGACCGGCGGCCTGTCGACAACCTCCTCCCCTCATCTTTATGCAAGGTTGATCGTCCATACGACGCCGGTAGTCCGCATGCCGGCGTGTGCCGACGGCCGGCGGATTCCGCCGTGTCTGCATTTCTACACGCAGAGGGGCGGCGGGCCTCCCGGCCCGCCGCCCCTCTGCCGACAGCCTGTCCGCGTGCCGCGGCGCCGCGTTTGGGGCGGTCCTCCCGCCCCACGCCGGCGCTCAGGCCTGCACGAATTTGCTGGTGCGCTCCTTGAACTGCTCGACGCAGTTGATGTGCACGTCGAGCTTCTCGGCGATGTTGAACTTGGCCTCCATCATGCCGGGCTCGCCGGGCTGGGTGGAGGAGGTCATGGCCACGAGGCCGAGCCCGTTCTCCTTGCGGATGAGCTCCATGGCCACCGGGTCGGAAAGGTCGCGGGTGCTGCAGCCGAGCTTGCCGGCCACGTACTCCTTCGCTTCCTTGAGGCGCATGCGCTTCGACATCTGCATGCGTGCGACGAGGTCTCCCGCCGCGCGCATCCCGCCCATGCCGGACGCCTGCGCGTGCGCGCCCTCCATGCCGAGGGCGTCGCCGGTGCCCGCCTAGTAGCCGTCGATCTTGAGGATCTCGACGAAGGCCTTGCTCGCCCGGCTGGTCGCGTCGGCCGGTGGGAACAGGCACGTCGGCACCCCGCCGACGCCCATGCCCACGTTGACGTGCACGGGGATCGTGGCGACCTCGGCGGCGGGCTTGATGAAGGTGATCGCCCGGGCGATGTTCCAGGCGGTGGACTTGCCGGTGTTGATGTTCACGGCCGGCCCGTAGATGCTGGCGCCGGCCGCGGTGACCACCTCGAGCTGCTCCTTGGGCCACATGCCGGCGAGGCGCCTGCCGTCGAACTCGAGCTGGCCGTGCATGCCGAGCACGAACTCGCTGGCCATGCCGATCTCGATGCCGAGCCACGGGTAGCGCTCGCGGAGCATGCGGCAGGCGGTGAGGGCGGCGAGGAAGTCGGCGTCGCCCGCCGCCCCCGTCGTGTCCATGTCGATGCCGTCGGCGCCGGCCTCGATCATCGCGTCGGCGACGAAGTTGATGTCGTCGACGAGCATCTTCTGCGCCTCGACCTGGGCGTCGCGGGCCTCGTCGATCCTGCCCATGGGCAGGAGCTCGGACCAGTTGGGGATGGGGCCGTCCGGCTGCGAGTAGCGGCCCAGGTCGGGCATGGCGCCGTACTGCACCGGGTTGGTGAGCAGCGCCTGGGCGATCTTCATGCTCTGGCCCTCGTGGGCCACGTTGGTCTTGACCGCCTTGTAGGAGTAGTCGGCCTGCCACAGCTCCGGCATGTCGATGCCGACGACGGTCTCGTAGCTCTGCAGGTCCTGCACGCGGTTGCCGATGTGCTTGGTCCCCGTGCCGTCGTTGCTGAGCACGACCTCATCGCCGATGTCGACCGCCGTGAAGCGCGCCGGGGAGGCGTAGATGTCGAGCAGATGATCGAGCTCGTCCTGCGTGAGTTCGGGGACCTTGGCCTTCTTGGCCGCCAGCTGGGTACCGGCCTCGAGATCGGCCTCGATCTCGGAGCGGGTCATCTCGACGAGCGACCCGTCACCCATGCGAGTGGGGATCCTGGGCTCCAACAGCATCACCTCCGTGGTTCGTCCGGATCGACCGCTGCGCCGTGACGTACGAGGCCCACGGGTTGCCACGATGAGAGCGAAGCGATGCGACCACTGTCCGGCGGGCCTTCGCGCGCCAGTCTACAGCCCGCCTCTCCGGGCGCGCCACCGGGCGGACGCGGTCCCGTGGCCGCCCCACGCTTGCCGCTGCGCCGCCGAGCCGGCTTCGAAGCGCCGCGGTGATCTGGACGCTGCAGCTCAGGCGCCGGGGGGCCGGACCCGACCGGTCGCGAACGGCGCCATCGGGAGACGCCAGACCGGGTCCTCTAGCTGTTCTGCATCACGAGGTTGTTGACCTGAGTCTGCCCAGCGGTGTGTCGCCGTCCAGGCCGCCATGCGGTCGGTAGCCATTGTAGTAGTGCAGGAAGGCCGGCAGGGCGGCGATCCGCTCCGCAGTCGTGTCATAGGGCCGTTTGTAGGCCCAGCCGTTCTGAACGATCTTCACGAACGCCTCCGCCTTGCCGTTCGTCTGCGGCCGGTAGGGTTGGGTGTGCCAGAGCGCCAGGCCGCGGTCCTCGGCAGCTGCGGCGAGCAGGTGCGAGCGGTAGCAGCTGCCGTTGTCTGTGAGCAGGCGGCGCACCTCGACGCCGTGCTCGGCGAAGAAGACGAGAGCGCGCTCCAGGAAGGCGACCGCCGTCTCGGCGCGCTCGTCGGCGAGCTCCTCGGCGTAGGCCAGCCGCGTCGCGTCGTCGACCGCCACGTGGGCGTAGTTCCAGCCGATGCCGCGGTAGCGGTCCTTGGGCCCGCCGAAGCGCTTGCCGCCGCCCGCCCCGATGCGCCCCAGCTTCTTGGTGTCGAGGTGCAGAAGGTCGCCGGCGTGTGGCCAGCAGTAGCGCACCACCGGCCTCCGCGGCTCGAGGGCGCGCAGGCGGTGCAGGCCGCGGCGCCTGAGGGCACGGTAGACGGTCGCCGGGGCGAGCTGCGTGCGCCAGGCGATCCAGGCCGGGCCGCGGCGTCTTGTGAGGCGCAGGAGCACGACCCGGCGCAGCAGACGGCCGACCACGCGCAGGGCGATGCGCAGCGGCCGCGAGGAGCGGTCGCGCAGGCCGGATGGGCCCTCGGCCCGCCAGCGGGCGAGCCACTTGCCCGCCGTCTGGCGGCTGACGCCGGCGGCCGCAGCGGCTTCGCAGAGTCTCCAGCCGTGCAGTTCGATGCGCTCGCAGAGCAGCAGACGGCCGTGCGGGGTCAGTCTCGCGTTACCATGCTGCATTGAGGGCCTCCCTCTCGGTCTTGGCTTGGACACCAACTACCGACAAGGGCAGGCCCTCACTTGGTCAATAACGTCGTGACTCAGAACATCTAGCGGAACAGGCGCGGCGCCCGTCCGTCCTTCGCCAAGTGCGACCCTCGGCGGCTCCGGAGGGCACTCTGACAGGAGGACGCGCACGGCGCCGTTGGCCTCGACTGTCACGGTCTGCCTCGGTCCTCTCTGGAGCCGGCGGGCGGGATCGAACCGCCGACCTGCCGCTTACAAGGCGGCTGCTCTGCCAGCTGAGCTACGCCGGCCCGACGCAGAGTGTACCGCAGGGCGGTCGGTGGAGCGGCACCCCGCTATACTCAAGGCCATGCGTGACGTGTTCCAGAGGTCGGCCGCCGCGGCCGCGGTCGCGGTGGTGACCGCCGTGCTGCTCGTGATCCTCCTCGCCGCGTCGGCTCCGGCCGCCCCGACCGGGGCCGACGGCGGTCACGCCGAGCCGCGCAGCGCCTCTGACGACCCCGGACCGACGGCGGCGCCAACGGTAAAGGCGCGCAGCGGCATCCTCATCCGCCGCGACACCGGCGAGGTGCTCTGGAAGAAGAGCGCCGCCACCAAGCTGCCGCCGGCCTCCTGCACCAAGATCATGACCGCCCTGCTGGTGCTCGAACGCTACCGCGACCTCAGCCGGTACGTGCGTGCGCCCAAGAGCGTCACTGCACAGCAGAAGGTCGCCGTCGGCCTGCGCCCGGGCGACCGCATCACGGTGCGCCAGGCACTGAAGGCGCTCCTCGTCCAGAGCGCCAACGACGCTGCCGTCACGCTGGCGGTGGCCGTCGACGGCAGCGAGGCCAGGTTCGTGCGCCGCATGAACAAGCGAGCGGCCCGACTCGGCCTCACCGAGACGCGCTTTCGCAACTGCCGGGGCAAGGACGCATCGGGTCATCGCATGTCGGCCCGCGACCTGGCCAAGCTTGGCAGGTACACGTGGCGCAAGTTCCCTGTGTTCCGCACCATCGTCGGCAAGAAGACGGTGGTCGTCACCTGGCCGCCGTCCCATCGGGTGAAGGTCACTTCACGGAACCGGCTGCTGGACTACGAGTGGGGCGACGGGATCAAGACCGGCTCCACCGACCGTGCGGGGCGCGTCCTCGTCGGCTCGGGGGCGCCCTCCGGCGTCCCGCTCATCGTGGTGACGATGCGCGAGCCGACCCGCGATCAGGAAGAGAAGGACGCCGTCGCGCTCCTCAGGTGGGGCGCCGCCCTGACGGCGGCGCGGCAGTGAGCACGGTGGCCGCGGCGACCGGGCTCCGAGCGCCGAAGCTCGGTTCCGGCCCGACGCGACTGGTCCCCCTGGTCGCGCTGTTCGCCACCCTGGGTCTTCTGATCGTCTCGGCGTCGGCCTGCAACCGCTCGGACGCCGATCCCGCCCCGGGCCCGTCGACTACGGCGCCGCCCGAGGTCCAGGCCTGGACGGGCATCCTCGTCGTGCGCGAGACGGGTGAGATCCTCTGGAGCAAGGACCCTGACCGCGAGCTTCCGCCCGCCTCCTGCACCAAGATAATGACGGCGCTCCTGACCCTGGAGCGCGTGAACGATCTCGACGCCTACGCGACGGTCCCGGACATCCCTCTGCCCCAGAAGGTCGGCGTGGACCTCGTCCCGGGGGACAGGATCACCGTCCGTGAGGCGTTGCGGGCGCTCATGGTCCAGAGCGCCAACGACGCGGCGCTCACCCTTGCCGCTCACGTCGCGGGGAGTGAGAAGCGATTCACCAGACTCATGAACCGGCGAGCGCGGCAACTCGGCCTCACCCACACCCACTTCATGAACTGCCGCGGCACGCCTGAGGACGGCCACTACTCCTCCGCCCGGGACCTCGCCACGCTGGGGCGGCTGGCGATGCGGGACCCCGTGTTCAGAGAGCTCGTCAAGACGAAGACCGCCGTGATCCGCTACCCCCCCGACTCCGCCGTCCCGGTCGAGAACCGCAACCGGCTGCTCGACTATCCCTGGGGCGACGGCATCAAGACCGGGGCGACCGACGCCTCGGGCAAGGTCCTCGTCGGGTCAGGCAGACCCGGGTCGGTCGCCCTCATCGTGGTGACCATGCACGAGCCGACGCGCGACCAGGAGGAGAAGGACGCGGTCGCGCTGTTCGAGTGGGGCACGGCCGAGTACCTGCGGCGCTCGACCGCGCCCGCGTCTCCCGCCGGCTCCACGCCGCCCTCGTCCTGACGTACGGCGGCCGCCCGGCGCCGCGCTGGGCGGCGTGCCCGGCGCCGCATTCCAGCCTCGGCGTCACCCGCTGCTCAGGTCCACGAGACGCTCCGCGGAGCGCACGGACACGCCGAGCACCCGCGCGATGTTGAGCTTGGCCTCGATGGCCAGAGCGTCGCTCGGAGTCGCCGTATCCTCGGTCGGGATCGTCCCCAGCCCCAGCTCACGCCGCGCGTCCGCCATGATCACTGGGTCGCTCAGGTCCGCGGCGCTCGCGCCCAGCTTGGCCGCCACGTAGCTCTTCGCCTCGGGGAGCCGCATCCGCCGGGTCATCTGCATGCGGGCCACCAGGTCTCCGGCGGTCCGCAATCCGCCCATGCCCGACGCGACACCGTGGCCGATCCCCTGGCTGTGGTTGTCGCCGGCGCCGATCTACAACCCGTCCAGCTTCAGGATGTCGACGCAGGCACGTGAGGCTCGCGAGACGGCGTCCACGGGCGGCAGCGCGTGCATGGGGACGCCGCCAACGCCCATCCCCCCGTTCAGGTGGATGGGGATCGCCGCGGCGTCCGTGCACGGCTTGACGATCGCGCAGGTGCGCGCGACGTTCCACGCCACCGTCTTGCCGGTGTTGACGTTGATGGCCGGCCCGAACACGGAGGCGCCGGCCCGCGCCGCCAGGCGCATCTGCGCGGCCGGCCAGAGCCCGGCGAGCCGCACGCCCTCGTACTCGAGCTCGCCGTGCATACCGAGCACGAACTCGCTGGCCATGCCGATCTGGATGCCCCACTCCGGGTACTTCGCCCGGATGCGGGCGATGGCCTCGAGGGCTGCCAGGAAGTCGGCATCGCCGGCCGCCCCCGCGGTGTCCAGGTTGATGCCGTCCGCGCCCGCTTCGTACATGCCGTCGGCGACGTACACGATGTCGTCCACGGCCTGCTCCACGGCCTCCTCCTGGGCGGCGCGCGCCGCGTCGATCTCTCCGAGCGGCAGCAGCTGCGACCAGTTCGGCACCGCGCCGTCCGGCGCGGTGTACCGCCCCAGATCGGGCATGGCGCCGTACTGACATGGGACGGTGAGCAGGAGCTGCGCCCGGCGCATGGTCTCCTGCTCGAACGGGATCACCGGCTTGACGGCCTTGAAGGAGTAGTCGTGGTGATACAGCTCCACGGTGTCGGTGCAGACCGTCTGCTCGTAGTGCTGCAGGTCGTTGATACGGGAGCCGACGTCCTGACTGCCCACGCCGTCCGAGCTGAGGACGACCTCGTCGCCGATGTCCACGGCACTGAAGCGCGCCGCGCTTGCGAAGACGTCCACGAGATGATCCACCTCGTCGTCCTCGAGCGGCGGGACCTTGGCCCGCTTGACTGCCGCCTCGACCCCGGCGCGGACCTCTGCTTCGATGTCGGTGCGCGACATGCGCACCAGCGATCCGTCTCCCATGCGCGTCGGGACGTCCATCGCCTCCCCCTCTCCGCTGCTCGTTGCCGGCGCCCGCCGCCGGTCCCGCCGGTCGACCACGAGGCTACAGGGGCTGAGCGATGCTGTCAGCGTGTCATTGTTCGGCAAAGTTGGCGGGACCCGCGTCCAAACGTGAGACAGTCCCGGCCGCACGTGGACGGCGCCCCGCACGCAGAACCGTGCAGGGGACGCATGGGCCATTAAAGGGGCGAGGCCCCGGGGGGAGCGGGGCCTCGTACAAGGGCTTTGGGGCAAACCCTCGTCGGGGGGTTTCGCTTGCCAGCGAAAGGAGCCAGGATCATCTTCCCCGGCAATTGTTGAGCACACGTGAAGCGACGCGAACTCGTGAGAAGCGCCAGTTGGGCAGCAGTTACGTGGGCAGGCCGGACCAGATGGGGTGGGACTGGCGGTCCGGCCTGAGGTTTGGCCGAGGGTCGGCAGGCCGGGCCGCGAGCGCGGCCGCCCCGCCGACCCTCAGGCCGTGGTTCGCCCGGGGCCGGGGCGAACCAAGAAGATAGGAGGTACCAGCACTTACGCTGGCAGCGGGCTTCTCGGAGACGGGAAGCGTCGCAACGCGGACACTAGGAGCGGCGTATTGCGGTAGCGTTAACTTAATATTAATGACTATTAAGCGCGCAGCCGTCTTCGCCTGCCAGGTGTCATCGATTCACGTAGGTTCACGCCCGCTTTGGGCCTTGAGTTGCCGCGCCGTCATGGCAGGGAGAGTTGCCCGTCCTGCTGGGCCTCTCCCTCGCCGCCGGTCAGCTCCAGCAGCTCGACTTCGTCGATCACCGCGACACCCAGGCTCGAGGCCTTGTCGAGTTTGGACCCGGGGTCCTCGCCGGCGACGACGTAGTCGGTCGCCCGGCTCACGGAGGACGAGACCTTGCCTCCCGCGGCCTCGATGAGCTCCTGAGCCTGGCTGCGCGTGAGGTTGGGCAGCCTTCCGGTCAACACGAACGTCGACCCTGTCAGCGGGCCCTCCGCCCGCGCCGGGCTCTCCTCCACGAGGCGCACGCCCGCCGCGCGCAGCTTCTCGACAGTCTCGCGGTTGTGCTCGTCGCCGAGGAACTGCGTCACCGCCTCGGCGACCACGGGTCCGATGCCCGGCACCTCGGCGAGGTCCTCCGCCCCCGCCTCGAGGAGCGCATCCATGCTCGGATACCGCTCCACCAGCGCTTGGGCGGTCACCCCGCCCACGTGCCGGATGCCGAGCGCGAACAGCACGCGCGCGAACGGCCGCTGCTTGGACTGCTCGATGGCGGCGAGCACCTTGTCCGCGCGCTTCGCCTCCGCGAGCTCGAGCTCGCCGCCGTCACCCCTGCGCGTCTTGCCGCCGAAGCCCGGCAGGGCGACGACCCTGCCGGCCTCGAGCCGCACGAAGTGGTCACGCTCGAGGCCGTACAGGTCGGCGACGTTCTCGATGAGTCCCTGCTCGTGGAGCAACGCCACCGTCTCGTCGCCGATACCCTCGATGTCCATGGCGCCCTTGCTCACGAAATGCTTGATGCTCTCGATGAGCTGGGCGGGACAGGAGCGATTCGGGCAGCGCACGGCTACCTCGCCTGTCTCGCGCACCGTCTCCGAGCCGCAGGCCGGACAGCTGCGGGGCATGGACCATTCGGGCAGGGCGGCGTGCCGCGCCTCACGGCTCTCACGCCGCCCCTCCCCATCCTCGGCCTCCCCCGTGGTCACCGGCCCGACCACCTGGGGGATCACGTCGCCGGCCCGCTGCACGATGACGTCGTCGCCGGGCCGGATGTCCTTACGGCGGATGTCGTCCTCGTTGTGCAGCGTGGCACGCTCCACCGTCACCCCGCCCACGAACACGGGCTCGAGCACGGCGAACGGCGTCAGCACGCCGGTCCTGCCCACGTTGACCTCGATGCTGTGCAGACGGGTGGTCATCGTGCTGGGCGCGAACTTGAAGGCGATCGCCCAGCGAGGATCGTGAGCCACGCTCCCGAGAGCGCGTTGAAGCGCGAACGCGTCGACCTTGACCACGGCGCCGTCGATGTCGTAGTCGAGCTCCGCGCGGCGCTCCTCCCACGATCGCGCCGCCGCGGCGACATCCTCGATGCCGTTCACGGTGACGATGCCGGGGTTGACCTTGAACCCGGCGGCGCGCAGCCACTCGAGGGCGCTGGTGTGGTCCCGCAGGTCCAAGCCTTCCGAGTAGCCGACGGCGTAGCACCACACGTCCAGCGGGCGCGCGGCGGCGAGACGCGGGTCCAATTGGCGGATGGACCCGGCGGCCGAGTTACGCGGATTGACGAACGCCGGCAGGCCGGCGGCGATGCGCTGCTCGTTCAGACGCCGGAACGCGGCGAGCGGCAGGTAGACCTCGCCGCGCACCTCCACTACCGGCGGCGCGTCACCGGTCAGCAGCCGCAGCGGGATGGAGCCGACGGTCCGCAGGTTCGCGGTGACGTCCTCCCCCACCTCACCGTTGCCGCGCGTGGCTCCCACGGCGAACACGCCGTCGCGGTACGTGAGCGAGATGGCCAGACCGTCGATCTTGGGCTCGACGACGTACCGGAGTCGCTCGTCGCCGAGCCCGCGCGCCTCGAGCAGGCGACGGTTGCGCTGGTCCCACGCCAGGAGCTCCTCCTCGTTGCGGGCGTTCGCCAGCGAGAGCATGGGCTCGAGGTGCCGGACCTGGGTGAACCCCTCGAGCGGCGCGCCGCCGACCCGGTGCGTCGGTGAGTCCGGCG
Organism: Actinomycetota bacterium; assembly: GCA_036788155.1. GTDB lineage: Bacteria > Actinomycetota > Thermoleophilia > UBA2241 > UBA2241 > CAIXSE01. Next base: position 28,061 of record DAIQNY010000003.1, on the reverse strand, counting down.
TGCGGAGGTGCGGGTACTGCTCCTCCAGCGTCTGGAGCTCGCGATACAGAGCGTCGTAGGCGGCGTCGTCGATCTCCGGCGCATCCAGCACGTAGTACAGGTGCGCGTGCCGGTTGATGGTCTCGCGCAGTTCTGCCGCTCTGGAGGCGGCCTCCGCCTCGTTCACCGCTTCCCCTTTCGCGCGGCGCCCGCCGCCGCGTCTCGGCGCTCGTACGCCCGGCGGCGGGCCGGGACGAGCGGCGCCTCTCCGGCGCCCCGCCCGATAGCTTACCCGCGGCGGCCCTCCACGCGGCGACCGTCGCCGCGCAGGCACAGATCCAGCAGCTCCGCCGGCTCGTCCAGCCAGAAGTCCGGCGCGGCGGCCAGCAGGGCCTCCGGGCCGAACACGCCCCACGCCACGGCCGCCGTGGCCATGCCGGCGGCGCGGCCGGCCTCGATGTCCACAGGGCTGTCGCCCACGTAGAGCGCGCCCTCCGGTGCCGCGCCGAAGCGCTCGAGACACAGGCGGAGCGGCACCGGCGACGGCTTGTGCTCCGCCGTGTCGCTCGCCGTCACCACCACCTCGAAGTGCTCGCGGAGGCCGACGGCACGGAACGCCATCTGCGTGGTGTCGGCGCTCTTGCTGGTCACGATGCCGAGCCGCTTGCCGGCAGCTCGCAAGCCGTCCAGCACCGCGGCAACCCCCTCGTACCCACGGATGAGCTCGTCGTGGCGCCGGTGGTTGTACTCGCGATACACGTCGTACAGTCGCTGCGCGTGCTCGGCGCTCAGGCGCCGCATCTGGGCCATCAACGGCTGCCCGACGCCGGCGAGGATCACCTCGTCGGGCAGCACCTCGTCCAGCACGGTGCGCGTGGCGTAGCGGAACGACTCGGAGATGAGCTCGACCGTGTCCACCACTGTGCCATCCAGGTCGAAGACGACGGGGTCGAACCCGGAACGGGAAGCGTCCGGCGGCTTCAGGTAGACGGCGTCGGGCTCAGCCACGGAGGCGCTCCAGGTCCAGGTCCCAGGTGGCGAGGTCGGAGAGCAGCGCAGGGTCCAGGAGGTCGTAGCGCAGCGGCGTGACCGCCACCGCCCCGGAGGCTACCACGTCGAAGTCGGTGTCGACCCAGTCGCCGGACGCGGGGTGCTCGCACGGCAGGTAGTGCTCGCCGGCAGGGCCGCCCGGGTCCCCCGCGAGGAACACGTAGTCGTAGGCGCTGGCGCCCCCGAGCCGTGCCGGATGGATGCCGGTGATTGCGGCCAGCGGACGATCCGGAAGGTTGATGTTGAGGATGGTGTGGCGCGGGAGGCCGCGCTCGAGCACGTGCGCGACCATCGCCCGCAGGATGGGCTCGGCCTCGTCCAGCCAGCTCGGCTCCAGCTCCTCCACGGAGAAGGCGATGGCCGGGTGGCCCCGCAGGGCGGCCTCGAAGGCGGCGCCGACGGTGCCTGAGTACGTGACGTCGGCGCCCATGTTGCCGCCCGCGTTGACCCCCGAGACCACGAGGTCCGGCACTGGGCAGCGCAGGCCGAGCAGCGCGATGCGCACGCAGTCCGACGGCGTGCCGTCGCAGGCGAGTCCGGCGTAGCCGTCGCCGAAGGCTCGCGGCTCGAGCGACAGCGGGCGGCGGATGGTGATGCCCCGCGCCACGGCGCTGGTGTTGCGGTCCGGGGCGATCGTGGTGACCTCGCCGAGGCCGTCCAAGGCGCGGCGCAGGACGGCGATGCCGGGAGCGTCGATGCCGTCGTCGTTGGTGAGGAGGATCTGCGGACTCACGAGGCGATTCTAGCCGAACGGGGTGGACGTTGGCGGCGAGAGCCCGGGGGGCGGGTGACGTACGCGCCGGGCCCTCGCCGTGAGCCGGCGCGCCGTGTAGCCTGCGCTGGCGACATCCGAAGCCGCCTCCGCCGGCAGGATTGGCTCCGGCTCCGTCGTAGGAGTGGCGAAGGCAAGGCTGAGAAGGAGCCCGTTGACCAAGGTGACCCACCACGCGAACCCCAGTGTCGGCGGACGCGTCCTCGCACGCCGCGCCGTCGCCCTCCTCGCGTCTTTGCTCGTGGTGTCACTGCTGGTCGCCCTCAGCGGGCCGGGGTACCTGTGGCCGCTGTTCCTCTTCCCCCTCGTGCTGGGAGCGGTGTTCTTCTTCGAACTCGGAACACTCGCCGTCACCGTCTGGCTGGGCAACTTCTTCGTGCTGTACTACAGCTTCGCCGCCCCGGCCGGCCCGGAGGTCGTTCGGCAGGCGCTGCTGGGGACGGCTCTCTTCCTTACCGCCGGCCTCCTGCTGGGGCGCGTCCAGCGGCGCCACCGCGACACGCAACGGGAGCTCGCCGCGAGCACCCTCTGCGACCGTCTCACCGGTCTGTACAACTACGGCACCTTCGTCGACTACCTGCACAACGAGGTGACCAAGATCGACAGGTACGGCGGTGAGCTCACCCTGCTCATGCTCGACCTCGACCACTTCAAGCAGTTCAACGACCGGTACGGACACGAGGCCGGGAACGAACTGCTGCGCCGGCTGGGCGCCACCATCGGCGGCCTGGTACGCGAGGCGGACGTGGCGGCGCGGTACGGCGGCGAGGAGTTCTCCGTGCTCATCCGCGGCGACGAGAAGCACGGGTACGAGCTCGCCGAGCGCCTGCGCCGCGCCGTCGAGACCGTGGCCGTCGACGTGCGCGGCGGCGAGCGCGCCGGCACCACGCTCTCGGCCGGCATCGCGACCTACCCGGCCGCGGCGGCGGATCAGACGAAGCTGGTGGAGGCCGCGGATGCCGCTCTCTACGAGAGCAAACGCCGCGGCCGCAACCGCGTCACGATCTTCACCGGCGTGTCCGGCGAGCAGAGGGCGCCGGCGAGCCTCAGCGCGTGAGCGCGGCGCCGGCTCACCGGCGCCCCATTCTCATTCCGCGAACGCCACCTGTGGCAGCCGCGTGTCCGCTCGCGCGAACGCCTCGCCGCAGAACAGCTCGACGCCGTTGCGAGCCAGCAACCGTTGCTGCTCCTGGTCGCGCACACCGGTCGCGATGAGCTGGGCACCGGTACGACCGGCGAACCGTACGAGCAGTTGCACGACCTCGATGGCCGTGAGGTCGGCCCCGAGCCCGGCGACGAGCACAGGGTCCAGGCACAGGTAGTCAGGCTTGGCCTGCGCGACGAGTTCGAGGACGGTGAACTGCGCCCCCAGACCCGAGATGCAGAGCTGGAATCCGAGCTCGCGGACGTCCTCGAGCGTGCGCAGGGTGGACGCCGTGTTCGTCCCCAGATCGTCGGCGTCGATCTCGAAGACGACATGCTGGGGCACCAGCGCCTGATTGAGCGAGTAGAACTCGCTGACGGCGACGACGGCGGCGTTCGGGAGTTCGTTGGCGGCGCAGCCGAGGAACAGCAGGTCGTCCGGGCGCAGCCCCGAGGCGGCGCTCACCGTGGCCTCCCGGGCGACGACGCCGTACGAGGCGAGCACCTGCGAGCGTTTCGCCACGTCCAGCAACACGTCCGGCAGGCGCAGCGGCGAGTAGAACGGGCCCCGCACGCTGCTGCGGTAGCCGATCACCTCACGAGCCTCGGGATCGACGACCGGCTCGAACAACGGCTCCAGGTCGCCACGGGACACGCAGTCGGCCAGCGTGTCCTCCAGGTCGCGGTCGTAGGCGGCAGCCTGCTCCTCGGCCGCCTGCATCGCCAATGCGAGACCGTGTTGGAGGTTCTGCTCGAAGGTGAGCGCAGAGTCGGCGAAGAGGACGGCGGAACCGACCGACGGGTGCACCCGGTCGTACACGCCGGGAGCCAGATCGTTGAGCAGCAGGGACTGCAGGCGCTCGTAGACGCGCCGTGTGACCGCCGCGAGGTCGTCGTCGGCGATGACCGTCGACGAGCGCGGCGGCGAGAGCAGCACGATGAAGGCGTCGTCCGTGAGCGTGAAGTCGCTGATCACATCGAGCCGTCGCAGGGTGCTGCCGACCATCCCCTCGAGATTGGCTGCCACGGCGTCGAGGATCTCGTCGACGATGCGCCAACCGAACACCGGCTCGAGCCGGCCGAAGCGGCGGAGGCTGACGTAGAGGAGGGCCACCGTTCCCGTCTTCTCGAGCTCAAGGCGGATGGAGTCGGCGACGAGGTTGAGCGAAGGCAGGCGGGAGGGTCCATCGCTGACCAGCCCCCGCAGGGTGGTCTGCGCCTTGCGCAGCGCCTCGTCGGTCGGACGGTCCACGCGGCTCACCCCCCGGGGGTCACTTGGTCTTCTGCTTCTCCTTGGACTTGCTCTCGCCCGAGGAAGGCTTCTTCGAGGTGCCGGCACCGTCGCCCGAGGCGCTCTCGGTGCCGCCCGTGGCGCTGTCGCCGGAGGCGGCGTCCTTGGCGCCCGTGCGTCTGCCCGATCCCTTGCCGTAGTCCGTCGTGTAGAAGCCAGACCCCTTGAAGTGGATGGCCACCGGGTGCAGCACCTTGTGCAGCGGTCCGCCGCACCGTTCGCACACGGTGAGGGGGTCGTCGCTCATCTTCTGGAAGGCCTCGACGGTTGCCCCGCACTCGTCACACTGATACTCGTAGATAGGCACGCAGAAGCTCCTGGGCGTGGTCACAGGGGCCTGAGTGTAGCACACGGCCGTCGCCGGGCGTCGTGGTCGGCGGCCGCCCTCACGGCGCGAACGGGGGGAGGTGTCCGGCGACGATCAGGTCCGGCGCCCACGCTCGGATGCGCCGCCAGGACGCCAGCACCGTCTCGGCGCCGAGGCCCGCCGGTGTCATGGCGTCGAACTCGGCCCTTCCGGGACCGATGGTGTCGCCGCACAGCACTGCCCGGCCGAGCTGGGTCTCACACGACAGGCTGATGTGCCCGTCGCAGTGCCCCGGCGTGAGCGCCCATGCAAGCCCGGGCGCGAGCTCTCCGCCGGCGCCGCTGAGCCGCTGGAGCGAGCGCCGGTCGAGCATCCCGCCGACCAGCGGCCAGTGCGGGGACGTGGTCTCCAGCTCGTGGACGACCACGGGCGCCGGGACCGACGCACACCCCCCGGCGTGGTCGAGGTGGGCGTGCGTGAGCACGACAAGGTCGATGTCGCCGGCGGTGAGACCCCGCGCCTCCAGAGCCCGGAGCGCGGGGTCGTTCTGCAGCGGCAGACCGGGATCGACGAGGATCGTCCGCGGGCCTCTCAGCAGCACCGTGTTGGGAAAGGTCGTCATGCCCACGACGGGCCGGCGCTCTCGCAGGGCCCGGTACTCGACGAACGCCTCCGGTGAGCGGTGCTCCGGCAGAACGTCCACCGAGTCTCCCTCGACGCTGAACACGAACCGCGCCGTGGGGATGAGCACGTCGAGTCGGTACGTCACGTCATGCCTCACACGGGGTCGGCGCCTATGTCCTGGTCGTCGCGTGCGTAGAGGAAGTCGACGCAGCATCGCGGCCAGGACGGTGACGAGGAACAGCGCGACGATGCGCGGCTGGGCCGCTCTGAGGTAGTCCATGGACGCCATTCTAGTCGTGGACCGGCGGCCCGCCCCAGTTGCCCCATTACGGCGCTCCACGCAGTATCGTCGCCGTTCCATGGCAAGATACGCTTACGCGGGGAGCCGCGGCCGGACCAGGGGGAGGCGTGCAGGAAAGCCAGGAGCAGACTCGTCGGACGAGGTCGACGGCGGCGCGTGCGGCGCTGGTGGCCGCCGGAGTCGCCGCCGCGGCGCTCATCCTCTCCGGATGCGAGTCTCCGAGCATCCTGCGGGCCGAGGGCTCCGCCGGCACCGAGATCGTCACGTTGGCCCTGTGGGTCTTCGCCATCCTGGCCGGCGTGCTCGTCACCGTGTGGGGCATCCTCGCCTACGTCATCCTGACAGGGCGCCGCAGGCGTGAGGAGGACGCATCTCGCAACAAGGGCAACCTCAAGATCGAGATCATCTGGACCGCGATCCCCGCCGTGATCGTCACCGTGCTCTTCGTCCTCACCGTCATCACCACCGAGCGCATCAACGTGCCGAAGTCGGGGGCGGACTTCACCGCCATCGGCCGGCAGTGGTGGTGGGACTTCCGGTACCCGGATCTGGGGTTCAACGCGCCCAACGAGGTGTACGTGCCGGTCGATCGTCAGGTCGATATCCGCATCGAATCGGCGGACGTCGTCCACTCGTTCTGGGTGCCGCAGATGGGCGGCAAGGTGGACATGATCCCCGGCCACATCAACCACATCCACTTCGTCCCGCTCACTGCCGGGTCGTACCTCGGCGAGTGCGCCGAGTTCTGCGGGGTGCAGCACGGCAACATGCGTTTCCTGTTCGAGGTCGTGAGCCTCGAGGAGTACTCCGAGTGGGTGCGGCGGCAGCAGGAGCCGGCGGCGGAGCCCACGAGCGCCGCCGCCGTCGCCGGCCGCGGGGTCACCGCCAGCGTGGGCTGCGGGAGTTGCCATGTCATCCGCGGCACCACCATGAGCGGGACCTTCGGGCCGGATCTCACGCACTTCGGCAGCCGCCAGGGCATCGCCGCCTACACCCTGCCCAACACGCCGGAGAACCTGTTGCTCTGGATCCAGGACCCGCAGGGGGTCAAGCCCGAGAGCAACATGCCGAACGTCCCGCTTCCGCTGCAGCAGCAGCGGGAGATCGTGGCCTACCTTGAGGAGCTGCAGTGAGCGAGGTCGTCCAGCCGCCGGCGACGACGCCGCCGGGAGAAGCGCCGAAGGGCGTGACGGGCGTCGACCACACGCCGGCGCTCGGCGGCGGCATCGGCGCCTGGCTCACGACGACCGATCACAAGCGGATCGGCCTGATGTACATCGGGACGGCGCTGGCCTTCTTCCTCGTCGCCGTCGTGTTCGCCGTCCTGATGCGCACCCAGCTCATCCAGCCGCGGATGGACTTCCTCGCGCCGGACACGTACAACCAAATCTTCTCGATGCACGGCACGACGATGATCTTCCTCTTCGGCATGCCGATCCTCATCGGGGTGGCCAACTACATCCTGCCGCTGCAGATCGGCGCGCGCGACATGGCGTTCCCGCGCGCCAACGCGCTCAGCTACTGGCTGCTGCTGTTCGGCGGCCTCATGCTCTACAGCAGCTTCCTCTTCGGCGGCGCGCTCGACACCGGCTGGTTCAGCTACACCCCGCTCTCGCTCGAGGCCTATTCGCCGCACGACGGCGTCACGATCTGGACCGTCTCCCTCGCCATCCTCGGCGCCTCGTCGATCCTCGGATCCATCAACTTCATCGTCACCTGCCTGCGCTTCCGCGCCCCGGGCATGTCCATCTGGCAGATGCCACTGTTCTCGGTGGCCACTTACTTCAACTCCTATCTCATCCTCTTCGCGATACCGAGCCTCACGGCCGCCATCGCCCTCCTCTATTCCGACCGGCAGTTCGGCAGCAGCTTCTTCAACCCGGCCGGGGGCGGCGACCCCATCATCTGGCAGCACCTCTTCTGGTTCTTCGGGCATCCCGAGGTGTACATCCTGATCCTCCCGGCCTTCGGCGTGATGAGCGAGGTCGTGCCGGTGTTCGCCCGAAAGCCGCTGTTCGGTCGCACCTCGATGATCGTGATGCTCGGCGTGATCGGGTTCCTTGGGTTCACCGTGTGGGCGCACCACATGTTCGCGACTGGCCTGCCCAGCCTGTTCAACACGGTCATGGCCGGGACCAGCATGCTGATCGCCATCCCCACCGGCGTGAAGATCTTCAACTGGCTGGCGACCATGTGGGGCGGGGCGCTGCGCTTCACGACCTCGATGCTGTTCGCGTGCGGGCTCATCGCCCTGTTCGTCATCGGAGGAGTCACCGGCGTGACGCTGGCGGTCGTCCCCTGGGACTGGCAGGTCACGGACACCTACTACGTCGTGGCCCACTTCCACAACACGCTCATCCCCGGCACCGTCTTCGCCATGTTCGCCGGCATCTACTACTGGTTCCCGAAGATGACCGGCAGGTTCCTCAGCGAGCGCATCGGCAAGGTCCAGTTCTGGCTCATGGCCATCGGGTTCGTCCTCACGTTCTTCCCCCTGTACGTGGTCGGCATCCTGGGCATGCCCCGTCGCGTGTACACCTACGACGCCGATCTAGGCTGGACGGACCTGAACACGCTGTCGAGCATCGGCGGCTACATCCTGGCCACCGGGTTCCTGCTGCTGTTCCTGAACATCTTCCTCAGTCTGAGGTCGGGCAAGGTCGCGGGCGACGACCCCTGGCGCGGCTGGACCCTCGAGTGGGCCACCACATCGCCGCCGCCGCACGACAACTTCACCCGCCTGCCCGAGGTCCGCAGCGACCGTCCTCTCTACGACGCCGAGCACGGCTGGGAGGACGAGGGTGGCCGAGTGGAGACGATCCAGTGGCGCAGCCTGCCGCCCGAGCCGGAGCAGCGGACCAGCGCCCCGTTCTGGGTCGCGGCCGGCATGCTCATCCTCGGGATCGGCATGCTCGGCGCGCCGCTCGTCTTCATCATCGGGTTCGCGCTCATCCTCATCACCGCGGCGGTATGGATGACCATGCAGTGGGCGCAGATCGAGCCCACCCCGCCGGCGGCGGGCCACGAGTTCCGCTTCTCCTTCCTCGGCCTCGGCACCCTGTTCTTCATCGGATCCGAGGCCGTGTTCTTCGCCTCGCTCATCGCAGGGGCGATCCACCTGCGTATCCACAACGGCCTCTTCGGCGGGGGATCGGGCATCGGGCTCGAGCTGCCTCTCATCAACACCGTGATCCTCGTGGTCAGCGGCGTGACCGCGCACTACGCCCAGACCGCGTACCGCGCCCGTCGCAAAGGCAGGTTCTTCTTCCTGCTCGTGCTCACCATCGTCCTGGGCATCATCTTCCTCGGAGGACAGGCGTGGGAGTACACGCACGCCGGGTTCGGCTTCGCCGACACCATCATCGCGTCGTCCTTCTACGTGCTCACCGGCTTCCACGGCTTCCACGTGGCCTGCGGCGTCGCGGCGCTCATCTACCTGGTCTTCCGCGCCCGCCGCGACCTGCGCCGGGCCCCGGGCGAGCGACGTCTCCCGGAGCCGACGCCGGGGACCTCCGGGCTCGTCGACGGCGGCACCTACTACTGGCACTTCGTCGATGCCGTCTGGGTGGTCGTCTTCATCACCGTCTACCTGCTCTGACCCGGTGATGCGCTGGCGTCGGTCACCGGGGCTCACCCTTCTGGTCCTGCTGCTCGCGGTGACGGCGTGCGCGGCGGCCCTGCCGGCCGCCGCCGCCGCGCACGCCGTCCTCGAGAGTTCCGACCCGGCCTCCGGCGCCTCTCCCGCCGAGTCTCCCAAACGTGTGGTGCTCACGTTCTCGGAGGCCGCCGACCCGAAGCTCTCGCTGATCACCATCGTCGACGCCGAGGGCCGACCGGTGCCGGACGTTACCGAGCCGCAGGCGGTCAGCGGTGACAGGGAGTCGCTCGAGGTGACGCTCGGGACACCCCTGGACGGAGGTGTGTACACGGTCAACTGGCGCGCCGTCTCCAGCGTGGACGGCCACGTGGAGTCCGGAGCGTTCGCCTTCGGGGTCGGCGAGACGCCGGCCGCAGACAGCGCCGTCGTCGTCGAGCTGGTGCACACGTCGGCGTGGGCCAGCGCGCTCGCGGACGCCGGGCGGTGGCTGCTCTACGCCAGCATCATCGTGCTGATCGGCGGGGCCACGACCAGCCTGTTCGTCTACGGCGCCAGGCTGCCACGCGGCGGCGTACTGATCCTGCGCTGGACCGCCGTCGTGGCGGTCCTGGGGCTCGTCCTCATGATCTGGTCCCAGAAGATGCTGATCGGCGCTCCCAGCCTTCTGCCGCTGTTCGTGATCCGGCAGGGCATGCTGCTCCTCGGACTGGGGCTGGCGCTGGGGTTGAGCGTCGTCGCGATCGTCCTCGTGGACCTCTGGCCGGCGCGCTGGAGCCTGTGGCTGGTCGCCGGCTTCGGCGCGGCGGCGGCGCTGCTCCACGTGATGGCGGGTCACGCCGCCGCCCCGGGGTCGCTCCTCGTCCTCAACGTCGCCGCCCAGTGGGTCCACTTCACCGCCATCGGCGTCTGGGTCGGCGGCCTCTTCTGGCTCCTTCTCGGGTTCAGGACCCGGGATCGGGAGGGGCGGGCCGCCGCGGTCGGGATCTTCACCCGGGTCGCGACCGTGGTCCTCGTCGTCGTTCTCGCGACCGGGCTCATCAGAGCCTTCGTCGAGGTCGGGTCGTTCACCGCCTTGACCGACAGCCGCTACGGCCAGACCCTGATCGTCAAGATCGCGCTGGTCGCTGCGCTCGTCGGCCTGGGGGCGCTGAACCACTTCTTCTGGGCGCCGGCGGTGCGCGACGGGCGTGGCGGCCGGGCCGGCCGGCGCTTCGCGCTCAACTCCCGCGGCGAGCTCGCCGTGGCGCTCGGCGTGCTGGCGGCCACGGCGGTGCTCACCAACCTTGTGCCCGGCCGGGTGGACGTCGTCGCCGGCGGAGCGGAGCCCGTCCCCTCCGCCGGCGTCACCGTCACCGGCACCGACTACGCGACGTCCGTGCGGGTCACCCTCTCGCTCACGCCCGGCGTCGCAGGGAGCAATGAATACCAACTGCGGGTCGTCGAGTACGACACCGGTGAACCGCTCACCGGCGTCACCGAGGTCGGCATGCGCTGCTCGCTGCCCGAGCGGCCGGACATGGCGCCGGTCACCGTCGAGCTGGAGCCGTCGGCGGACGGCGTCTGGGGCGGCGCCGGACTGGACTTCTCCGTCGCCGGCCTCTGGACCGTCGATGTCTCCTTGCAGGAGACGGACGGCGGCACGACCGTGCCGTTGGAGCTCGAGGTGCCTGCAGCCGCTCCCTGACCGCGTCGACGCCGGTCCGTTTCACGCCGTGGGGGTCGGGGCAGGTTCCGGGTCGGCCCGCCGGGTGGCGGGCCGGCAGGCAAGGAGGAGGGAGCATGAAGCGTTCGATGAGAGCGGCGCTGACCGTCGCGGTCCTCTTCGCCGCGTTCCTCGCCCTGAGCGTCCCCGCCGCCGCCCACGAGACCGGCAGCGCCGGCAAGGCCGAGCTCAGTCTGGGATGGGGTACGGAACCGGCCTACGTGGGGCAGCTGAACACGGTCCAGGTCATCGCCACCTATGAAGACGGCGATCCGGTGAACGACCCGGGAGCGCGCCTCACGGTCAGGGTCAGCTACGGCGAGCAGGAGCAGGAGTTCGAGCTGGCGCCCACCTACGACCCCGAGTACGGCACCGGCACGCCGGGGGAGTACGCAGCCCTCGTCATCCCGACGGCGCCCGGCGATTACACGTTCCACCTGACCGGGCGCATCTCCGGCTCAAGGGTCGACATGGAGGTGACCAGCTCGCCTCGGACGTTCTCCCCCGTGGAGGACACGAGCGCCGTGCAGTTCCCGGTGAAGGTACCGGGGACGGAACAGGTGGCTGCGAGGCTCGACAACGAACTGCCGCGCATGGCGGCCGCCTCCGCGGTGACGGACGTCGAGAGCCAGGTCTCCGCCGCGAAGACCGTCGGGTACGTCGGCATCGCGGCCGGTGTGGCCGGCGTCGCGCTGGCCGCGATCGCGCTGCTGGTGCGCCGGCGGGCGACGTAGGCACGCGCCGGCGGGAGTGACGAAAGACCGCGCCGCGGCCGCCTCGTGGCGGCGCGGTCCGGGCCTGCCGCTCAGACCGAGGTGTCGGTTCCTCCCGACAGCTCGAGGATCACGCGTCCGTCACGTCCGTAGGCGGTGAGCCTGTAGGCGCCGCCGTCCGGGCTCACGTCGTACCGGAAGTTGCCCGCGCCGCCGCCGTCGGCCATGGAGCCGCCGCTGTACGGGTTCTCAGGCCACATCGAGATGTAGCCGGCGAGACCGACGGCGTCGACGGCGCCCTCGGCCGGGTATCGGCCGCCGTGGTCCAGAGCGTAGGACTCGATGCCCGCGTGGATGGTCTCGGCGCCGGCGCGGACCATGATGTCCTTGGCGACGCTCTCTGTGGTCCGGACCACGGCGGGGATGACGAGGGAGCCGATGACACCGCCGAGCACGACCAGGGCGATCACGGCCGCGATGACGACGATCGCCCAGGTGGGCAGGCGGCCGGAGGAGGCTGCAGAGCCGGCCGCCCCCGTCCCGGCGTAGGACGTCCCGACGGCGGCCCGCGCCTGCCGGCCGCCGCTCTCCCAGCGGCTGACCTCCCACGCCCAGGAACGGAGCTCGGGCCTGGCCCAGACGAGCTGTCCAAGCCTGTCGTAGTCCAGCACGCCGGCCGCGGGGATGGCGCCGTGCCCGACCAGGATGAAGTGGTCCACGTCCCAGATGATCTCTCGCCCCTCCCACGCCGTGGTGGGGCCGAACGTCGCGACGAGCATGCTCCCTCCCGGGTCTCTCCCGCGAGCCTAGCATGCCCTGCGGTTGCCGGGGAGCTTCTCAGGCTCCCACCGGCGAGACGCCGTCCTCTCCGTCCCAGTACCCCAGCGGCTCCAGGCGACCGATCAGCCCGAGACCGGGGAAGGCGATCTTGTGCGAGCGCGGGTACCAGATGGTGTCGTGGCGGTCGCGCGTTCCGTATGCGAGATACCTGAGGCCGGAGGAGCCGGCGCGAAAGGCGTGCGCTTCGCCGGTCCCGGCGAGGACGGCGACGACGTCGCCGGCGCGGACCGGGCGGTCCTCCGGCTCCCACACGGTCGCGCGCGGCGCCCCCTCGAGATAGACGCCGTCCCCCTCGAGGACCAGGAAGAGCTCCTCCGCACCGCTGTGACAGTGCGGCGGGACGCCGACCTTGCCGGGCGGCAGGGAGAACTCGCGAAGCGCGGTCCTCTGGGCGCCGGCGAGCGTACTGACGGACCGGCGCTGCGAGGCGAACTCACCCCGGGCGACCGTCTCGACAGGCACATCGGCGATGCCGACGATGGACGGCGGCCGCTCCGACGGCGCTGCGGGCATCTCCAGCTCGCCGGCGGACGCCTCCTGCACGAAGGGGTGCTCGCTCTCGCCCGCTCGGACCCATGTGCTCCCGAGCCAGGACACGTGGGCGCGCGGCAAGTAGCAGGCCTCGGAGGCGGTCCGCTCGCCGTAGGCGAGCACGTCCATGCCGTTTGGGCCGGCGATGAGGGTGTGGGCCGGCCCCTCGCACCGGTGGACGAGGCAGTCGCCGGTCGTGATCTCGTACGTCTCGCCGCCCTGCCAGCTGAGTCCGGAGCCGGCGAGGACGAAGAAGATCTCCTCCTCGCCGCTGTGCGTGTGCGCGGGTGTAGAGCGCATGCCGGGTGCGATCTGCATGCGTCGCAGGCCGACCTGCAGGCTGCCGGCTGCGGTGCCGAGATCGCGCCAGGCGCCGACCATGGGCCCCATCGCCACCTGCCTGACCGGCACGTCGTCCCAGTTGATCGGCGTCGCCCTCATCCCAGCTCCTTCTCTCGGGTGGGTCGGCCCGCCTGCGGCGGCCGCCCCGGGACCGTCCGATGCTACACCGGCCGCCGAGTGACGGAGCCCGCTCGCACAGGGTCTCGCCGGGCCGTCGGCGCTGCAGCCAGGTGTATGCTCGTCGACGAAAACGACCGTGGAGGGCATGTGCATTCCCGTGCGTTCGCAGTCTGCACCCCCGTACCGACCTCACGCCGGCGGCCGGCATGACGCTCAAGCTGGCCGAGGACACGGAGAAGCGCCTTGTCGCGTCCGTCAGGCGCTTCTTCGAGGAGGAACTCGACGAGGAGATCGGCGACCTCAAAGCCGCCCGCGTGCTCGATTTCTTCGTCCGCGAGATGGCGCCGAGCGTCTACAACCAGGCGATCACCGACGCTCAGGCGTACCTCACCGACCGCGTCGCGGACCTGAGCGGCGTGCACTTCGAGCCGGAGTTCGACTACTGGCACGGATGAGCTCGTCGCCTGTGGCGACGTTCGGCCTCTGCTGCGGCGACCGCCCACCGGCGACTGCTCGCGTCGACGGTAGTCCCCGCCCGAGCGGCGGATAGGCTCTAGACTCAGGAGCACGGCGGCGCCTGAGCGCGCCCGCATCGCGGGGCGCCGTTTAAGCCGCCGAGGTCGTGAGGCACCGTGCAGGTGGCAAAGCGAGACGGCGGGTCACGGTCGCTGCTCGAGCGTGTGCGCTACGTGACGAGCGGCGACGTCGGCGCGGACGGGCGCACGGTCGAACGCGACGCACGCAGCGGCTCGGAGGAGTTCTACCGTGACCGCTGGCGCCACGACCGCGAGGTGCGCTCGACGCACGGCGTGAACTGCACCGGCTCCTGCTCCTGGTGGGTGTACGTCCGGGACGGGATCGTCTCCTGGGAGACGCAGGCCACAGACTATCCGGACACGGCCCCCGACATGCCCGCCGAGGAGCCCCGAGGGTGCCCGCGCGGCGCCACCTTCTCGTGGTACACGTATCAGCCCGGGCGTGTGCGGTATCCGCACGTCCGCGGCGCGCTGCTCGAGCGGTGGCGCGAGGCGCGCCGCGCGCACGAGGATCCCGTCGACGCCTGGGCCAGCATCGTGGAGGACGTCGTGGCTCGCTCGGCCTACACGGAGGCTCGCGGCCACGGCGGATTCATGCGCGCCGGGTGGGAGGAGGCGCTCGAGCTGACCGCCGCCGCGCACGTCCACACCATCGAGCACTGGGGGCCGGACCGCGTGGCCGCGGTGAGCCCCATCCCCGCGATGTCGCCGGTCTCTCACGCGTCGGGCTCGCGCTACGTCGCGCTGACGGGCGGCGCCCAGAACTCGTTCTACGACTGGTACGCGGACCTGCCGCCGGCCTCGCCGCAGGTCTTCGGCGACCAGACGGACGTACCCGAGTCCGCGGATTGGTGGCACGCCTCCTACCTCATCATCTGGGGCAGCAACGTACCCGTCACGCGCACCCCGGACGCCCACTTCATGATCGAAGCCCGCTACGCGGGCCAGAAGGTGGTGGTCGTTTCACCCGACTACGCCGAGCACGTGAAGTTCGCGGACGACTGGCTACCGGTGACGGCGGGCATGGACGGCGCCCTGGCTCTCGCCATGGGCCACGTGGTCTTCAAGGAGTTCTACCTCGACCGCGAGGTGCCGTTCTTCACCGAGTACGCGCGGACCTACACCGACATGCCCTTCCTCGTCACGCTCCGGGAAGAGGGCGGCGCCTGGACTCCCGACCGTTTCCTCACGGCGCACGACCTCGGGCAGACGGTGGAGGCGGCGGAGTGGAAGACGGTCGTCTTCGACGCCGCCTCGCGGGAACCCGCGGTCCCCAACGGCTCCCTCGGCTTCCGCTGGTCGGGCTCCGGTGAGGGGCACTGGAATCTCGACCACGAGGGCGTCGACCCGGTGCTCACCCTCCTTGGTTGCGAAGAGGAGCGGGTCGAGATCCTCCTGCCGCGGTTCGACGGCGACGAGCCCGGCGTGCTGCGTCGGGGCGTGCCCTGCGTTCGCATCGCCGGGAGACCGGTGACCACGGTGTACGACCTGCTCCTGGCGCAGTACGGGGTGGAGCGACCTGGGCTCCCCGGCGAATGGCCCGCGGGCTACGACGACGCATCGGCTCCGTACACGCCGGCGTGGCAGGAGAGGCTGACGGGAGTGCCGGCGGCCGTCGCCGCCCGCGTCGCGCGCGAGTTCGCGCGCAACGCGGAACTCACCGAGGGCCGCTCGATGATCATCCTGGGCTCGGGCGTCAATCACTGGTTCAACGCCGACATGAGCTACCGCACGATCATGACACTGCTCCTCGCCTGTGGCTGCATCGGCCGCAACGGGGGTGGCTGGGCGCATTACGTGGGCCAGGAGAAGATGCGGCCCGCGACCGGGTGGGCGACGCTGGCCGCCGCCGTCGACTGGCACCGTCCGCCGCGCCAGAACTGCGGTACCGAATGGTACTATCTGGCGACCGACCAGTGGCGCTACGAAGTCTTCGGCGCCGACCACCTCTCCTCGCCGCTCGGCCGCGGCCTGCTGCGCGGCAAAGCGCCCATTGACGCGCTCGCACAGGCCGAGCGGCTCGGCTGGCAGGTCACGTACCCCACGTTCGACCGCAACCCGCTGGACCTGGCCGCCGAGGCGGCGGAGGCCGGCATGAGCCCCGCCGACTACGTCGTCCGCGAGCTGCGCGAGAGCCGGCTCCGCTTCAGCGTGGAGGACCCGGACGACCCCGCCAACTTCCCGCGGCTGCTCTTCGTCTGGCGGGCGAACCTGCTGGGCAGCTCCGGCAAGGGGCACGAGTACTTCCTGCGGCACCTGCTGGGCTCGGATGTGGACAACGTCATGGCAACGGAGACCCCCGCCCCGCTGAGGCCGAGCGACGTCGTCTGGCGCGACGAGGCTGCGGCGGGCAAGCTCGACCTGCTCGTCACGCTCGATTTCCGCATGAACAGCACCACCCAGTTCGCGGACGTGATCCTCCCCGCCGCCACCTGGTACGAGAAGAGCGACCTCTCGTGCACGGACCTGCACCCGTACGTCCACTCTTTCAACGCCGCCATCGATCCGCCCTGGGAGGCGCGGTCCGACTGGGACGCGTTCGTCGCCCTGGCAGGCGTCTTCTCACGGCTGGCCGGCCCGCGTCTCGGCGTTCGGCGGGACCTCGTGGCCACCGCCCTGGGCCACGACACACCCGCCGAAGCCTCGCAGCCGTTCGGTGAGGTGCGGGACTGGCGGGCCGGCGACGTCGAGCCCGTCCCGGGCTCGACCATGCCGGCCCTCACGCTCGTCGAGCGTGACTTCGGCGCCGTGCACGACGAGCTGACGAGCCTCGGGCCGCTGGTCGAGTCCCTCGGCGTCGGCGTGAAGGGCGTGACCTGGAAGCCGGAGGCTGAGGTCGCCTGGCTGGCGGCCGCCAACGGCACCAGCCCATCCGGAGCCGGGCGCGGACGCCCGTCGCTGGCCCGCGCCGAGCACGCGGCCGAGGCCATCCTGGCGCTCTCCGGCGCCACCAACGGGCGCCTCTCTCACGAGGGCTTCACCGCGCTCGAGCGGCGCGTCGGACGTCCGCTCGCCGACCTCGCCGAAGGCGAGCGCGACGCGCGCATCTGCTGGTCGGACGTCCAGGCCCGACCGCAGAAGACCCTGACGAGTCCCGAGTGGTCGGGCGACGAGGCCGGCGGGCGCCAGTACAGCGCCTTCACCATCAACACCGAGCGTCTCAAGCCCTGGCACACCCTGACGGGGCGCATGCACTTCTTCCTGGACCACCAGTGGCTGGCCGAGCTCGGTGAGCAGCTCCCTGTGTGGCGGCCGCCGCTCAACACGCCGGAGCGCTATCCCGAGATGCCGGAGCTCGGGGAGAGGGCACTGGCTCTGCGCTACCTGACGCCGCACTCCAAGTGGTCGATCCACACCGGCTACCAGGAGAACCCCATGATGCTGACTCTCTTCCGCGGCGGCACCGTCGTGTGGCTCTCGCCAGGGGACGCCGCCCGCATGGACGTGGCCGACAACGACTGGGTCGAGGTCTGGAACCGCAACGGCGTCCTCGACTGCCGCGCCTGTGTCTCGCCACGCATGCCGGAGGGAGTCTGCTACATCTACCACGCCAAGGACCGGCATGTGGCACAACCGCGCACGGAGAAGACCGGCCGGCAGGGCGGCACCCACAACGCCCTGACGCGGGTCCTCCTCAAGCCGACGCACATGATCGGGGGCTACGCCCAGCTCTCCTACGCCGTCAACTACTACGGATGCACGGGAAGCCAGCGCGATGAGGTGGTCGTCGTGCGCCGCCGAGCCCGGCAGGAGGTGGCGTACCGGTGAACGTGCGTGCCCAGCTGATGATGGTGATGGCGCTGGACAAGTGCGTCGGCTGCCACACGTGCTCGATCACCTGCAAGCAGGCGTGGACCAACCGTGACGGCGCCGAGTACATGTGGTGGAACAACGTCGAGACGAGACCGGGCACCGGCTATCCCCGGCGCTGGGAGGACCAGGAGCGCTGGCAGGGCGGATGGACGCTGGACGGGCGCGGCCGCCTGGCCCTGCGGTCGGGCGGCCGCCTCAAGAAGCTCGTGACGATCTTCGGCAACCTCGACATGCCGCTGATCGACGACTACTACGAGCCGTGGACCTACGACTACGAGCGCCTCGTCGACGCCCCGCCCACGCCGCTGCCGCCCACGCTGGCGCCGCACTCCCGGCTCACCGGCAAGCCGATGGACCTGCACTGGGGGCCGAACTGGGACGACGACCTGGCCGGCTCGCTCGCCCCGGACGACCCCGTGCTCTCGGACCTGGAAGCGGACGTACTGCGGCGCTACGAGAACGTGTTCATGTTCTACCTGCCGCGCATCTGCAACCACTGCCTCAACCCGTCCTGCGTGGCGTCGTGCCCGTCGGGGGCGATGTACAAGCGCACGGAGGACGGCGTGGTGCTGGTCGACCAGGACAAGTGCCGCGGCTGGCGCTTCTGTGTCTCGGGCTGCCCCTACAAGAAGACCTACTTCAACCACCTCACGGGCAAGGCCGAGAAGTGCATCTTCTGCTACCCGGTGACGGAGAACGGGCGGCCGACGGTGTGCTCCGAGACGTGCGTCGGCCGCCTGCGCTTCATCGGCGTCGTGCTCTACGACCTCGACGCCGTCACCGAGGTCGCCGAGACCCCACATCCCGGAGGACTGGTCGAGGCCATGCGGCAGCTCCTGCTCGACCCGCACGATCGGGCGGTCAGCTCGGCGGCCGAGCGAGACGGCGTGCCCCACGAGTGGATCCTCGCCGCGCAGCGCTCGCCCGTCTACGCGCTGGCAAAGGAGCTGCGCGTCGCGCTGCCGCTGCACCCGGAGTACCGCACGCTGCCGATGGTCTGGTACGTGCCGCCGCTCAGCCCGGTGCTCGACGCCCTCACAGCGGCGGGCTACGAGGCGGACGACCCCGACGAGGTGCTGCCCGCCATCGGCGACCTCCGGGTGCCGCAACGCTATGTCGCCGACCTGCTGGCGGCCGGCGACACGACGCCGGTGGAGGAGAGTCTGCGCCGGCTGCTGGCCATGCGAAGGGTCGAGCGCGCCCGGCGGCTCGGGCACCCCGGCACGGACCGTCACGCCGCGGATGTCGGCATGAGCGGAGAAGAGGTCGAGAGTCTGTACCGCTTGCTGGCGCTGTCTCGGTACGACGAGCGGTACGTCGTGCCCCGGTCAAGCAGAGAGAGCGCCGGCTCCGGCCAGACGCTGTTCGGCCGGCACGTCGCGCAACCGCGGGAACGCCCGTGAACGCCGATACGGACAGACGAACCACGGCGCCGGCCGCCGATGCGCAGGCGGGTGACGGAACGGCCGTGATCCTGCAGGCGGCTTCGGTCCTGCTCAGCTACCCCGCGGAGGGCGGCGAGGATGACCTCGAGGTCGTCGCCGCAGCGATGGCCGAGTCACGTTCCACGCCGGCACGGCGGCACCTCGAGCGGTTTCTCGCCTGGTACCGACGGCTCGACGGCGGGGAGCGTGAGCGAGCCTACGTGGCGACGTTCGATCTCGGCGCCCGCCATTCGCTCTACCTCACGGAGGCGGGACCCCGCACCTCACGCGAGCGGGGGGCGGCCCTGCTCGAGTTGCGCCGGGCGTATCGCCGCGCGGGGCTGGACGTGCGGACGAGCGAGCTGCCCGACTACGTGCCGCTGATGCTGGAGGCGGCGGCGCTCGCTCCGGCGTGCCGCGAGCTGCTGGCCGGTCGGCGCACCGAGCTTCGACGTCTGGCGAGGGGGCTCGAACGTGACGGCAGCCTCTTCGCGTCTGTCGTCGAGGCCGTCCTCGCCGTGACGCCCGCCGGAGACCGCCGCGGCTCAGAGGAGGGACGCGATGAACGCTGAGCACGCCTGGCAGATCGCCGCCTACGTGATCCTGCCGTACGCCGCCCTCACGGTGTTCGTCGTCGGCCACCTCTGGCGCTACCGCTTCGACCGCTTCGGCTGGACGACCCGCTCCTCGGAGCTCTACGAGCGGCGCCTCCTGCTGGTCGGCGGCCCGCTGTTCCACTATGGTGCGCTCCTTGCGATCGTCGGACACGCGGCCGGCCTGCTCGTTCCCAAGTCGTGGACGGCCGCGTTCGGCGTCCCCGAATGGCTCTACGCCGACTTCGCCAAGGCGGCTGGGACGCTCGCCGCCGTGCTCATCATCGTCGGTCTGGCGATCCTCACCTTCAGGCGGGCGGGTAACGACCGGGTGCGCGGCGTCACCACGGCCGTCGACTGGGTGGCGTTGACGCTGCTTTGGGTGATGATCGTCCTCGGCACGATCGTCACCGTGGGCTACAACGTGGTCGGCGCCGGCCACGACTACCGCGAGACGGTGTCGCTCTGGATGCGCGGCATCTTCTCCCTCAACCCGGACGTCGGCGACATCACTGCGGCGCCGTGGATCTTCCAGGTGCACGCGACGGTCGCCTGGCTGTTCCTCGCGCTCTTCCCCTTCACGCGCTTCGTGCACTTCTGGAGCGCGCCCGTGTGGTACGCGACGCGGCCGTTCGTCGTCTACCGGCGGCGGAAGGGGCAGCGAGTGGTGTCGCCCGGGGAGTCGAGGGCCTGGCGCACGTTCGGCCGTGTCGGGGGAGGGCCGCGGACATGACGTTCCCGCCGGCCGCGGCTCCATGAGCGTACCGCGTGACGACGGGCAGGACCCGCGGCCCCTCTTCGGCAGCACGCTACTCCGGAGCCTGCAGCTGCCGATGCTCACGCGCCGCTACAACGAGCGGCGCGTGGTCGCCGCCTACGTGTTCATCAACTCAGGCATCGCCATCGCGGTCATGGCGGGTCTCGCGATGGCCAGCGATCAGCCGTTCGTGTTCCCGTCGCTCGGTCCGACCGCGTTCCTGCTCTTCTACTCGCCGCTGGCGCCCAACGCCGCTCCCCGATCGTGCTTCTTCGGTCACCTGATCGGAGCGCTCTCCGCCTACGTCGCGCTGCTCGTCTTCGGACTCACGAGCGTCCTGCCCGACCTGTACGACATCACCCCCGCGCGGATCGGCGCGCTGGCCCTCGCGCTCGCGCTCACCCTCGCACTGATGGCCTGGCTCGACATCCCTCACGCGCCCGCCGGGGCGACCACCCTGATCGTCGCCCTCGGCCTCCTGCGTACGCCGGAGCAGCTCGCGATCCTCATGCTGGCCGTGGTCCTGCTCACGGCGCAAGGCTTCGTCATCAACCGGCTGGCCGGTCTGCCCTATCCGTTGTGGCGGCCGCTCAAGCCCGAGCCGGCGGCGAGCGCCGGGTCCCGGCGCCCGTAGCGCCGGCGACGTCGATCAGCGGACAAACACTCTTCCCCATAGGCCCCGACGACTACGTGTGCTACGGTGGCTTTGGAGGGGACATCTGGCACCCACCCGAGTCGCGCCTGAGTACCGGACCGTCGACTCCGGCGCGACCCAGGCACCATATGCCGCCAGCGGACAGAAGGTGCCGGCATGCGTGGACTCACTCTAGGCGAAGTCCTCACGGCGGGACGGACCGCGACCCACCCCGGCCCGCCAGAGCAGCGTATCCAGTTCCTCGACGGCGGCATGCTGCTGATCACCTCAGGCACCGTCACGCTCATGCTCACCCATCCGAACTCCGGCCTGGCCGAGGACGGCTGGCATCACGAGCCCGGCTGCCGGTGCCGGTTCTGTCGTCGCCGGCGCAGCTAGCGCACCTCGATCCCCGAGCGCGCGAAGCAGGTGTCGAAGCCCGAACACGTGGGGTCGATCTCGTTAGCCAGACGGACGATGGCGAGCTTGCGCCTGCTCACCCAGAGCCTCAGACTGCCGTCCTCGCCGTGCTCGATGCTCGGCGCCGGCAGCGACACCGTCCCGCCCCGTACGGTGACCGCCAGGTAGCGCTCGGCCACGCAGTCGTCAGAGAGAAGGTCCACCCACAGGCAGGCGGATGGATCGGGGAAGACGAAGTCCCATTCGGGGCGGTAGAGGTCCCACCCGTTGACGACTCCCCAGGCCAGGCCGAGCGAGAGGTCGTGGCGGCAGACCGCTCTGGCGAAGTGACCGTCGGCGACGCCCCGCCGGGCAGCCGCCGGCGATACCGCGACGGCTCCCGGTCTGGCCCAGGGGACGTAGACCCAGTAGACCCAGTCCTCCGCCGTTGTGCCCTCCGAGAGCGCCAGGATGTCGCCGTGCGTCACGCCCGTCCTTTGCCTTCCGTGCGCCGTTGGGAGGCAGCATACCCGCGGTCAACGGCGATCCGCCGACTGCTGCGGGCGGCTCTTCGGGCGGACGGCCTCGGTCAGTCCCGGGTAAACCGGAAGCCGCCGGCGATCACACCGAGACAGGTCTCGACGACCTCGCCGTCGTAGAGCCGGCCGGCGCCCTCGCGCAGTTCAGCGATCGCCACATCGGGGGTGAGGGCCGGTCGATACGGACGATGGGAGACCATCGCCTCGAAGACGTCGGCCACTGCCACCACCCTGGCCTCCGGGATGATGGCGTCGCCTTCGAGCCCGTGCGGATACCCCGAGCCGTCGAGACGTTCGTGGTGCTGAAGGATGATCCGCGTGATGGGACCGGACCACTCGATCCCGCTCAGGATCTCGCCGGCCGCGCCGGCGTGGCTCTTGACCAGCTCGTACTCGGGCAGGCTCAGTCTCCCCGGCTTGGTGAGGATCTCCGCCGGTACGACGACCTTGCCGATGTCGTGCAGCGAGGCGGCGACGCGTACGTCCTCGCGTCGCTCGTCATCCCACCCGAGTACCCGCGAGATCGCGTCTGAGAGCTCGGCGACCCGCTGCTGGTGACCTGCGGTGTACGGGTCCCGCATCTCGACCGTCGCCGAGAGGGCGGTGACCGTGGCCGACAGGGTGCGCCTCAGGCGGCGCTGTGCCTCCACCCGGTCCGTCACGTCGAGAGTGGCGCCGTAGATGCGATCCACGGTTCCGTCGTCGCCACGCACCTGCCGGCCGAAGCTCTCCACGTGGCGGGTCTCACCGCTGTCGGGCCGGACGATGCGGTGCTCGGCCCGATACCAGTGGCCTTCTCGGACGGCCCTATCGATGGAGGCAGCGGCCTTGTCTCGATCCTCCGGATGGACGAGCTCGAGCCACTCTTCCACCGCGTTCTGGCTGCTCGTGACGCCGTAGATCCGTCGCCACTCCTCGGAGTATCGGGTCACGCCGCTGCGCAGGTCCCACTCCCAGCTGCCGAGGTGCGCGAGCCGCTCGGCTTCTTCGAGCAAGGCGGTCGTCTTCTCCAGCGAGCGACGTGACTCCCGTTCTTCGGTCACGTCCTGGATCACGCCGAACATGCGCTCCACCCTGCCTTCGGGGCCCAGTTCGAGTCTGCCGAGCCCTCGGACCCAGCGTTCACGCCCGTCGGAGAGGCGCTGGATACGATACTCGCGATCGAAGGACAACCGGTTCCCGAGCACGTGCTCGAGGTACGTGGACATCGCCTCCCGCTCGCAGGGATGGATGAGATCCAGCCAGCTCTCGACGGTGCGCACGTAGCGTTCGCCGATGCCGAAGACCTCATCGAGGCCTGGCGACGACGTCCACGTGCCTGTGGAGATGTCGAAGATGTAGTGCCCCAGACCCGCAAGCCGCTGCGATTCGAGGAGCCGGGCCTCGCTCTCGCGCAACGCCGTCTCTATGCGCCTGCGCTCGGTGACGTCGGCGGCCACGTGCAGGACGTGCGTGGCGCGGCCTCCGTGGTACGAGAGCGGAGTGGTAGTGACGAGCAGATCCTTGCCGAGGACGTCGCTGTGTACCTCGGCCTCATGCTGCTCGTCATCCAGAAGAACCTCGTCCAACGGGCAGTCGCAAGGGGGTTCTCCGCCGCGATGCATCAGAGAGGCACAGGTGTGTCCGACCAGCTGGTCCGGCGCGACACCGAGAGCGTCTGCAAGCCCGGCGCTCACCGCCACCAGACGTCTCGTGGTGTCCATCACGAAGACAAGCTGCCGGCTGTTCGCCAGAGCCCTGCGCCAGTACGCAGCGACCTCTGCGGATGTTCCCCTCACCCCCGCCTCCCTCCGGCGTGGAAGCGCTTCCTCCGTCGCATCGGCGCCTGCCGTCCGGAACTGTCGTTCAACGGCGCCGACACAGAGGGCGGTCAGGTCTTCCACTCCGCGGGGCCATACCCTGCCGGCGAGGAGCGAGGGAGGCTGGACGGAGATGCGGATCCGCCTGGGTGTCAGACGGCATCGGCTCCGCGCCTCAGAAGTCCGATCGCGTGGCTTCGGTGAGCTCTTCTGTCACCCGCCTGCCGAGTGAACATGGCGAGTGTTCTGGCGGGCCGGAGGGCGTCCGCTACGGCGCGGCAATGATCGCCCTGCCGCCAGCGCCATAGGCTATGATCCGGAACCCGCTCGCGGTCCGCTCGTAGACGTACTGGCCCGGTCCGGTCCCTTCATTCATCGGCAGGCCCGTGAACGGGTTCGTCGGCCACGTCGGCACATAGCCGGCAAGCCCGAACCGGTTGACCAGCGAGACGTCCGGATACGCATCCCCATGGTCGATGGCCCACGACCGGACTCCGATCTGAATGGAGCGGATCCCCTCCTTCACCTCAGTCTCCTTGGCAGCCTTCTCGTGCTGGACAAGGAACATCGGGATCGCTATGGAGGCGATGACACCGGCGATCAGGAGTGCGACGCCAACGGATGAGATTACCAACCCCGCCGTCGCGAGGCCGTGAGGCAGACTCTCTCGTCTTGCGCGCTTGACGTCGCGCCACGAGAGGATGAGACCGACGATCCAGAGGAGGGGGACCACGAACCCCGCCAGGGAAAGCGCGAAGCCGGCGACGCCCACCTGTGCAGGCTGTGAGGGGAGCAGTCGTCCTGGCGGCGAGGGCTCTCCAGGCTGAGCGGCAACAGTAGGACCGCACCCAAGCTGCTGTACCCACTCGCGAAGGCCGGCGTACGCCCAGTCGATCTGACCCTGTCGGTCGTAGTCGAGCAGGGCCCTCGCCGGAATGACGCCGTGGCCCTCGAGGATGAACGACCCGTTCTCGTGGGTGATCTGCCGTCTGTGCCATCCCGTGCTCGCGCCAAACGTCGCGACCAGCATTGCCCCTCCCGATTGAGACGGCCTCCTCTCCGTCGTCTTATGAGCTTAACACCTCTGGCGGACGCACGACCAGGAACGGGCTCATCGACGCACTGAAGCGTCATCGTGCCAGATGGTAAGCACGCTGCAGGAACGCGAGCGAACGGGTGGCTTGGAGGCCCGTGCCGGCCGCGTGGCCGGAGAACACCCGGAGAGCGATCGCACAACGAAGGGCCCTGATGCGGAGAAGACGTTGTGATAGTGGCAACGAGTTGGTGCACCTAACGGGACAACTCTCGAACCCCCGGGAAGAGGTTCGCAGGCTGCTCGAGGTTACAGCCGAGGAGTGATGCCTGACCTATCCGACTGCGGTGTGGGCCTGATGCGATACTGCCACCGGGTCGCACGCCTCGGCCAGGCAGACATGCCAGCCGAGAGCACGTGCCAGCGCGTTGAGGGTGCCGAAGGTCGGATTGGCACGTCCGTGCTCGATGCGGCTAATGTCGGCCTGGTCAATCCCGGACGCCGCGGCCAGGTCCTTCTGGGAAAGCCCGAGTGTCTTGCGCCGCTCGATGACGGTTCGAGCAAGACGGTAGCGCTCTTCGAGCGCTTCAAGCTCGGCAAGTGCTTGCGGGCCTTCGGCTGCAGCCTGTTCGCGCAGATCTTCGTAGAAGTCGTTGAAGTCAGTCATCGCCTCTCCTCTGGTCGACTGACTCATTCAGTATGGTCTTTACCCCAAATGTCGTCAAGTTGCGCACCTCGCTTGAATCTAGCGCTCCTGCCGGCCCCGAAACTCGGCAAGGCGCTTTCTGGCCAAAGCGATCTTTCTGTTCTCCCGCTTCGCGCTGGCATCCCTTCCCTTGTCATAGCCGGCGAGAAGAAGGATGACTCTGTCACCGTGTGCATGGCAGTAGACCCTGAGAAGGATGCTCTTCTCGTCGCGGGCGCCTTCGCCCTTCCCGGCATGGCCAGCCCGCGCGAGGATCTGGTTCGCTGACTGCCGCACGCGGAATTCGAAGAGTCCTTGTCCCAGCTGCTTCCCGAACTCCGTTCCACAGACCTCGACTCCCATCTTCCCGAGGATCTCGTGCATGGCCACGCCAATGGCCCTGCGTCTGGCGGAATCAAGTGACCGCAGCCAGTCGAGAACGGGTTCGACGCCTCCCTCATCCCTGTAGAACTCCTGTTCAGTTTGCCTTGGCAATCCCGAGGTACGCGCGATAGGATCCCTGCATGATCCTCGAGCCCCTCACCTGACGAACCGAATCCCTTCCGCATCAGCCCGTGGGCGATTGGGCTGATGCAGCCGGTTCATCTTCCGCTCTTCTCACTCTCGCCGTAGCTGCCAGTAGCAGCGTCGCTTTGGGGCTGACGCTGTCCGGCGCCGCGTGCTCTCCCAGGAGGAGTCCATGTTCGACTTCCTATGTCAGGTCAACCGGCGTCCCGAGCCGTTCTCCGCATATACGGCCAGCGATCTCTGGACCGACCCGCACACGTCGCGCAAGATGCTCGCCTACCACCTCGACCCAACAGTCGATGCCGCCTCGCGCAGCCACGACTTCATCGATCGATCCACACGCTGGATAGTCTCCCGCTTCGACCTGCAGGCCGGTGTCACGGTGGCCGACTTCGGCTGCGGTCCGGGACTCTATGCTCAGCGCCTCGCGCTCAGCGGAGCCGCCATTACCGGCATCGACTTCTCGGCGAACTCGTTGGCGCATGCCCGCGAGATCGCGCTTAGCGAGGATCTCGCCATCGACTATGTCGAGGCGGACTACCTGACGTTCTCTTCAAAGAAGAGCTTCGACCTCATTCTGATGATCATGTGCGACTTCTGCGCCCTAAGCCCTCAGCAGCGGGCCGGACTGCTGCAGCGTTTCCGCGCTCACCTGGCGCCTGGCGGGTCGATCCTCCTGGATGTGTACTCGCCAGTGATGTTCGACAGCCGTGAGGAGACCGCATTGTACGCTCCGGGACTCCTGAACGGCTTCTGGTCGGCGGACGAGTACTTCGGATTCCTCAACACATTCAAGTACGACGATCGCCGGCTACTCTTGGACAAGTACACAATCGTCGAGCAGAAACGGACGTTCGAGGTCTTCAACTGGCTGCAGTGCTTCGCGCCAGCTGAGCTCGAGAAGGAGTTCGGCGACAACGGGCTGAAGGTGACGGAGCTCCGAGGTGATGTCGCTGGGTCCGCCTTCAATGAAGAACGGTCGGAGTTCGCTGTGATCGCCTCAGCGGTCTAGCCACGCGCCCAGGTAATCAGAGGGTACGGTTGTCGGGGGCGGGCCATCACACGGGCGCCCCCGGCAGCCCCTCCACTCTCCACCCCACCCTCCGCAACTGCGTCACCTGCAGATCATCGAGCACGACGCGCCCCAGGTGTACCAACGGCGCACCGTGCATGCCGTAGCCGACGCTCTCGATGAGTGGAGTCTCAAGGTGCTTGAGGATCTCTACGCTCTCGCCTTCCCGCGGAAGACACGGCCAGTCGACGGCGAGGAACATCGCGCGTCCCTTGTGGCGTCCAGTCAACTCGCCATCGCCGGCCGCTGCGGCGCCGAGCAAGGCCTCCTGCTCGGCCGGCGTGAAGACGTGGAAGGGGGGCGGTTCGTGTCGGGCAACTCGACGTGCCGGAGCGGGTTCTCAGCGATGAGGCGCTGGGCGACAGCTGCCTCCATTGCGGCCTTCACGAACACGAGGTGCTTCCGCACGGTGCTGGCGGAGAGCCCGCTGGCCAGCTGCTTCTTCTTCCAGCTCGCCGCGACCTTTGGCGTGAAGCGTGAGAGTGGCACCGCGCCGAGATCCCGCTTCACATGCTTGAGGTAGTCCTGGTAGCGGCTTCGCGTCGCTGGCGCGATGCGATCGCGTCCGTCGAGGTAGCGCTGGCAGAAGGCGGCGACGGACTCCGATGAGGGCTGGATGTGCCGGCCCTCATAGAAGTCGTGCTGCAGCTTGGCGTCGAGGCGCTTGGCCTCCTCCTCGGTGTCCACGCTGCGGCAGACGCGCCGGCGGATGCCGAACTCGTCGCGGCCGGATTCGGCCGTCACCAGCCACTTGTCGCCCCTCTTGCGGATGCCCATCTGCGAGCCTGAGCATAGGCATCCGCGGGGACGGAAGGCAACAAAGTGGGCAACAGCGGAGGAGCGGGGAAGAGCACGGAAGCACAAAGTACCTGCAAAAGCAGTGGTGCCCCCAACGGAATTCGAATCCGTGCCGCCGGCTTGAAAGGCCGGTGTCCT
>DAIQNY010000002.1:0-43006 GCA_036788155.1 Actinomycetota bacterium | reverse complement strand
GCCGAGCGCGAGACCCTGCTCGCCGACGACGACGCCAAGCGCGACGCCTTCCTCGCGGCCCGCAAGGGCCTCAAGGTCATCGACCTCTCCGAGCGCGGCTCGAGCGACGAGGGCGACGAGGAGAAGTCGGCCGTGCAGACGCTGGCCGAGAAGACCACGGCCCGGGCCGAGAAGGACGGCGTGAACCTCATCGCCGCCGAGCAGCTCGTGCTCGCCGAGGACCCGGACCTCGCCAAGCGGGTCCACATCGAACGATACGGAAAGGAGGCCTGACGTGGCCACCGTGCTCCCGCGTGGTCCCTACCGTGACGAGACCTTCGTCGCGGCCGAGGACCTCTCTGAGTTCCAGTACCACCAGGTCGACCTCGCCAGCTCCACGACCGTGGCGGCGAGCGACGAGAACGACAAGTCCATCGGCGTCCTGCAGAACGCGCCTGCCTCGGGCGAGCAGGCCATCGTCCGCACCGCCGGCCAGAGCTACATGTACGTCGACGGCACCACCGACATCGACGTGATGGACGGCCTCGACGCCGACGCCAGCGCCCACGGCGTCAAGCAGGCGGTCGACAAGGGCTGGATCGTCGGCTTCGCTCGGGAGGCCTACACCTCCGCAACCCCCGGTCTCATCGTCGTGGACGTCTGTCCGCAGACCCTGAGCGTCTGAGAGGAGTGAGCTGACATGTCAGGCACGCAGCACGCCGACCTTCACATCGACGCCGCCCTCACCGGCTGGGCACAGGAGTACGCCCGCCAGGACGACGCCCTGATCGCAGACCTCGTGGCCCCGGTCATCCCGGTCGCGAAGAAGACCGACTACTACTGGGTCCACGGCGCCGAGGGCTACGAGCTCGTCGAGACGGCCCGCGGCCCGGGCGGCCAGTACGGCGAGGTCCAGTGGGCCAAGTCGACCGGCACCTACGCCTGTGAGGGCCACGGCCTGAAGGCAGTCGTCCCGCAGGAGGACATGGCCAACGCCGACCCGCAGGTCGACCCCGCGAAGGACGCCCTGCAGATCCCCATCGACAACCTCAAGATCGCCCGCGAGAAGCGCGTCGCCGACATCATGTTCGCGCCCGGGACCTTCACGCAGACGGCGGCCCTCGCCGGCGCCAACCGCTGGGACGTCGACACGAGCGATCCGGTCGACCAGGTGGACGACGCCAAGGCGACCGTGCGCGGAAAGATCGGCCGTGAGCCGAACGCCGTGGTCATGGGTTACGACTGCTTCCGCGCCCTGCAGAAGCACGCCGCCATCCGCAAGATCGTGTTCGGCCTGAACGCCCCCGAGGCGATGCCGACCGAGGCGCAGATCGCCCAGGCGCTCGGCGTCGCCCGCATCCTCGTGGGCCGCGCCGTCTACAAGTCGGCGGCCGACACGTTCACCAACATCTGGGGCAAGTTCGCCTCGGTCGCGTACATCGACCCCGCCCCGATGAGCAAGTCCATCTGCCCGATGAAGTCGTTCGCGTGGACCGCTGTGGACGGCGGGCGCTACACCGTCCGCGGCCCCGTCTGGGACGACGACGTCAAGGGCTGGAAGTGGTACTGCGACGACTACGTGGACGAGAAGGTCGTCTCGATCTACTCGGCCTACCTGTACTCCACGGTGGTCAGCTGACACTGACTGGCGCCGGCCCGGCTCTCATTGACCGGGCCGGGCCGGCGCTTCTGGAAGGAGAGACATGAAGATCTGGAAGCTCAACCTCGCGGCCCTCATCAAGCGGGTCCACGCGAACGAGCTCTACCTCGGCAGCGGCCTCGGCACCGAGATCACCGCCACCGCGGCCGAGCTCAACAACCTCGCCGACGGCATCACCGACTCCGGCGTCGGCGCCAAGACCGGCGCCACCGTCACGGCGGTCGAGTACGGTGACAACGTCATCCACCAGACGGTGCTGACGCTGGCGGCCACGCCGATCACCATCGCCGACGACGCGGACGTCGCCCAGTACGGCGGCGTCAAGATCTACGACTTCCCGGCCGGCGCCATCATAACGCTCGGCGCCGTCATCGACGCCGCGGTGACGCTCGGCGCCACCGGCACGATCACGGACACCTGGGCGGGCGGCGTCGCGCTCGGTACGGCGACCGCCACCACCGGCGCGACCCTGACCAGCACCGAGGCCGACATCCTGCCCGAGGTCGACGTCGCGGCTGCGACCGCGAAGGTCGCCGTCATCGACGCCGTGCCCGTGGCCACCGCGCTCACCGAGTCCGGCGCCCGCTGGTTCGACGGTACCGCGACCGCGAAGGACTGCTACCTCAACCTCGTGGTGGACGACTCCGCCACCCACACGGCCGGCACCGGCACGATCACCGGCACCGTGACCCTCACGTGGATCAACCTGGGCGACAAGTGAGGCTGACATGCCGTACATCGTGACAAACGGCGAGGTCCACGCTGGAGAGCGGCGCTACAAGCGCGGCGAGTTCGTGCCCGGCGCCAAGGGCGAACTCGCCGACATGGAGGCAGTCGGCGCCGTGGAGTGGGTCGACCCCAAGCCGCGTGAGCCGCGCAAGGCCCGGACGAAGGCGGTGAAGTGATGCAGCGCCCTGTCCGCCAGGTGCTCGCCGCCGCCTCCGGGTCTGACGGCGGGCTCGGCAAGATCGGCACCATCCCGGCCTCCGGTGTGATGTACGTGCGCTGCGACGTCGCGCCAGGGACGAACCTGCTCAAGTGGATCGTCGAGGGCAACAAGGCCCACGCCGTACAGACCTACCTCGCCTTCGAGAAGGCCGACGCCTACACGATCACGCTCGCGGATGCGACCGCCGTCGACGACGGCGACACGTTCGAGCTCAACGGCGAGACGTACACGGCAGAGGCGACTGAGGGTGACGCCGCCGCGGCCTCGCGCAAGTTCTGGATCGGGGAGAACAACGCCGCAGCTGCCGTGAACCTCGCGGCACTGCTGGCCGACGACACCTACGGCGTGCCCGGCCTGGGCGGAGCGACCGCCGCGGCCGTCGACGCAACCGACGTCATCACAATCGACATCGGCGACGCCCCGGTGCTGCTCTTCAACCAGGGCACCTCTGCCACCAACGAGATCGCCTTCGCGACCACGACGCTGGCGGGGCTCATCAAGGACGGGGCGGCCACGACCGGCGTCGCCGACAACTCAGCGACCGCGGGAGCTGTCTATGAGCAGTGGGTCGACGGCGTGCCTTACGCCTACATCGGACTCACCAACAGCGACGCAGGGTCGGCCATGACGGCGGCCGTGAGCGTCATCCAGGTCGCTGCCCGATGACCACCACCCCCACAGCCTCCCGGTTGTCTCTGACCCGTTCACACGGGCCGGAGAGAGCACGCATGGAGGTGCCCCTTGGCTGAATACTGCACGCTCGCCGAAGCCTGTTCCTTGCTGCCCGGCGGCCCGACGCTGCGTGATGCGGCGACAGGTCCGCCCGCCGTCACGGCGACCAAGCCGACGGCGACGCAGGGCGCCGCCATCCTCGCGTCCGTCACCGCTGAGATCGACATGCACCTGCGCGGCAAGGGCTACGCCGTGCAGCCCACCGACTCCGATGCGCTGGCCAGCCTCAAGACCATCGCCATGAACGGGACCGCGGCGCGCATCGGCAAGGCGATGCCGACCAGCAAGGACGACGACCTCGTGGCCAACCTGCGCGAGGACTACCATGCCGGGCTCGCCTTCATCGACGCCGGCGGGCTCGCGCTCGACATGACCACGGAGGACGAGAGCGGCTCCTTCGCCTACGGCATGCCGGAGACCTGGCCGCCCGAGGAGGCGCAGTTCTGATGGCCAAGGTCCGCCGGCAGAAGGCAGGCGTCGAGTTCGACTTCCGCGTTGACCCGCCGCTCAAGGAGTTCAACTTCCGCGTGTCCCGTTTCACCAAGGGCATCAGCGACTGGTCCGGCATGTTCCAGGCCGCCTCGGAGCTCTTCAAGCGTCAGATGGGCGAGCAGTTCGAGACCGAAGGCCGCGCTGGCGGCAAGGCGTGGGCGAAGAACGAGCCCGCCTATGCGGCGTGGAAGGCCGAGCACGGCTTCGGCCGCAAGGTCGGCGTGCTCACAGGCAAGTTGCGCGCCTCCATGACGGGCGGCGGCGGCTACTCCGAGCACATCACCAAGACGCGCGCCGACTTCGGCATGAGCACCTCCTCGGAGGCGGCCCCCTACGGCGAGTTCTTCGACTACGTGCGTAAGGTGATACGGCTTCAGGCGAGGCACGGGCGCCAGTACCAGAAGGTCGTGCATACCTGGCTCGTCGCCGAGGAGCGCGCAGCGTTCGGCTCCGGCGGCTCCGGCGTCGCCTCATCGGTGCGCGCAGGCGGCGTCACCGGCTCCGTCCAGAACATCGACCTGCGGGGCACCTGATGGCCTTCCTCGGAGCTGAAGCCATCATGGACGAGGTCGAGAGCGTGCTGAAGGCCGGGTACGCGGCGGCTGTCACGACCGTCAATGCAGCCTACTCGGACGGTATCGCGATCGCGGCGCCGGCGTCGACCTCCTACCACCGCATCTTCGACCCCGCCGACCAGAACGAGCTCACCGCGTATGAGTACCCGCTGGTCGTCATCAGTCCCGGACCGGAGGATGCCGAGGGACCGCGCTTCGGCGACGAGTACACCGTCACTGTGCCGGTCGAGGTGGCGGTCGTGGTCGACTTCGCGACACCAGCCGAGCAGCAGAAGCAACTCCTGCGCCACATGCGCGTCGTGAAGTCCATCCTCGCCCCAGAGACCAGCCTTACCTGCGGGTCCGTCGCCTATCAGGGCGGCGGCTTCGCGCGCAAGTGGACCACCGATTCCGGCGTCGTGCGCGACGTCGCCGTGGTCTTCACCGTCACCGTCCACGAGTCCCCATGAAAGGAGCAGACGTGAGCAAGTGTGTCGTCGTGAGCGGCCACCACTCCGGCGGCCCGTTCACCCTGCTGGGCATCCCCGGCCGTTACCAGAACGGGGTGCCGGTGCCCGTCGAGTCGACCGGACTGAGCGAGGCCGAGCTGCGCAGGCGGCTGGAGCGGGCCGGGCTCAAGGTCAAGATCGAAGACCCGGACGCCAAGACCAAGACCGAGACCGATCCGGCCAAGTCGGCCGAGAAGGAGGGCTGACCCGTGGCCGGAGCATGGGTGTGCATGGCGGCTGAGGAGCTGCCGAACGCTGAGGGCGGCACCAATATGAGGTCGTCAAACGTCTTCTATCTGAAGGCGGACAGCGTCAAGTTCGACGAGGGGCTGACGCTCCTCGAAGAGAAGGGCAAGACGGTCGGCGTGCTCGGCCGCGCCAAGCACCTCGGCGTCGCCAAGTACGAGCCGAAGATGACCGTCAGCGGCGTCTTCCCGCGGCCGTCCGACCTCGGCCTCTTCCTGCTGCTGTTCGCCGGTGACGTCACCAAGACCCCCGGCGGCGCGGCCGTCACCGACCCCGACTCGGCCGCCGTGCCGGCGGGCTGCACGAAGTGGGTGTACAACTTCGCCGAGGACACGCCGAAGACGGCGCAGATCATCGCCAAGGACGCGGGTGGCAAGTTCTGGAAGCTGACCGGGGCCGGCCTCTCGTCCATCGCCTTCAAGTTCGGCGACGATGGCGTACTCGGCTGCGACCTCGAGCTGGTCGGCCTCTTCGGCGGCGAGATCGAGGACCCGTCGCTGACCCCGACGTTCGACGCCGCCACGCCGTTCCGGCAGGGCGACATGACGCTCGAGTGGCTGACCGAATCGGCGGTCACCAAGGGCTTCGACTTCACGCTCGCCGCCGGGCTCGAGACCGACAAGGGCTTCTCGGTCGTCTCCGACTACCCGGACACCATCCAGTTCGGCAACGACGAGGACTCGCTGCCCTCCGTCGCCGGCACCATCGACAAGCGCACCGTCGCCACGGTCGACCTCAACGCGCTCCACGAGGGCGGGCAGTTCGCGGCCGTCATCAAGCTGACGCACCGTGAGAAAATCGGGCAGACCGGCCGCACGAGCGCCATGTGGATCGAGATGCCCGGCTGCCAGCACGTCTCCTGGGACCCCGACGACATCGCCAACGTGCGCCGGCGTGAGACGCGCTTCGGCTGGGAGGCCCGCGTCGACGAGGCGACCCACACGCTCTGCACGATCACGCTCGTCAACGCCACGAGCGCGTATGAGACCTACGGCGGATGACCGAACGCCTGCCATCGGGTGCCGTCGCCGAGCTTGAGAAGCCGCGCCTCGCCGCGGTCCTGCTCGGCGGCGGCTCCGTGGAGGCCCTCGTGGACGCCGTCTGGGCGCACGACATGGACCCGGAGCGCCTAGACGAAGGGGACCGGCAGTGGATCGCTGAGTGGTGCCTTGCCGGGCTCGCCGAGGACGAAGAAGCACCGGCGTTCGCACAGGTCTGCGCCAAGTTCGGGACGCCGCCGAGCGTTCGTCTGCGCGTGACGGACCCGGTGCTGGCGTTCACCTGTGATTACGAGTTCGCCAGCTTGCTGGTGATCAAAGGGGAGAAGCGATGAGCGAAGAGAAAGAGGCCCCGGCCTTCGTACCGACCAAGGCTGAGGACTACCCAGTCGAGCGCGACCGTGAGGTAGAGCTTCCGAGCGGTGCCCGCGTCATCCTGCACGCACCTTCCAAGTACGTGATGATGCGCACCGGCCAGTTTCCCAAGGACGTCGAGACCGCGATCCGCAACGCGGCCGAGCATGGCATCACGCCCGACTTCGACATCCGCCAGAAGACGCTCGAGGTCCTGCTCTGCAAGGCGTTCGTCGAGCCCAAGGTCTCCATGACCCCGAAGAAGGGCCACGTCCACGTCCGCGACCTGCCCGACCGTGACCGCGAGTTCGTGGTCGCGCTCCTTGAACTGACGGTGTTCTGAGGCTGCCGACGTGTCCATGACGGAGACACTCAGGCTGGTCATCGCGGGCGACTCCAAGGGAGCCGTGCGCGCCGTCGACGCGCTCGAGAAGAAGACGACAACCACGCTCAAGAAGGCGGAGACGCAGGCGAAGAAGACGGCCACCGCCTTCG
Source organism: Actinomycetota bacterium (assembly GCA_036788155.1). GTDB lineage: Bacteria > Actinomycetota > Thermoleophilia > UBA2241 > UBA2241 > CAIXSE01. The sequence continues at coordinate 36,038 of DAIQNY010000002.1, read as the reverse complement.
GCGCCTGGGGCGAGAGCATGAACAAGGCCGCGAACGTCGCCGCCGGGGGCTTCGCGGTCGGGCTCGGCATCATCACCAAGTCCGTCTACGATTTCCAGAAGCGTGGCTCGGAGATCCGCTCCATCATGCGCTCGACTGGCATGGACGCTGCCGGCGCCTCGCTGCTCGAGGCGCAGTGGAAGCGGTACGGCGTCGAGGCCGGGGCTGCCGGCATGGCGACGAAGACGCTAGCCAAGGCCATCACTGAAGCGCGACAGGGGAACGAGCAGTACGCTAAGTCGTTCGCGACTCTCGGGCTGTCCGCTGCAGAACTTGCCGCCATGAGCGACTCAGAGGCCATCTTCGCGACGCGCGACGCCCTTGCAGAACTCGGCCCGGGACTGGAGCGGACTAGCACGGCAACCAAACTCCTCGGCCGCGGTGCCCTTTCTATGAGCAACTGGTTCAGCCAATCGGCTGAGTCCATGGCCGAGACGAACAAGCTGATCGAGGAGTCCGGCCTCGTCTGGGATGAGAAGACGGTCGAGCAGTACGCCGCCGCTGCGAAGGCGCAGGCCGAACTGAAGATCTCCCTGCGCGGCATCTCCGAGGTCGTGGCGCGCGACGTCGTTCCGGCCATGACCCCATTCGTCGAACTGCTCGGCGACGGTCTACGCCTACTGAAGCCGCTTGCCCCTGCAATCGTTCCGGTGACCATGGCCCTCGGCGGTTTTGTCAGTGTGGTGAAGATCGCGAACATGCTAAGCGGAGCATGGGGGCAGACGTTTGGGAGGCTGCTGCCGCAGGTGCATGCGCACAGGACCGCCGTCGAGTCTGAGACGAGGGCCGTAACGACGCAGACCACGGCCGTCGAGGCTAACACGCGCGCCTGGCAGAAGAACAACACCACGGTGTCACGCGGCCCGGGGATGCGCGTCTCTGGCGCTGCAGCTGCCGCCCCGGCAACGTGGGGCGTCCAGTCGCAGAGGGCTGGCGTCACCGGCCTCGGAACCACCGTCCCTGGCGTCGTCGGCACCGGCAACTCCGGCATGGGCTCGGCGCCACGGCCTACCACGGCATCCAACTTCATGGGCGGGATGAGCGTCGGCAGCGCCGCACTCTCCATCGGCTCCGCCGCCGTCACGACCACCTACCTCGTGATCGAGGCCGCTGGCGCCTTCAAGGAATGGTGGAACGCCGAAGGTCAGAACGAGGCTGCCGCGGAGGCACGCGCGCAGAACCTCGGCCGCGCCATCGGTGAGTGGCAGGCGAAGAACCCAGGTCGTGAGCTTCCCCAGTATCTGAAGCAGGCGCTCGACGACTTCAACGCCGACTTCAAGCTCGGCCTGAGCGACCTGCAGAAGGGGCCGCTCGGGATCTACTTCAAGAGCGAGCGTAATCAGGCAGCGGCCGCCGCGCTGAACACAGCCATCAAGACCTACGCCTCAGGCAACGAGAAGACCATCGCCGCCTACCGCGAAGGGCTCCAGAAGACCGACCAGGCCGCGGCCGCCTCCGAGAAGGACGCCCTTGCCTCCGACCAGAACACCGTCGCCGTCGAGGGCCTGACCGGCGCAGTCAAGGAGAACACCGAGGCGCAGTTCAAGACCATGGCGGACTTCCTGCGGGCCAGCACCGAGGCGGCCGTCATGGGCAAGCCGCTCACGGCGCAGCAGGCGGCAGACGCAGCCCGGGCCGAGGCGGCATCGAACCTCGCCGACGCCATCGCGGGCGGCTACACGTCGAAGCTCGGCTACAACGCCGACAACGCTCCTCTCGACAAGGCGGCGCGTGACCGCATCACAGCCGAGCTTGAGAAGGCTGCGCGCAAGCCGAAGAAGAAGTTTGCCGCCGGCGGCATCGGCGTTGCCCGCAGCGAGATTGAAGCCGTCATCGGCGAGGCTGGGCCGGAGCCGTACGTGATCGGCAAGCGGCAGGTGAAGGCGCTGCTGGGGGCGGGGGGCGGCATCTCCTTCGACTTCTCCGGCGCCCGCTTCGAGGGCAGCGTCACCGAGCGCGACGTCGAGCGCATCCTCACAGACAAGGTCGTCCCCCGCATGCTCGACGCCCTGGCGGTCCCATGAGCACCCCCGGCACCTTCACCCTTGGGAGCCTCACCCTCCAGCTCTACGACGACGAGCCCGACCTCGGCGCCCCACAGCAGGACTTCGGCACCGTCGCCGGCCCGCTGTCTCGCGAGCCCGCTGACACCATGAGCTACGTCACCGGCTGGCGTGAGCAGACCTGGCCGGTGAGGCTGCGTGGCGTCACGAGCCTTGAGGAGAACGCCCGCGAGTGCGCCGTGCGCCTGCAGCACAACCTCTCGGTGGAGCTCGCCAAGGGAGCGAACACGCTGGTGATCACGCGCCGCGGCAGCTCCGTCGCGAACACGTGGCGGGTCGCACGCAATCAGGTGCCCCGCGTCCCCTTCACGCGCATCTTCGACAAGGGCGGCATCCTCTACGTGCCGGTGACGCTCTCGGTGGCGCCCTGGGTGGAGGGCGAGTCCGTCTCCCGGACCATCGCCACGGAAGCAGACACCCCGGCCACGGTCGACTTCACCGTCTCCGGCTCCCGCCCCGCCGAGCTCAAGCTGACCGCGACCCGCGGCTTTACCGGCTCCGGCCTGCAGACCTTCATGGCCGCGCTCATCCCCCCAGACGTCGAGCTCGCGGACATCTTCATGCTGGCGAAGACCGCGACGGGCCCGAACTGGGGCACCTACACGGCGACGTCCGGGCACGAGACCGGCGACGACAACGTGAGGATCTGCACTGACACGACTTACCGCGCCCTCTACTGGCCCGGAAAGGTGCAGCCCGTGGGCCGGTACTCCTACGTCGCCCGGTGCCGCATCCAGACCGGCGGAAAGGGCTGGCTCGCGCAGGCGCGGGAGACGAACATACAGGCGACGCCGGCGGTGGCGCTCACCGATAACGACTGGCGGTTCCTGCGGCTTGGCGACTGGGCCAGCGACGGGTACACGCCGCCGCGCATCGTCGGCAAGTGCCGCGAGGCAGCGAACGGCATCCTGGTCGACTGGGTGCTTGCCGTGCCGCTCGACCTCGGCTCCCCCTTCTACTTCCACTGCACGGCGGCGGAGGTGGCCAAGGTCGTCTCCGAATGGCTGGACACGTCGATGCAGCTCAGCTCCGGCGCCTGGCGGAGCGCGCGGCGCTATGCATCCGGTCCCGGCCTCGAGGGCGTCGGCGCCTGCCGCCTGCTCGTCGCCGCCATCGACGCGAACGGCGCTCTCAGGCGGCCCGACGTGACGCTGGAGCTCGAGCACACACCGCTCTTTGACCACTGGGTCCCGACACCGGAGGCTTAACCATGCCACTCTCTGAATACGCCGCCGACCTGCTGGCGACTGCCGAAGCGAACGGCACCGCTTACCAGGGACCGGCGACCATCTATCTCGCGCTCATGACCGTGGCATCGACGCCAGCGGCCACCGGCACAGAGGTCGTTGGTGACGGCTACGCCCGCGTCGCCTTCGCGCAGACCGGCTGGACGAACGACGGCGCCGGCGAGCTCTCCAACACGGCCGACATCAGTTGGGACGAGGCGCTTGAGGACTGGGGCACTGCCGTCGAGGTCGCCGCGTTCGACGCCTCCACGGCTGGGAACCGGCTCTGGTCTGAGGATCTCACCGACGACGTCATCATCGCCAACGGCCAGACCTTCGTCATCGACGCCGGCTCGCTCGTCAGGCAGGCGGTGTAGCCATGGCCGACAACTTCACCTGGGAAGAGTCCGCGTCCGGCATCGAGTTCGCGTCCGACGACGTGTCGGGCGTCCACTACCAGAAGGTCAAGCTGGCCTTCGGCGCGGACGACTCGGCAACCGACGTCGTGCCCGGCGCCGGGCTCCCCGTCAATCCGGTCGGCGGCATCTTCGGCGTCGAGACCGTGGATGACGAGGTCTCGCAGGACCCCGTCATGGTCGGCGGCCGTGCCTACGCCGTGGCCCCGTCTGCCGTGTCTGCTGACGGCGACGCGGTCTGGGCATGGTTCGACCGCTACGGCCGCCTGCACGTCGCGGACCGCGCCACCGGCAAGACGCCGGTCAAGTTCCAGGTCGCCTACTCAGCGTCGCAGACGGCGGCCACCGTCTACACCCCGGCCAGCGGTAAGAAGCTCTGCCTCGCGCACCTCGTCATCAGCGCCAGCGCGGCCGGGACGGTCAAGCTGTTCGACGGCTCGGATGCATCCGGCAACGCCTGGTCCCCGGTCCTCTCGCTGGCCGCGAACGGCGGCTGGGACGCGCACCTGTCGAACGAGTTTCCGCTGGTCATGAGCGCGGCCGACAACGTCCTCAAGTACACGTCGGGCGCAGGCGCGGCCGGGTCCATCTGGGGCTACGGCTGGGAGGAATAAGCCAGTGACCGTTGCCCCCTATGGAACCCAAAGCGCATGGACTGCCGCAGCGGCGTCGTCAGTGACTGTGGACAAGCCGACCGGGCTTACCGCTGGAGACCGTCTGGTGGCGCTCGTGTTCTGCTCACGGCACAGCTACCCGACGTTCAACACGCCGTCCGGGTGGACGGCCGGGACCGTGCTGAACGGGGACCCATTCTTCGACGTTGCGACGTACAACCGTTGGGCGCTCTTCTACAAAGTGGCGGACGCGGCGGACGCGGCTGCGAGCAACTTCACCTTCACCGCCAGTACGGCGGACAAGCGACTGGGCGTCGTCATCGTCGGTGTGAGCGGTCTTTCTGGATTCGACGTCGATGCGCGAGCCCGTGCCGCGGCCAAGACGTCGCCGCTCGTGCTGAGCGGCGGCATTGCTCCGGCCGGAGGCGGAGGCCTGCTCATCGTGGCCTCCGGCTTCACGTTCGGCGGGGGAATCACGTCGGTGGCGGGACCGGCGCTCGCCACCGACAATCCGACATGGACGAATCTCTACCCGGATACCGCTTTCGATGGCTCCCGCGTCCGAGTCGACTACGCCGTTCGCGAGGCATCGTCGAGCACCGGGGACATCAGCCAGTCAGCGGTCGGGTCTGGGTCCATGTACGGATTCATGGGAGTGGCCGCATTCGCTCCCGCTGCGGGAGACACAGCCGACCGGTCCATGACCCCCATGCGCGGCATCTGGTGAGCCCATGCCGCTAGGCCCCCTCCTCACTCCGCATCCCTCCAGCGGCAGCGTCGTCCACGGCGCCGCGTCCGGTACGTTCGGCTTCAGCGGCTCGTGCGCCGGGCGGACGGTGACGCTGACCCGTGGCGCGGCCTCGGGTGAGTTCGGCTTCAGCGGCACCGTCACCGGCACGACCGGCATCCCGACGCCGAGGCCCGGCCGCTTCGGCTTCGAGGGCAGCGCCAGCGGCCGCGTCCGTGACGCAGTGGTCACCGGCGCGGCGTCGGGCACCTTCGGCTTCCCCACCAGCCGCACCCGCGGCCACGTCGGACCCGCCCTCCCGGCCACCGACTGGACGTGGGGCACGCCGGAGCCCGACCCCGAACTCCTCCGCACCCTCCGCGTCCGCCTCGCGACCAAGGACGGCGAGTACACGACCATCGACCCAGCGGAGCTCACGGACCTCCGCATCGCACTCTCGCGCAAGGGCGGGGTCGAGTCCATTGAGGTGACCCTGAGCCGGGACAGTCGCCGCGACTACGGCGACCTCGACTACTGGACCCGGTGCGAGGTCGAGTACCTGGGCCGCGTCTGGCCGGCGTTCATCCGTGAGGCCGGGCTCGAGCACGGTCGCTCGGCCATGACTCGGCCCGTCCGCATGCTCGGGCACATCGCGAAGCTGTCAGAGCGCCACAAGGGCTTCCGCAAGGTGTACGTCGACAGCCGCGTCTCGGCGTGGCGCACGGACCAAGGACCGCAGACGCGCAGCTACGGATTCGAGACATCGGCAACCGGAGGCGGAGGCCCGAGTGACTGACTACGTCGAGATCGCGGTCGGCCGTCAGGACGGGCACGCCTTCAACGTCGGGCGCGACGACGAGGGGCCGTTCGTCTTCGTGCGCGATCCCCACGCGCCGCGCTTCGAGGTCTCCATGCAGGACGACTACCTGCAGGTGGCGGCGATGCCGCGTCCGGTCGCCGAAAGCCTCTGGCGTTTCTACGGCATCGCCCGCTTCACGTCGGACCTTGGCTATCAAGACCTCCCCGTCGACGAGGTCGAGCTGGAGGCGTTCGTCGCCTATCCGGGCGCGAACTTCGGCGTGTGGGCGGGGGGCTCGTACACGATGCTGCCGGCGATGTGGGGATACCCAGAGGTCCTTGCCCTGAACGAGAACTGGGTCAGCCTGGGTACGCGCACGGCGCATGATGACGACAATGGCCGCGAGGTCTACTGGCCGTTCCCGACCGACGTGGAGCCCTCTCTCGGGTCCTACGTCGTCGCCGTCATCAAGGCGCCCGTCTACGTCGATGCCGGCATCCCATCGCTGCAAACGCTTGGCGGCTATGCCTACCACCCGAGCTTCACTTACGTGAACGTGAGCGTAGCCCGCACGGTGGACATGACGCGCAACTACGTCTACTCGCCCGCGCTGAATACTCCTCTGCTGATGACTCCCGCCAACTATCCGACCTGGCCGCCGGCATGGTGACCGCCCCCTTCATCGAAGTTCGCCCCACCCTCTACCCGCCGGAGTTCACGAGCGCGGCCGGCATCCTCGTCTTCGACAAGGTCCTGCGGCACTACTGGGACATGTACGCGGCCGGCTACGAAGACCGGGTCGACGAGTTCGACCGGCCCTGGCTGCGCTACCTCGACGCCTGCGGAGCCGACCCGCCAGCGTACTCGTCGGCCCGGATCTACCGTGAGCTCTTCGACGGACTCGCGGTCGACGACCGTATCACGGACTGGACGGCGCGGCTGCAGATCGGCGGCCTCGAAGCGGCGCTGGCTGGCGACCGCTTCCGCGTCTCCTGCTACGGCCGCCGGAGCGTCAACGGTGAGAACCTCGTCACCCTCCACCGCGAGTACATCGACCTCCCCGACATCGGCTCTGTCGGACTCGACGAGGCATGGCGCTACTGGCGCTACGTGAACATCGACGAGGAGAACATCGACGTCAACCCCGTGCGCTGCATCGTCATCAAGGTGGAGGCCCTGCTCGCTGACCCGTCCTACACGCCGCAGAACACGGACTACGTGCCGAACTGGAGCGACCAGTCGACGACGGCCGACCCGCCCATGTGGGGCGTGCGCCTGCTGCGCTCCTCCATCTATGCCAGCCCGCTGCGCCGGGACGTGACGCCGGAGCGCATCGTCGAGGACATCGTCTCGCCGTACTGGCCCGGCGAGCGGTTCTTCTGCCCCGACGTCTCCGGCGTCACCTGCGACCAACTCTGCTTCGAGAACCTGCCGATGGACCGCTTGCAGGCGGCGCTGCAGGTCGACGAGATGCTGGACTGGGACATGGAGGCGACGGAGGAGAGCTTCACCTACCGCAAGCCGCCGACGCTCGGCGAGACCGCCGACGAGGACCTCTACGTCGTCAGCCTGGCCGACCCGCACTACGCCGGCAAGCTGACCCCCGCCATGGACGAGTGCTGCAACGGGGCGCGCATCAACTACACGAACCGCAACGAGCGGCCCAAGGAGCTGGTAGAGCACTGGGAGTCGGAGACGCTCGGGACCGCCGTGAAGACGCGCTACTTCGAGATGCCAGAGGCCATTCGGAGCAAGAAGCAGGCGCAGAAGATGATGCGCCGCGTGAAGGCGTCCTACGCAGAGCCGCCGATCGCTGGGTCTGCCTCGTTCAAGGGCACCGTCCCGGTCGCCTCCGGTGAGAAGCGCGACTGCCTGCTGATGCAGCCGGGCGAGCTGCTACAGGTGCAGGACGCGCCGCGCACGTTCCGGCGCACGGAGCGCGAGATCTCGCGCGTCACCCTGCACCCGCTGACCCGGGAGGCCGAGGTCGAGATGGACGCCAAGAGCCGCAGAATCGACAAGGTGCTTGCGCGCATCGCGACGCGCCGGCCGCTCTCATGAGGAGGCGAGGATGAGCGAGCAGATCCCGGGCTTCACCCCTGAGCAGGGATACATCCTCGACTCGGTGGCGGAGCGAGCCGCGCGGCGCGTCCTGGACGACCTCAAGAAGTCGGGCGGCTGCCCGTTCGACTGCGGCGACATGTCCGACCTCAAGACCGCCGTCTACGGCAACGGTCACGACGGCCTCAAGACCCGTGTCACGCGCCTCGAGTCCGAGATGCAGGACGTCGTCTGGACCAAGCGCGCATCCGTCGCCGCGGCCCTCTCGGCCGCTGGCGCCCTACTCGTCTCTCTCTGGAGGTAGACCGTGCGCCGAGTGATGCTCACCCTCCTGCTGCTCCTGACCCTCGCCCTGGCCGGCTGCAGCGCCACCATCGCCGAGACGGACCTTCCGGCGCCGGGCTCGACCGGGCTGTACGAGGTCGCGCGCTCCGGCGACTCCATTACCGTGTCGGGGCCCGTCCCCACCCCGACCGTGACCGTGACGGCCACCGTCACCCCGACCCCGGCAGTCCCGACTCCCACCCCGACCCCGACCGCCAATCCCGCCTACACCACCATGCAGAACGCCCGCCTTGAGTCCGGCCGCACTTACGATCACGTGGTCTTCACCGGCGGCACCAGCACCAAGGGCGTCCTGCACATCGACTACCCCCTGAGCGGCGTCACCCTCCGCGACTGCATCATCGACTCCGGCCCGCAGAACGGCTGGACCATCAACGCCAAGGACAACGTCGTCATCGAGAACATCACCGTCGACGGCCTCACCATCCGGCCTCAGCCGCGCATGGGGCTGGAGTTCACGGACCGGACCTCCTCCGGGCGCAAGACCGCCAACTGGCGCGGCGTCACCCTCACGGACGTCATCCTCGACCCGCAGGGCTCCGAGGCCGTCTCCCTCTGCGGCAACATGACCGGCTTTGACTGCAGGATCCGCAACATGCTCATCTGCGGCTCCGGCAACCGCCCGGACCTGTACCCGTGGGGGCAGGGGTTCGAGATCAACAAGGCCCGGGGCATCACGGTGGACGGCCTCACCATCCGCCAGACCCGGGGCTCGGCCTTCAACCTGCAGGGGCCGAGCTCCAGCACCCTCATGGACTGGTCATTCCGAAACGTCACGGCCGACATGCGGGTCAGGGACCCTGACCAGACGCAGCCCATGAGCGCGTCCAGTCAGGTCGTCTACTGCAAGAACGTCGGCGGCGGCTGGACGTTCTCCGGCCTCGTGGTCGGCACGGTAAGTGACTGCGGCTACCTCGACAACGTGCGGGGCGCGGACTTCACCGGGACGACGTGGGTACGCGAGGGCGGAACGGCGCGGGTGACGCGCGTGAACTCGACCGGGAACACCGGGCTGCCGAACTGAGGAGGAGCCTCATGGGCTACAAGATCCGTCACGACTACAAGGCCGTCCACTACTCCGGCACCCGGCCGAAGTCGGCCCTCCGGCACATCGTCCTGCACAGCATCGAGTCGACCAACGCGACCGGGGCAGCGGAGGGGGCTGGCTCGTGGTTCGAAAACCCGGCCTCGGGCGGCTCCACCCAGTACGGCGTTGACGACGACTCCATCCAGCAGTACCTGCCGGACCGCGTGACCGCCTGGGGCGCGCCGCACCTGAACGACACGGGCATCCACATCGAGCAGATGGGCAAGGCGTCGTGGAGCCGCGCGACGTGGATGAAGCACAAGGGCACGCTCTCGCGCACGGCGTGGCTCATGGCCCGGCTCAGCAAGAAGTACGGCATCCCGCTCCGCACGCTCTCCGACGCTGAGCTCCGCGCCGACAAGCCGGGAGTCGTGACGCACGCGCAGGCGACGCGCGTCTTCCACGTCGTCGGCGGGCACACCGATCCCGGCTCCGGTTACCCCATGGACTACGTGCTCGAGCTGGCGCGCATGTTCGCAAACGACAAGACAGCCCTGACCGACAAGAACATCTCCGTGCCGCGGCAGAAGAGGCCGAACCGCGCGGGCTGGTGGAACCTCGGCCTCGTCCCCTACATCGAGAAGCTGCGCGCACAGGGACAGGGCAAGCGGGTCAAGACGGGCGGCAAGGAGTCCGTCGTGATCCCGGTGCCCGAGGACAGGCCGAAGTGGTGGCGGAAGATGTGGGCCTGGAAGAAGGGGAAGCGATGATGCAGAGAAGGCGGCGGCGGCAGGTAACGGTCGCGGCGGCACCCACAGTGACCCCTGGCGCAGTCCTTGAACTCATCGCCGCCAAGGCTGCGGGCGGCACCGCTCCCGGCTCCAATGACCCGCTGACGACGCAGTGGTTCGACACCTCCGGCAACGGCCACCACGGCACCCTCACGGGCTTCAGCGGCACCCCATGGGGCGGCACCGGCACGGCGGCGGACCCGTATGCGCTGACGTTTGACGGCAGCAACGATTACGTGCAGCTTCCGGAGCTCGGAGCGGCGTCGGCCGGCGGCGTGTTCAGCCACGAGGCATGGTTCCTCGGCGGGTCCATCACCTCGGACCGCGCCCTTACCTGCGAGGGCAACACCGGCGGGACCTCGCCCTACGTCGAGATGCAGCTCGCGACCTTGGGTTACCTGCGGGTCGTGACCCGCGCATCCGGACGCACCACGACCACCCTCACGGGCACCGAGAACCTCTCGGACGGCGTCTGGCACCACGCCGTCGCGACCTCGGATGGCACTGACGCGCGCCTCTACGTGGACGGCGCGCTCGTCCGCGGGCCTGCTCCGATCAGCGTGGGCAGTTACGCGACCATCAACTCGGCCGCGCTCGGGGCCCGGCGCCTGAGTACGGTCGACAGGTACTTCAATGGCAAGATCGCCGTCGCTCGCGTCTACCCGTTCGCCCTCACGCCGGAGCAAGTCGCCGTCAACTACGCCGCCGGGCTCCGGTGACTCTCGCAAGACCAGAACGAGACGGGCGGCGCGATCGCTGCCGGGACCCGTCTCGGGGGCATGCCAAAGTCGTCATAGAGGCGAGGCGGCCTCCTCTCTAGGCTCGTCTCGAGGTCATCTCACCTCACGGGACGGGCGGGCGAGCCGCCCCCGGTCAGCTCGCCCGCCCCGGCACTGACAGCGAACGCGGAGGCAACCGTGTCCCGACTGATCGGCATCATCGCGATCTTCGTCTTCGTGTTCCTTCTCATCCTCACCGCCGCCGTCTTCGGGCCCGGCGCCGCCGGAGCGGACACGTCTCCGTCCCCCTCCCCGTCGCCGAGCGTGACGGCAGACCCGGCGCCGGAACAGGCCACCGCCGCGCAGGTGGCCAAGGCGCTCAAGATGCGGGGCAAGGCCAAGGCTCAGCGTCAGTCCCTTGCCCGCGTCCGCGCCTGTTTCGATGCGCGCGGCCCGGTCCGCCTGTATCCGACGCCGAAGACGCGCACGGCGGAGGCGTGGCAGAAGGCGCTCCGGCGGTGGACTCATCAGCGCGACGACTGGCAGGCGAAGGTCAAGGCCGGGCGCAAGGAGATGCGCAGCCCTCACGGCGCCGCCAGCGGAAAGAAGTGGCTGCCGCTCGCGAAGTGGGTCGGCTGGCCAAAGCGCGCGCTCCACACCCTCGCCGGCCTCATCTGGTACGAGTCCAGCGGCATCAAGGCGAACATCAGCCCGACGAACGACTGGGGCCTCACGCAGCTCAACCGTCCGAGCTGGGAGGCGAAGTTCCGCCAGGTGATGCACGCGGCGTGGAGCAAGACGCTGAACCCCGAGTACAACCTGCGCTTCGCCCTCTGGATCTGGAAGTCGCAGGGCGGCAAGTTCAAGCCGGCGTGGGCGCGCGACAAGGCCGTTGAGGCGGTGGAGTGATGAGCGTTGGTACCGAGTTCCCCGACGAGCTGCATCGCGTCAAGGAGCTGCTGCAGCAGTACGAGGCCATCGGCCCGGCGGGTGCGTTCGGAGCCGCGACGCTGCGACAGACCATCGCCGCTGCTGAGCGGGCGTGGGAGTCAGGCGATCCCGTGGCTATCGTGCAGGCGTTCGCGGTCCTGCGCGGGTGCGAGTGATGGACGACGACGAGACCTACATCGCTCGCGGCGTAGACGACGCCTGCGTGGCCATCGGCATCGGCGTCCTCGACCTCATGGCACAGGGCGCTGAGCTCGTCGTCGTGACGAGGCGTGAGGGCGGCGGCTACGTCTGCAGCGACATGGACAGCGGAGATGTGCGCGAGCTGCGGACGCGGAGGGCATCGTGACCACAACCTACGTAGCCCCTCCCCGCGTGAACCCGCTCGAGGTCATCTCCGTTGAGGCCGACCATCCAGCATCGCCGAAGGGTGACGCGCGCCCGTACGTCAGCTTCACAATCACTGTCGCCGTGGGGGATGCGAAGGTGGACGGCAACAGGTGCACTGCCACGCTCAAGCAGCGCGACCTCATCAAGCTGTTCACGCAGTACCTCGAGCACGACGGGGTGATGCCGCTGTGGAAGATTGCACACAAGGCGCTGGTGAGGCGCTTCGGCAACCGTCGTCTGAAGCTGGTGTCCAAGTGACCGGCACCGGCCACATCCCACGCGAGCGCGCCTGGGCCGTCTGCTGGCCGCACGGCGGCGTCATCTTCGAGACCGTTCGTCGAACTCAGCGCGAGGCGCGCGAGGCCTTTCTTGACCGGTGGGATGAGACGCGCGACATGAAGTGGGCGGACGCGCGCAAGAGGTACGGCGTCGCCAGCGCATGCACCGCGGTCTGGCTCTGGCTCGGCGTCTTCGGGGTGGTGACCATCTCATGATCGGGCGATCAGGACTGTGGCATCGCCCAGTCGCCAGCCGTCCAGTACAGCCGTCCGGACTCATCACGCGCCGTGCCGTCTCCAAGACTGCTGAGCCAGACCTCGCCGCGGACGGAGCGCGCGACCATCTGGCGCTCATGTGCGCGGACGATTGGCAGGTGGCCGCGGCGCAGGTGCTGGACCGTCGCCTCGGGAGTCCGCAGGTGGCCGCCCGGCGTCTCGTGCGAGCCGGTGAGCAGGCCGGCGGTCCGGTAGTTGAGGATGGTCCGGCGGGTGACGCCCAGGATTTCCGCCGACTCGGACGGCGAGAGGGAGCGGGTCCAGCGATGGCCCCGCGTCTCCACCCACTCGCAGCCGTCGGCGTGCTCGAGCGTGAGCGCAGCCCACGCCGTGTCATCGTCGGCAGACGGCGCCGTCGGCTCGGTCGCGCGCTCCACCTCGGCGTCACAGTACGCGCAGCGCGTCGTCAGCAGTGCGTCCAGGTCGACCCAGTCGGCGACCTCAGCAGCCGGCGCCGTCTCGAGCCACACGTCGTGCTCGCTGCGGCCGTCATCGGTCGTCCCGGCGATCAGGTAGTCACGGATGTCCTCGGCGGTCAGGCTCTCGGCGCGGTAGGCGGCGTCGACGCGGTCGTACTCGCGCAGCGCCTCGATGATCTCGGTGAGTCTGTCGGTGGTGAGCGTCATGGTTGTCTCCCTCCTGGTCGTCTCCTTAACCGCCAAAGGCCCAGCCGGGCCGATGGCGGTGTATCCATCTCCTGCTCACCACTCGATACCGTCGATGCTCACGATGACCTCGCCGCGCCGCATCTGCTTGCGGGCCTGCTCGGCGACCTGCGCGTAGCTCAGCTCGACGTCCGACGTCACCTTGACTGGGCGCCGGTACTGGCCGCCCTCTTCGCCGCCGTCGGTGATGATTGCTGTGTACGTCTTGGCTGTCGTCTGCTCGGTCATCGTCTCCTCCTTCGTCTGATTGCTTCTCACATTTCTCATTATACCCACTCGCAGATGAGAGTCAACACGAAAATGGGCAGAATGAGAAAGTCTGCCGAATCGGCAATGGAGGCCGCATGAACACCGGCCACATCCCCCGCCAGGACCCGCCCGAGCCCGAGTGGCCGGTGGTCAGGCACTACTACCAAGTGGACCCCGTTCCTGAGGACGCTGTCTGGATGGTCGCACCGCATGGTGCCCCGCCCGGGTTCGAGCTGAGTCGGGCTCACGACCCAGTGACCGGCCAGTACCTCGGGACGCGCCTCACTCGTCTCCCCCTCCGCTCCCGCCTCGCCGCCCGGTTTTGGGACGCGCTCGCGGCGTTCGACAGGTGGCTGTACTGGCGACTGCACTGGAGGAAGGAGAGGCCGTGACGGCGCTGGAGGAGTACGAGAACTGCGACACGTTGAACGACTGGCGGAAGCGGACCCCATGAACCTCTCCCGCTACGCCCGCTGTGAGAACTGCAAGGACGCGGCCCGGCCCGGGTGCAGGATCGCGCGCGCGGCCATGGATGAGGTCGGCGAGGTACTGGCCCGGCACACGACCGAGGCCCTCACCCACGGCGTGAAGCTGCCGGCCGTGGACTTCCGGGTCGAGATGCCGTGCTGGTACTCGGCACGGAAGGCGCGGAGGGAGGGGACCGCTTGAGGCTCTTGACCATCGACATCGAGACCCGCCCGAATATGGCCTACGTCTGGGGTCTGTGGAATCAGAACGTGGCCATCAACCAGATCGCAGCGTCTACCGAGATGGTCTGTTGGGCGGCGAAGTGGACGGACCACACGAAGATTCACTACCGGTCCACCTTCCACGACGGCAAAGAGAAGATGCTGAAGGACCTGTGGAAGCTGCTTGACCAGGCCGACGCGGTCATCCACTACAACGGCCGCAAGTTCGACGTGCCGCACATCAACCGCGAATTCCTTCAGGCGGACATGGAACCGCCATCGCCGTGCGCCCAGATAGACCTCCTGGCGGCGGTCAAGAAGCGGTTCCGGTTCCCGTCCAACAAGCTCGAGTACGTCTGCGGCGAACTAGGCATCGGCCACAAGCTCAAGCACGAAGGCTTCGACCTCTGGCAACGGTGCATGGACGGGGAACCGTCCGCGTGGAAGCTCATGCGGCAGTACAACATCAATGACGTCGCCTTGACCGAGATGCTGTACATGAAGCTGCTGCCGTGGATACCCGGCATCCCGTCCTACTCCGCGCATCACGGCGACGACCATATCTGCCCCGCGTGCGGGTCCAAGAACCTGAAGAAGCGCGGATTTGCGTACACGCCTCAGTCCCGGTTTCAGCGGTTCGTGTGCAAAGACTGTGGAAAGTGGTCGAGAGGCACGCACAGCTACAAGACGGTTGCGATCCGGGAGGTGGCGGGATGAGCGCGGTGACCAGCGCAGAGTACAAGCGCCGCTTCCGGGCCGAGCACCCAGAGTACTGCGCGCGCGAGAAGAAGCAGCGAGCCGCATACAGGGCCTCCAGAAACGTCGCATGGCGGGCCGAGCTGCGAGAGATGCTCGCCAAGGCTGGGTGTCTGGACTGCGGCGGGACCGCCGTTCACTTCCACCATGTGGACCCGGCGCAGCGGCACAAGAACGTCTCCGACATGGGGGACTACAGTAAGGCGATGAGGGACGCAGAACTTGCTAAGTGCGTTCCCCTGTGTGCCTCGTGCCACGCCAAGAGACACGGGCGCGTCAAGAACTTCCGCGGGATCACGCGGTGGTCCATTCAGGGGGACCGATGACCCACCTCGAAGCCCGCATCCGCCGCCGCCTGCGCCCCATGTCCGTCCGGGTCCGGGTCAGGGGCGAGAACGTGTTCGTGGACGATGACGTGGTCAAGCTGCGCCGCGTCCGGGACGGGGTCCGCATCTGGACCTATTGGACCAGCAAGCACATGGAGCCGGAGGTGCGCGAGTGGTGGTACCCGAGGCCGGATGAGGTGGTGATTGAGCGTGACTGACCACGCCGCCCTCCCCGACGACCACCCGCTCAAGCCGCTGGAAGACCGTCTGCTGGAGATGTGCGACGACACGCACCCGGCCGTGCGCGTGCTCATGGGGAATGCCGTGGCGGCGCTCAGGGTGTTCGCGGCGAACCATCCCGGCTTGAGCGACGAGACCCGCGTCTGCGCCTGCTGCGGCGTGCCGTACAACCCGAGGCACATTTGGTGGAGTGGGGAGTGGCTGAACCCCTGGTTCTACTGCCCGGACTGCGGCAAGCGCGAGTCGACGTCGGAGCCTTGCCCGAAGTGTGGAGGTGGAAAGTGAAACGCGCCCTCACCCCCTGCCCCTCCTGTGGCGCACTGGCCGGCGAGCTGCACCGGGACGGGTGCGCGAGCATGTGGGCGACGAACATGAAGACTACCGGACCCTCTCCTACTCGTGCGCGAGAGGATGTATCTCCGGTGCCGGGGACTGCGATGGAGGACGCTCCAGAGTCGGCGACCGACCAGTGCCCGTCCCGCAAGGGGGCGGCCGACGGTAACCAGCCCGTGCGAGTCGGAAATAGGCGCAGTCACGATGCGGCTGGAACTGACGGGGGCCGCATCACTACTCAGGACACTGAGCAATCAGCGAAACCGCTGGACATCGTGAACGACGAGGTCCTCGTGCCCGACGAGTGGCCGGCGACCACCCTGCGCGAACGAGTAGCCGAACTGGCAAGTGAGGCAGTCAATGCCGTCGCCGGGCCGCGCAATCAGGACTACGGCGACCCGAAGGCCGACATGACAGGGACCGCCGAGATGATGAACGGCTACCTGCACAAGCGCGGCCTACTGCCGCCGGACAAGGCGCTCCAGCCGTTCGACGTCCCGGTGCTACTCGAGATGGTCAAGCTCTCGCGCCTCGCCGGGCAGCCGGGACACCACGACTCCATGGTCGACGTCATCGGCTGGATGGGCGTCTACCAGGAGTGCTTCCGAGAGGGGGACTAGTGAAGGACAAGGGCATGGTCTACGTCGCCGGGCCGTACACGCACCCTGACCCGGTACAGAACACGCACAACACCATCCGCGCTGGCCTCGTGCTGCGCGACGCCGGGTACTGCCCGCTCATCCCGCACCTGTCACTGCTCACGCACATCGTTGACCCGCGCGAGCCTGACTACTGGTACGAGTGGGACTTGCGCCTTCTGGATCGCTGCGACGTCATGGTGCGCCTGCCTGGCGACTCATGGGGAGCCGACCGCGAAGAGGAGTACGCCAACGAGATAGGCGTACCTGTCTTCCATGGCACGGCTGAGGACTTCCTCGCCTACAACTCGAGCGGTGAGGTGACGTGATGACCCACCATCTCCGACACGACTGCGTACATGACTGTCACCGCTGCGACTACGCCGAGCCCGGTCTGTGCGCCGAGTTCGCCTACATGACCGCCGAGCACGCGCACACTTGCCCGGCCTGTGGCTCGACGCGGCTGTTCGGGCCGGCAGAGGTCAGGATCGAGGGCGAGGCGTTCAGCTACTACGACTGCAGCCGGTGCCATCGGTTGCTGCTGCTGGTCGACGGGCGGCTTGAGGTCAGGGCGGGTGCATGGTGACCGCCACCGACGCCCTAGCCCTCCTCGTCTGGACGGCCGCGGCCGTCTCCGCCGTCGGCACCGTCCTTTGGTACACCGGCCGCCTGTCCGTGCGCTGGGGCCTGTTCCTAGCCGGGGCACTGGTCGTGGTCGGCCTCGCTCTCTTCATGCAAACGCACGTACCGGGTGCTCCGTGATGACCCGGCTCCGCGCCCGTCGCTATCTCTCCACCGGCGAGGCCGCGCGCCTGCTCGGCGTCTCCCGGCGCACGGTCACGGCATGGTGCGAGGACGGGACGCTGCGGACCCGGCAGCGGGCCTCTGACCGGGAGCGGTATCAGATCGTGCGCTCCGATGTCGAGCGACTGAAGGAGGACCGCGCGTGACGTTCGAGGTCATCCACGGCGACTGCCTCGAGGTCATGGCCGGGATGGAGGCCGGGTCGGTGGATGCGGTGGTCTGTGACCCTCCCTATGGGCTGGAGTTCATGGGGAAGGAATGGGACCGCTTCCATTCGGGCGGCGAGGCATGGAGCCGTAAGGACACAAACTCACCAGATTGGAATGGCCGCCGTGTCAGGCGTCAGTCGTCAGCCTATCCCCGCGCAACGAAGAAGCGGTGCCGTATATGCCACAAGCAGGAGTTCAGCGGGTCGCCCTGTCAGTGCCCCGAGCCGGACTGGGAGGTCGTCGCCAGCAAGCCCGCGCAACTGCACGCATTCCAAAAGTTCAACGAGGAATGGGCAACCGAGGCCCTCCGCGTCCTCAAGCCCTCCCACTACCTCCTCGCCTTCGGTGGCACCCGCACATGGCACCGCCTTGCTTGCGCCTTGGAAGATGCCGGGTTCGAGATACGGGACACGCTCATGTGGCTGTACGGGTCCGGGTTTCCCAAAGGCAAGGCGTGTCTCAAGCCCGCATGGGAGCCGATCATTCTCGCCCGCAAACCGGGGCCGATGCGGGAGCTGGGGATTGAGGAGTGCCGGGTTTCGATAGAGGGCTGCATCGACCCGACACGCCGCTCGTACAACCAGCCCGGCAGCGGACTGGGGCGCGGCGAGGTCTACGCAGGCGGCTTCTCGCACACCTACACAGGCAGCGAGAATCCGCACCCAGACTCGCCGCGCCACCATGCCGAAGGTCGCTGGCCCGCCAACCTCGTGCTGGATGAGGAGGCGGGGCGGGAGTTGGATGGGGCGGTGGGGGTGCTGACGACTCATCCCGGTACCTGCCGAAGCGACTATGGGGCAGGCATGTACGGGGCAGCACGGCGCGAGGGCGATGTGCTGAGCGTGGGCGACTCCGGTGGCCCCTCCCGCTTCTTCTACAACGCTAAGAGTTCGTCCCGTGAGCGCAACGCAGGCGTAAGCGGTCTATTCGTAACGCTGGAACTGGAGGTGTGTCCATGCGGCGAAAGTACGGCACAGGTCACGTCACTCGTAAGGGCTATATCCGAGTGGGCGACGGGACAGGAAAGTCAAGGATGCAGCACGTCATCGTGTGGGAGTCCGAGTTCGGGCCAGTACCTGACGGTCACTGTATCCACCACGTCAACGGAGACAAGCAAGACAACCGTATCGAAAACCTCACCTGTCTGGACCACACGACCCATAAGCGAATCCATAGCGGCTGTACTCGCGACGCTTCCGGCCTGTGGCATAAGCCTTGCGGAAAGTGCGGAGTCACTAGGCCGATCACTGACTACTACGAACGAAAGAGCGGGGTCAGCCCCTGGTGCAAGGACTGTTGTATCCGAAACGCCATTGAGAACAAGCGCAAGCGTGCGGCTGCAAGGGAACACGCACCCAACTTGTAAGCCCCTCGCCCTCATGCGCTGGCTGGTCCGCCTCGTGGCCCGTCCCGGCGACCTCGTCCTCGACCCCTTCACCGGCTCCGGCACCACCGGCGTCGCTTGCATGGAAGAGGGCCGGGACTTCATCGGGATTGAGAGGGAGTCCGAGTACGTCACCATCGCCCGCCGCCGCATCGAAGCGGCTGCGGCACAGACCCGTCTACCTGTCTGAGGGGAGGTGAACATGGGTAACGAGACCATGGACTGGACGCGCTTCAAGGCCGCCCTCATCCGCGGCATCTGGACGCTGGCCCTGACCGGGATCGCGTGGGCCGCCGTCGGGGCGAACCTCGTGGCCATCGGCGTGCCGGAGAGCTGGGCCGCCGTCGCCAGCGCCGCCGCGGCCGCCGTCGGTTACTTCATCAAGAAGCTGGCGTGGCCGGACGCGACGTGGTGAGATAGCCCGCCACAGCCGCACCGGGGCCGCTCTCAGCGCGTTTCGCGTCGGGGGCGGCCCCGGAGCCGTTTACGGGGGTCAGGAGCTGAGACGCGAGATTCCGGCCAAGCTACTGTTGTCGGCAGCGTTCCGTTCGGCCATGATAGTACCGACTCAAGCAGAGCATGAGGCACGGGGACCGCATCTGGTGTAGGGTCCAAAGCGTCCGGTCGGGGGGCCGGGCAGGTAGGAGGGGTGGAAGATGGCGAACTGTCCGAGGTGCGGGGCCGTCGTCGCAGTGTGGGCGTGTGCAACGTGACTCCGAGGAAGCGCGGAAGGCCTCGGACTGACGAGTCTAAGTGTTGACATCCGTCCGACACCGGGTATAGAGTCCGTGGCAACGCACGCCAACCGCGAGAGACGAGAGGAGGTGAAGAAGAGACCTGTCGTGAGTGAGTAAGGAGATGAGATGACCACCAAGAAGGTGGCCGCCCGGGGCGTTGCGAGCGCCCCAGACGGCCGGGTAACACAGCCAAGAACCTCCCGCCAAGGAAGCCGAGGCTTCGCGCATCGTACCACAGGGAAAACGCCGCGCGCTTCCTACTCAGGCACGTTTCGCGCACTCGCCGCCATCCTCATGCTCACCGCGTTCGGCTGCTGGATCGCCGCCGTGGTCGAGCTGCCCGAGCACGTCACGCACGCGGTCCTGTGGATCGTGGCTGGCGCGGCGTCGTGGCTGGTTGGGGAGGCGATGACGCGATGATCGACCTCTCCTACATGGCCTCCTGGTCGTGCTCTTCCTGCGACGACCTCGGCCGTGAGACCGAGACCGGCGCCGGCTACTGCAAGGCCAGCCCCTACGGCGACTGCGAGTGCGAGCGCATCCAAGCGCTCGGCCGCGTCTCCGAGCTTGCCCTGCTCATCGCCGCCTCGTACCGCAAGACGCGGCACTCAGGCGACGACTGGGACGAGTACGTGCGCGCGAACGCGGACGTGCTCTGGGAGATGGCGAACGACCGGGGCGGCGAGTTCGACGCGCGCTCGTGGATCGCCGACTGCGCGCCGGTGCGGAAGGCGAGGGCCGCGGCATGAACGCCACGACCCTTGACCTCATCTACAGCCTTCCCCGCTACCGGCTCGAGCTGGCCTTCGTCGCCGCCTGTGCCCGGCTCGGGGAAGTGCACGGGACCACGACCGACGCCGAGATAGAGCGCGCGGTCACGGACCCGATCGAGGTACTGCGCCGCGAGATGGAGGCGGCGGCGGGGCTGCTGAAGGGGGTGGGGGCGTGAACCCCTCCGCAATCACAGTCGGGACACGGTTCCGCAAAGACCTCGGGTCGCTCGACGACCTCATGGACAGCATCCGCACGGTCGGACTGCTCCAGCCAATCGTGATCGACCAAGGTAACCGGCTCATCGTCGGCGAGCGTCGACTGCAGGCTTGTCTCGCGCTCGGCATGGATGACGTTCCCGTGTGTGTCATCGACACGCTGACCGACGCTGCTGACCTCGTTAGGGCAGAGCGCGACGAGAACACCTGCCGCAAGGACATGACCATTCCAGAACTCGTCGCGCTGGGCCGCCGCCTCGAAGAACTGGAGCGGCCGAGGGCGCGGGCGCGGATGGAGGCTGGCAAACCGGACCCTGAGGTCCCCGGAACTCAGGGTGTCCGCGGTCCCGAGACCCGCGACGTAGTCGGCTCCGCCATCGGCATGAGCGGCGCGACGTATCAGCGGGCGAAGGCGGTCGTGGAAGCTGCCGAAGACGCAGAGGCACCGGAGGAGGTGCGGGAGGTGGCACAGGCCGCGCTCGCTGAGATGGAGACGACCGGGAAGGTGGTCCCCGCCTACGCAAAGGTGCGACGGGCTCGCCAGCGTGTCCAGAGCCAAGAGCCCTCGGCATCAGCTCCCGACGTACCGGGAGCGAGACAGCGCAAGCCACGACTGCACCACAGAAACGGCGCTGCACTCGTAAGCCGTTTCCTCACCCAGATCAACGGCATTGCGGCAGCCATCGACGGAGTCGATTTCGCTGGCTGCCAGCTTGACGAGACGCAGATTCACGAACTGGACGCGGGCATTCGCGTGATCCTCGCTGCCCGCAAGACTCTCAAGGAGAACTCACTGTGAAGACCATCGGCATCGAAACAGTCTGGCTTCCGCTTTCGGAACTTGGCAAGTGGAACGCTCCTTGCCAGCGCGACGTCACCACCCTGCAGCACGACATCGCTGAGAACTTCGACCAACGCGCCTTCGGCGTACTCCATGTCCTTCGTCGGAACGGCAAGTACCTCATCATCGACGGCCAGAACCGCACTGCCGCTCTCAGGCTCATGGGATACAACGGCAGTCACAAAGTGCCCTGTGTGGACCACGGGGAGATAACCGACGCAGAGGCCGCAGTGATCTTCCGGCAGGTCAACAACTTCAAGGGCCTGCAGGCGTACAACCTCTTCATGTCCGCGTGGATGCAGGGCAAGCAAGACCAATGCACCATCATGGACATCGTCGAGAACGAGGGTCTGACCATCGCTCCCGGCGGCCAGCGTGGGGCCATCCAGGCAGTCAAGGCGCTCGAGAAGATTCACCGCCCGCATCCGAAGGCCGAGCCAGACGCCGCGGCCCTGCACCGTACCCTCCACACAATCGTGCAGGCGTGGGGCGACGACAGCCACGCGCTCCACGGCATGATGATCAAGGGCATCGGTCAGGTCTACCTGCGCGACAAGGACCGCATCTCCGACGAGGAGATGGTCTCCAAGCTTGCCCGCCGGGCAGGCGGCCCACAGAAGCTTCTCGGAGACGCACGCGGGATGCACTCCCTCATCGGCGGGTCAATCGCCACCTGCGTAGCTGAACTGGTCGTACAGGAGTACAACCGCGGCAGACGTGCGGCCGACCGGATGCTCAAGCCGTTCCGGGTGTAGGGCGTGAACATCAGCTATGCAGAGTACGAGGCCCTGCCCGGCGTCCGCTGGTCTGACCTCAAGCACATGGCCAAGTCACCGGCCCACTACCTGGCGCATCTTGAGGGCGAGCCGGTCGACTCTCCGGCGATGCTGTTCGGCCGCGCCTGTCACTGCGCCGTGCTCGAACCAGTCCACCTGCCCGAGCAGTTCGTCGTCTTCGACGGGGCTCGCCGCGGAGGCGTCTGGACGGAGTTCCGGGACGCGAACGCGGGCAAGGACATCCTCACCCGCGACGAGTGGGACAGGGTGCTCGGCGTACAGGCGGCGGTCACGGCTCACCCCGTGGCGTCGAAGCTGCTGGCCGGCAAGGGACAGAACGAGGTCACGATCACGTGGCGGGACACCGAGACGGACATCGCCTGCAAGTCGCGCCTTGACCGGCTCATCCTCCCGAACGGCAACGGGCTCGGGGTAATCGTCGACTTCAAGACCACGGCCGACCTCGACCTGCACCGCTTCGTCCGCACCGTCTCCGAGCTCAAGTACGTCTCGCAGCTCGGCATGTACCGCGACGGAGTGCAGGCCATGTTCGACCGCGAGTGCCGCGCCGTCATCATCGCCGCCGAGACCAAGCCGCCGTTCGACTGCGGGGTCTTCGCCGTCTCAAGCGACGACCTCTGGTCAGGCTCCGACGAGTTCCACGCCCTGCTCTCGCGACTCGCGGAATGCTCCGAGTCCGGCGAGTGGCCGGGGCGCTATCCAGAGCGCGTATCGCTCGACCTCCCGCCGTGGGCGTTTGGGGATGCCGACGAGACAGACACAATCGAGGTGCTGAAATGACGAAGGGATTGTCCTTCGACCAGCTCTACCCCGGAACCTACCTCAAGGCCGGGGAGTTCAACGGCAAGCCGGTCACGCTGACCATCAAGGACGTGACCCGCGAGATGCTGTCCAACGGCGCCGGGTCCGAAGAGGGCGCCGTGATCGTCTCCTTCGATGAGACGGAGAAGAAGCTCGTCCTCGTGAAGACCAACGGGGTCTGCTGCCGCGCCATGTGGGGAGACGACTCCGGCGCATGGGTCGGTCACAAGCTGACCCTGCACCCGGTCAAGGACACGAGCGGTCTGTCCGAGAGCGGCCTGTGCATCCGCGTCAATGGTTCGCCGGAGCTGACGGAGCCGCTCAAGTTCCGTGCCAGGCTCGGACGCAAGCAGGTCACGCAGACGCTCATCCCGACCGGCAAGGGTACATCCAAGGACCAAGCGCCGGAGCCGGTCGAGGAAGAGTTCGACGACGGTCTCGACCAGGCCCGCGACTTCTTCACCGGCGACGAGGCGGGGGCATGAGCGCCCCCGCCACCGTCCCCACCGAGCCGGTCACCTGGACGGCCGAGCACATCAGCCCTCTGGACACGATCCCGGCCGATCACCGGGACCTGTACAACGCGGGCTGGTGCTCGGCGCGCACGGCCTCTGACGTGCTCGGCTACCGGCGCAAGCGCGTCGTCGACAAGAAGACCGGCGTGGTCCATGAGGAGGCATCCGGCGCCGTGACCCGGGCCTGCGCCCGCTATCGGGAACGGATGGAGGCGAGCCCCGTGCACGGTCTTGGTGACGCACGGCCGAAGCCGAACGAGCTCGTGGCGAAGAAGGGCACGCTGCAGAACGGCGGCTTCGGCTGGCTGGTCGACACGCACTGGCTCATCTCGCGGGTCTATCCACAGGTAGGTGCCCCATGGTGAGCGTCCTGTCCGCCACCGAGACGCCGACCGGCAACGTAGTCATTCTCTGCCACGACGGCACGACCTTCACCACCATGGTCGCCTGCCCGGACACCGAGCACGTCGTGAGCGAGCGGCAGGCGCGGGAGTGGTACCAGATGGCACGCAACGGCGTCGGTACGGTGTGTGGTCCGTGGCCGCGCAGGAGGGGGGCGGCATGACCGACGACTGGGACGACGCCACAGACATCGACTTCCTGCTGTTCGGCCCCCGGATCTGCAACGCCTGCTTCCGCACGCTGCCGGCCTCGAGCGAGTTCTTCCACCGAGACCGGGACGAGTCGGACGGCCTCTCCCTGACCTGCTCAGAATGCCGCAACGGGCGCTCGGTCCGCAAGTACCACACCGACGCCGAGTACCGGGAGCGGCGGCTGGCGAAGGCGCGGGTGAGGGGATGAAACACGTCGGACCCTACCCCGTTGGGATCAGCTCCTACACGAAGTCCAGCTGCCGCTGCGACGCCTGCCGCGAGGCGTGGCGGGACTACCAGCGGACCTACATGCGCGAGCGGTACCACGGGCAGACGCGCCGCGTGCCCGCTGATGCCGCCGTGGCTCACGTCGAGCAGCTCATCAGGTCCGGCATGAGCCGCGACGCCGTCGCAGAGGCCGCCGGCCTCCACCGGCTCGTGCTGAAGCGCATCATGCTCGGCCGCCAGAACTCCCTGCACCGGGACTCCGAAGACGCGATCCTCTCCGTCAAGCTCGGCACCGTGCTGCCCGGCCGCGTCGTCCCGGCCCGCAAGGCCATCAGGCTGATGGACGAGATGCGGACCGCCGGCGTGTCGGTCTACGAACTCAAGGAGCGCCTGCACATCGCGGCTCCCGCGAACATCCGGCGCCAGCAGACCGTGAGGCCGAAGACATGGGCGCGGCTGGTCGTCTTCTACCGCCACCTCGCCCGCCAAGGCCGCGTCCCAGCCGATGTCCTCGAGGAGGTAGGTGCATGACATATCCATCGCCCGGGGGGTCGGGCTTCCATCAGTCAGGCGAAGGGTGTATGGTGGTCGGCAAGAGAAGTGCCCCGGCGCGCTGTGAACGCCCGGGGCGTGGCCACTACCTGCGAGGAGGTGGTGACGGGTGAAGTGTATCATCCGTACCCCGCGTTCGTCGCCCTCAACCAGCCTCGCCGTTGCCGTGCGTGGTGAGTCCTGATGGCCCGCCTGCGCAACCGGATCCGCAAGGCCGACTACTTCAGTGACGGCGAGCTGCTCCGCTGGCCGCGTGACAAGCGCACCACGTACAGCGGCCTGTACGCGCTGGCGGAGGACTCGGGTTGTCTCGAGGACGACTGCTTCACCTGGAAGCTACTCCTCTGGCCGAGCCCGCTCGACGCCGACATCACCGTGGAGAAGCTCGAGCAGTGGCGAGACGAGTTGATCGCGGCCGGCAAGCTCATCCCGTACACATCCGGCGGCGTCAGGTACCTCTACCTGCGCTCTTTCCACAAGCACGAGCACCCGCGCAATCCGCAGGAGAACACACTGCCGCTGCCTCCATGGGTGACCGGTGAACGACACTCAACCGACGGTCGTAAGTGGGTCTTCACGGTACACGATGATGCCTTACCACCGCTCCCAGACGGTAGTACAAGCGTTGAACAAGCATCGAACGAGAGCGTTACTACTTCCCCTGCCCTGCCCTGCCCTGCCCTGCCCGGTCCTGCCCTGCCCGGTCCTGCCCTGTCCTTAAGAGCATTGGCTGACGCTTCCGCGCCAGCCGGAGCGGATGACTTCGCGGAATGGTGGCAGGTCTACGGCAAGATCGGCAGCAAGGCCGACGCCGAGCGCCTCTACCGCTTCTGGCGCACCAAGGGAGCCGAGCACGGCGACCTTCTGACCGCTGCCCGTGAGTACCGCGCCCACTGCGAGCGGACGAACTGCAAGATGCAGCACGCCCGGACCTTCCTCGCCAAGCCGCCCAAGGGTGAGCGCGCCCGCTGGTACGAGTGGGCCGAAGGCGAGGAGCACGGGTCCATGGACGTAGCCGACGATGACGACCTGGCCGCCGTGCTCCGAGCCGGTGCCCAGACATACGGAGGGAACAATGGCGGACGTAGTTCCGTATGCCCCGCAGACCAACCCGCGCGACCTCTTGGACGCCGTGAAGATGATCGGCTCCGCGTTCCCGCGCAATGCGTGGTCGAAGGCGACTGAGGCCGTGTACGTCATGGCGATCATGGATGAGGGGATTGCCCCGGCCGTGGTGCGTCAGGCCGTCCGCGCCCTCATCCGCGAAGAGGAGGAGCTGCCGACCCCGGCCCGTGTCATCCGCCGCTGCCACGAGGTCGCCGGTGAGGAGTTGTACGACTGGCGCTGCCCGGAGTGCTCGAGCGTGCTCGTCGTCGGCATCATCGGCGGCCCGGGCTGGTGCCCGGACTGCGATTGGGAGGGCACGCTGTGATGAATGCGCAGGCGGCGAAAAGTGCCCTCCTCAACGACTCCTACCCCGGCGCCGCCCGTGGCCAGACCGTCGAGGTCGAGACACGCGGCGGACAGCTCTATGCCCGGCACGAGGTGTGTCCATGACCGCCCGCCGCTTCGCCCGCCACCGCCCCAGGACCGGCACCTATACCACGGTCAGTCCCTATTCCGGGAACCGGGTCCGGGTCGAGGCCGGGACAGAGCACGGGAACAAGGTGCGTCTCAACATCGCCGGCAACGGGACCATGGAGGTCGATGCCCGGCACAAGATCACGAGGGAGGACAAGGAGTGATGCACGAGGACGAGATCGAGAACGTGTGCCACTGGTGGGCCGAGTCCGATGACCCAGATTGGGAGACGTTCAAGCTGCACAAGGAACGGCCAGCAGGCGCACTCTGCCACATGTGCCGTCTCATCACGGTGGCGCAGCTATGAGCGCCTACCGCGAGCGGTTGGACCTGGTGGTGTACCGATGACCGCCTTCGACCACTACGAGGGCCCGTACCAGGCCTACCAGGGCGGCGCCCTCTTCGCCCGCCACTGCCCGAAGTGCTGCCGGTACGTGAAGGCCGACCACACGGTGCTCGTCAACGGCTTCGAGGAGATCAAGCGCGAACCCAACGCCACCTGCGCCAAGTGCGGCCGGGTCGAAATGCCGTTCATCGGCTACTTCGGAGAGGAGGACCTGACGTGACCGACATCCGTGACCTGCTGGGGGAGGGGTTCCCGGCGGTGGAGCGAGGCAGCATCAAGGTGTTCCCCGACGGCCTGCCTGCTGAGTGGTTCAAGTTCCTTGACGAGTCTCCGTGGTTCATCAAGGGAATGTCACCCGAGCATGCGATGCAGATCGCGAGCATGCTGGCCACCGACGCCTTCCTAACCATCCAGATATGGGCGAACGAGGCATGGAGGCAGCGGGAGCTACGGCGCGAACTCGCCGCCGCGCTGAGGGAGAGGGACCAAGCCCTCGCCGCCGTCGAGCGGGAGCGGGACAGGTGGGAGTGGATGCTGGGCCGCGCCTTGTCACTGGCGTACCAGACCAAGGCACACAGCACGATCAAGCACGTCCTTCCGGCCGAATCTGTCTGGGTCAAGAACACGCTCGACGGACTCAACGCAGGCTACGACGCCGCCAACCCCGCACCGGAAGAGGAGGCCCACTGCCCTGACTGTGGCGCGACATTGGCCAAGAACAGGGCTGACGACAGATGCGCGTGTGGGGTGTACGGCAAGCCACGTCCCCGCACCGGAAGAGGAGGCTGACCGTGGGTAGCATCGACCAGCAGATAGACGCCGCCGTAGTGCTGATGAAGGCGCGGGCGGCTGAGTTCAACGACACGAAGACGCTCCACGACGAGGACGGAAAGTTGTGGCCAGACTGCGAACCGCTGGCCCTCGTTGAGAGGGCAATCACGAACCTGCGCCGTGCGTATGAGGAGTTGCTGCTTGGCGAGCGTGGAGTGCAAAGCTGGCCACGTCGCTACCTCGTTGACGGACTGAACGACAGCGCCCTCGCCCTGTCACTGCTCCCCGACCGCAACCCCGGACAGGGAGGTGCGGGGTGATGCTTCGCCGCACCCCACTGAAGCCGCCCGACTTCGGCTGCTCCCACTTCGAGGCCAAGCCTTGAGCGGGCGCGGGTACTGCCAGACGTGCCGCTTCTGGCACGCCAACCTGTCCGAGTGTCGAAGGTACGCGCCCGACCCGGCCAAGCCCGGAAAGCGGTTCCCGAGAACGGCCGTTATGTGCTGGTGTGGCGACTACAAGCGCAAGCGCGCCGGCTACATCAACGGCGTCCCTGCTGCCGACTACTGGGCCAAGCCTTGAGCGGCCTCGAACGCGACCTCGTCCAGTCCTGCCGCGACGCCGCCACGGCCATGGGTGCGTTCCTGGCCGAGGTCGGACAGCGGCGGGCGAAGGGTTCCGGGACCACGGCTGGCTTCCCCGACCTCGTACTCCTCTGCGCCGGCGAAGTCGTCCTCATCGAATGCAAGCGGACCAAGGACGCGGACAATCCAGCGGGCCGTCTCAACCTCGGCCAACAGGTCTTCATCGAGCGCGCCGCCGAGCAAGGCGTCGAGGTCCGGGTCGTGGACTCGCTCGAGGACTTCGTCGAGTGCGTGAACTGGTGCAGGCGAGGGAAGGGGCGAAGGTGACCGCCACCCTCACAGCCTACGACCCCGCTACTGACCCGCACTTCTACGCCGACGTGGTGAACGACCTGCGCGACCACCGGGGCGAGTGGCGGCACAGCGGAAGGATCGTGGCCGACCAGCGCGGCGGGGACGTGGACTGCGCCTACCTCGCCTCATACACCGGCAAAGTGGTGAACATCGCCAGGAGCCTTGGAGACATCATTGAAGGCAACGACCTGATTGGCTACCGCTATCTTGGCTGGCGCAAACCACCGTACGTGCGCGTGTACTGGCCGCGTCACCAGCGCAAGTTCATCTCAAGCAAGCCACGGAAGCCAATCAAAGGCCAGTTGCCGCTAGGGAGGGTGTAGCATGCAGAGCATGAGCGATGACCCGAGACAGATACTGGCCGAGGCCGGGGTGGAGTGTGCGGAGGTGGAGACGTGGGCGAAGTCGAGACTCGCCCGTGCCGAACTGTTCAACTGGGACCCCGACTACATGCTGTCCGAAGTCCCCGGCGGAGGTCAGGCCATCCTCGCCCTCGCCCGGCTCGTGGCCAAGTACAAGCGAGCGGTAGAGGGCGATGACGACTACTGCGAGCACATGGAGCGGCGATTCACCTGCGCCGTGTGCGGGGTCGAGAAATGCGACTACTGCCAGCGTGTCGCCGAAAGCTTCCTGGACGAGCACGAGTACGAGGGAGCGCGTCCGGTTTGCGATGCGTGCTACATGGAGCGGCACAATGCCTGACCTGACCGCGATAGACAAGGCTGTCGACCTGATGCGCGCCGTCTACGCCTTCAGTGTCGTCGCAGGCAACGCGCACGTCGTCGTTGACGACGGCAACATGGAGGACGCACACATTCGCTGGTGTCTCGACGTGGCCCTGCCGGAGAACATCCACGAGGCTACGACGGAGCAGCTGACTGCCGAGCGCGAGTGCCTCGAGCATCTCTTGAGCATGAGCCAGGATGACCGCGAGATCGCATGGGACAACTGCCATGCCAAGTTCTGCACCAAGTGACCGGCCGCACCGAATCCCGCACCGTCCGCGGCAAGCCCCGCTACCGGGCCGCCGTCTACGTCGGGGTCCGTGAGGCCGAACGCTCCGGCGGCAGGCTCGAGCACCGCACCTACTACGGCCCGTGGCGGTCACGGCTACGGCGCTCACCCTCAGACCCGAGCGCCGACGCCGACCTTGATCGGCTCCGGGACGAGCTCGAGGCCCTGCTGTCCGGCCCCGTCTCCGCCTCCGACCCGGGCACCGTCGCCGACCTGCTCACCCGCTGGCAACGGGACTGCGTGGCTCCCGATAAGCGCCCGAACACCATCCGTCACCACGCCAAGAACGCGGCCCTGCACATCGTCCCGAGTCTGGGCATGTGCAGGGCCGCGGCCCTCTCCCCCGCCGACGTCGCCGAGTGGCAGGCGGCCGAGATCGCAGCCGGCGCCGCGCCGAAGTCGGTCCGCAGCTACCGCGCCACCCTCCACGCCTGCTACGCCTGGGCACACGCTCTCGGCCTCGTGCCGTCAAATACTGACTGCCAACTGACTGCCAGAACGCTGCCAAAAGACGTCATAGAGCGACTGGCGAACGCCGTCTACGCTGGCAGGGATGGTAGGCTACGGACGTGGACACCTCACAACGGCAGCGACTGCTCGGCTCGATCTGCGAAGGAGCAGGGACGGAGACGGCAGCGACTGCACTGGGGCTCTCGCTCTCAGAGGTGCAGGCCGCGGCGGACCAGGATCCCTCGTTCCGCATCGCCTTGCACCTGGCGCAGGCGGTGCGGGACAGGTATCACCGGGAGATGGAGGCGGCGCAGGGGTAGGACGGTGACCGTCCTCCTCTCCACCCCGCCCATCGTCACCACCTCCCCGCCGGCCGAGGTCGCCGAGTTCTGGGAGGCCATACAGGATCGCCGGCCCGACACGTGGTTCTGGCTGCAGCGCAAGGGGCGGCCGGACTGATGGTCACCCTGCACCGCCAGCCACAGACCGCGACCAAGCCCACCTCCCGCCGCCGCTCCTGCCCGACAACCCGCACGCCGGTTTGCCTGTGGCCCGGCTGCGGAGCCCGCCTTGCTCACGACCACGACTCGCCGGTCTGCGGCTTTCACGTGCCGGCCGGGTACAACCCGCGGCACGATCCCCGCGTCCACACCGTCGTGCGCCACCTCGTCGTGGCCGCCTACCCGGAGGCCGTCGACCTGTGCGCCGTACTGAAGGCGACGTCGCGTCAGGTGCAGGACGTCGTGCGCTACCTGAACCGCCGCCCGGAGTCGCTCGGCGGCGTCATCGTCGGGGCTCGTCGCGGCTACGTGCTCGAGCTGGGGGAAGTTGCCGTTAGACCGAGCCGCCTGCGGTCCAAGGTGAAGGCATGAGCAAGCGCAAGACCTGGACTGACGCCGAGAAGGCGGCCGTCGTCGAGTACGCGAAGACGCACCCGGTCTTCGAGACAGCGAGCAAGTTCGGCTGCTCGGCCGGCTCCGTGTCGAACTGGTGCAAGGCCGCCGGCGTCGACAAGGCGGCGCTCGTGGAACAGCAGACGGCCGCGGCGACTGCCGCCTCCATCGCTGCGCAGGCCGAGAAGCGCGAGCAACTGCGCGTCAAGCTGCTGGACCGGGCGCTCACGGTGCTCGACCGCATGGACGGCAAGTTCAAGACGTTCACGAAGCTTGGCGTCGAGGTCGAGCTGGATGAGCCGCCGGCGAACGTCTGCAAAGACCTTGCCGTCACCTGCGGCATCCTCATCGACAAGCTGCGCCTGGAGGCAGGCGAGAGCACGATCCGCGAGGAGGTGTCTCATCGGTACCCGGACATCGCCGCCATGTCGGACGACGAACTCGCCGCCGCCATCGTCCGAGAGGCTGAGGGCATTACTGGCGGAGCGGCAGCGAAGGACTGACGCCCGCCGCGGCTGGGCTCCGCACGAGCCGACGCCCAAGCAGCGCGAGTTCCTCGACCTCACCTGCGACGAAGCCCTGTACGGCGGCGCCGCCGGCGGTGGCAAGAGCGACGCCCTGCTCATGGCCGCACTGCAGTACGTCGACGTGCCCGGGTACGCCGCGCTCCTCCTGCGCCGCACCTTCGCCGACCTCGCCCTCCCCGGCGCCCTCATGGACAGGGCAGACTTGTGGCTGCGCGGGACGGCGGCGAAGTGGAACGGCATCGAGCATGCCTGGACCTTCCCGAGCGGCGCGACTTTGACGTTCGGCTATCTGGAGAGCGAGAACAGCAAGTACCGCTACCAGTCGGCCGAGTTCCAGTTCATCGGCTTCGACGAGCTCACGCAGTTCACCGAGAGCCAGTACACCTACCTGTTCAGCCGCCTCCGCCGCCTCGCCGGCAGTGAGGTGCCGATTCGCATGCGTGCGGCCTCGAACCCCGGCGGCGTCGGCCACGAGTGGGTCAAGCAGCGGTTCATCACGACCAAGCAGGACGGGACGCGCGTCTTCATCCCCGCCAAGCTCCGTGAGAACCCGCACGTCGACCAAGACGCCTACCTTGCGGCCCTCGAGAAGCTTGACGACGTGACACGGGCGCAGCTCCTCGAGGGCAACTGGGACGTGACCCCGGCCGGGTCCTACTTCTCCCGCTTCAAGCGCGAGCAGCACGTGCGCGAGATCCGGCCGGTGAAGGACTGGCAGACGTACCGCTCCGTCGACTTCGGTTACCACCACCCCGCCTGCGTCTGGGTGCAGGTCTCACCGGCCGGGCAGCCGTTCGTCGTCGCCGAGCTGGTGCCCGCCTTCCGCGAGCCGTCGGCGCGCATGACGACGGGAGCGTTCATCGACGGCATCCTTGAGACGGACATCAAGCTCGGCCTCGCGAAGCCGCCGGCGCGCACCTACGGCGACCCGGCAGGCCGCGGCGTGAACGCGCAGACGGGCGAGTCGGAGGCGAGCGCCTTCCGCCGCGCCGGGCTGCACTTCGTCAGCAAGCCGAGCAGCGTCCGTGACGGCTGCATGCGGCTGCTCGAGCTGATCGCCGACCCCGACCTGCCGCTCGTCGTCTCGACCGCCTGCCCCTGCCTCGTCGCCTCGCTCACCTCGGTGCCGCCCGACAAGGTGCGCCCTGAGCTCTACGACCAGTCGCACGAGTCACCCTATCAGCACGTGCTCGACGCGCTCCGGTACTTCGGCGTGAACTGGACGAACCGACCGGCGTCGGAGAACGCGGTCGCCACCGTCCCCGGCCGCCGCTCCGGCACCTTCTAGCCTCAGAACTTGCCGTTAGAGTGACCACCATGGTGCCTCACGCTAGACAGCGTGAGCATCTTCCACCGCCTCCGCCTCGCCGAGACGAAGCCGCGCCCGGACACCTCCGAGCGTGGCTCGAACGCTGTCACGTGGCAGGTCGGCAGCGGCCCCTCACGGCTTCGTGAGCAAGAGTACAAGTACGAGCTCATGGGCCGCCAGGGCGGCACCGTCTACCAGCGCATGCGCTTCAGCGACCCGCACATCGCCGGGCTCAGGCGCGCCCAGAACCTGCCCTTGCTGCGCGCCTCCGTCTCCATCGTCTCTGCCGAGCCTGGCAACCCGGACGCCGACGAGAAGGCGGCCCTCATCAAGCGCCTACTGCTCGACGAGTTCCCCTGGCGCGCGTTCCTGCAAGACACCTGCCTGGCCTTCGACTACGGCTTCGCGCCGTTCGAGATCATCTGGCGGCTCGAGGACGGGCTCGCCAAGTTCCGCCTCGCCCTGCGCCCGCCGTCGTCCATCGAGGCGAACGACATCGAAGTGCAGCACGGCGCCATCGTGCAGGTGACGCAGCGGCCGGACACCGGCGGCTCCTTCGAGATACCGGGCGAAAAGCTCGTCTGGTTCTGCCACGACAAGGAAGGCGACAACTTCCGCGGCCGCCCCATCCTGCGCGCCATGTTCAAGCCGTGGTACATCAAGGAGCAGCTCGAGGTAGAGCTCCCGGAGCTGGCGCGCAAGCTGGGCGGCATCCCCATGGCGCGCACTCAAGGCACCCCCGACTCCGACACGGCCGCGAAGATCGATACGGCGCTCGGCAACTTCGGCGCCGCGGCCGGCTCGTTCCTGCGCTTCTCCTCCGACGACGTCGAGGACATCCAGGTCCTCACCGGCTCCGTCAGCGTGGCCGACATCCTCGAGGCCATCCGGCAGCGGAACACCGAAATCACGAGCGTCTGCCAAGCGCAGGTTTTCGACCTCGGCAACGCGCAGAACGGCAGCCGCGCGCTCGGCTCCACGCTTTCCGACCTGTTCGCCGACTCGATCACCGCGCACGCCATGTACCGCGAGGACGTGCTGAACGCCCGCGGCGGCCTCATCCACCAGGCCGTCGCCTACAACTTCCCCACCGACGACAGCCTGCCCAAGCTGCGCTTCGGCAACGTGCAGGCCGTCGACATGCTGCGCTTCGCTCAGGCGCTCGTCGCCTTCAACACAGCGTTCGGCACGCTGGACGAGGAGACGCAGGACTGGGCGCGCCAGCAGATGAACATGCCCGAGGGCACGACTGCACAGGTCGTCGTCGAGAAGCCGGCGCCGCCAGCACCCGCCGCCAACAAACAGGATAGCCCGGGCGCAGACGATGCAGACGGCGCCGACTCCTCAGACGACGATGGCATGGAGGCGCAAGCCTGCGAGTGCCAGCACCTGCACCTCGCCGAGATGCGGGCACCTCGCGGCGTCGAGTGCTTCGTCGAGCTGGCTGAAGTCGCCTCCCGCTTCGACGACGCCAAGACGGCCGTGCGCATGGCGACGCAGCGGGTGAGAGACAAGCTCGTCGGCATTGTCATAGAACGCGCCCTCGCCGCCCAGAAGGCCGGGAAGCTTGCGCAGTTCGCCGCGCAGCAGCCGCCGATGGTCGACGCCCTGCGCGACGCCATCAAGCCGGTGCTCGCCGGGTTCGTCGAGGCCGGCCGCGAGCAGGTCTCAGGCGAGCTCGAGCGCCAGCGCGAAGGCCGTCCGGTGGTAGAGGAGGCGCTCGAGCGCCGCGAGGCCGGGATGCGCGTCGCGGCCGCCGAGAAGAAGCGCAAGGCCCAGCCGCTCCCCGACCCCGACGAGGCCGTCGACGAGGCCGCAGAGGTGGCAGCCCGCGCCATCGCCGCGCAGACGCAGGCCGCCGTCGCAGGCGCCGTGCTCCGCTCCGGCAGTGGCGTACCGATGGACCCGGCCGGCATGGCCGAGCTCGCGACCCGCGAGTCCGACGCTGCGGCGCTGCGCATGGCGGGCGTCGCCTCCGACCTCATGAACCTGGGCCGCGCTACTGAGGCCGCCGAGCAGGCGCAGGACATCGAGACGGCCGTGTACAGCGCGATCCTCGACGGCTCGCTCTGTGATAACTGCGCGCCCATGGACGGGAGCGAGACCACCGACCTCTCCGAGGCCGCGGGCTGGACTCCGAATCCGAACTGTCTGGGCGGCGACAAGTGCCGCTGCATCGTCGTCTACGAGATCCGACAGGAGGCCACCTCATGACGTCCCTGCAGGCCCTCTACCGCGTGCGCCTCGGCGAGGCCATCCAGGCGGGCGATACGACGCCCATGATGGTGTTCCCCGTCGGCGAGTGGCACAGCGCCAAGTACCCGAACCTGCCGCTGACTGAGGAGCTAGCGAACGAGCTCATCGCCAACTTCGAGGCGGGCGTGCTCGGCACCGAGCCGGTGGTCGACAGCTCCGGCAAGCACGACACCTCCGCCCCGGCCGCCGGCTGGGTGAAGCGCGTCTACCTCGCCAGTTACGAAGAGGGCGACGTGACCGGCCTCGCGCTCTGGGCCGACGTCAAGTGGACCCCGCTGGGCGCCGAGCTCCTGACGAGCGAGCAGTACAAGTACGGCTCCGTCGAGATCGGCAGCGTCGTCCTGAACGACTCCGGCGAGACGGTCGACAACGTGCTGCGCTCGCTCACTCTGACCAACACCCCCGTTCTGCGCCTGATGCCGGACGTGCAGAACGCCGCCGAGAAGCAGCGCGTCGTGGCGACGCTCTCGCTTTCGGAGTTCTCCCTCGCCACTGAAGACGACGGCAGTCCCGTCGAGCCCACCCCCGCCGATTCGCCCGCCGTCGCCGCCGGTGAGACGGACGAAGGGCAGACCGTGACGCTCGCCGAGGGCGACGCCGCGACGAAAGGAAGTGAATCCATGAAGACCGTAGCACTCAGGCTGGGCCTGGCCGAGGACTCCGCCGAGGACGTCATCCTCGCCGAAGTCGAGAAGCTGGCCGAGCACGACGCCGCTGAGACCGTCCGCGCCGACGCCGCCGAGGCCAAGCTCGCCGAGGCAGCGGAAGCCGCCCACAAGGCAGCCGTGGCCGTCACCCTTGACGAGGCCATGAACGCCGGCGAGATCACCCCCGCCGAGCGCGAGACCCTGCTCGCCGACGACGACGCCAAGCGCGACGCCTTCCTCG
>DAIQNY010000001.1:0-50187 GCA_036788155.1 Actinomycetota bacterium | reverse complement strand
GACGAACTCCTGTGTGAGGGCGCCGCCGACGAGCAGCGTGTCGGCGCCCAGGCGCTGCACCTCGCGCGCGACGGTGACCCCCTCCCCCACCACGGTCGGCAACTCCAGCGCGTGGGCCACGCCGCCGGCCGAGAAGGCCATGACGCGGGCGCCTGCCGCCGCATGTGGAGCGAGCAGCATCCGCGTCTCCGGCCCGACGCCGGGCAGTGTGAGGAGATCGAGGGCGCCCACGGTGGTCTCGACGACGTCGTCCAGCGTGTCGCCGACCATTCCGCCGGTCGCCACGACGACGCCGTCGCTGACGCGAGGAGATGCGCTACCCAGGCGGTTGATGGCTCCGTCCACGATCACCTGCTCGCAGCCGAGCGCCAGCAGCCGATCGACGGTGACGCGCAACTCCGCGAGCGTCGTCGGGCCGCTCACCTCCACGGTCCCGTCGCCGGCGGCACGGCCGATTACGACGCGACCGAGGGGGGTGTGGAACGGAAGCTCTTCAAGCGGCTTCATGCTGTAGTGCGAGCGGTCAAGCGAGCCCTGAGTGGTGGCGACCAGCGTGCCCGGCGGCGGGGATATGCTGGGCTTGGCGAGGCCGGTGAGGTGGTCGGTGCGCTCACCATCGAGACCCAGTGAGGTGAGCCCGAACACGTGCGGGCAGTTCGCCATGAGCGCGTTGACCACGGTGGTCTTCCCGGCGTTCTTGACGAGGCCGACGACGGACAGAGCGCGCGCTCCTGAGGCGGCGATGAGCTCGTAGAGAGCGCTCACGGTGGCGCCGTCCGGCCGGAAGCTCGCACGGGATCCGCCGCCGCTCACACCGGATCCTTCACAGAGTCTCGGGAACGTGGCTGTTGCGTCGTTCCAGCCGCGACGGCCGATGCGCTCTCGGGATGACGGATCTCCTTGAGGTACGCGAAGATGGTGTACCGAGAGAGGTCGAGCGCCTCGGCGATCTGCTCGGCCGATCTCTTGACGAGAAAGGCGCCACGCTCTTCGAGACGCTTGACGACCTCCATCTTCTCCTCGCGACTCATCACTGACGGGTTCTTGCCCATCTCGGCGAGTATCTGCGTGACCATGCCGGACACCACGTCGCGGATGTCGCCGGCGAAGATCTCGCCCGCCTCGGGCGCGCCGTTTCCCTCGAGTCGTCCCACAGCGGTGAGGCCGGCGAGCACGCGCTGGGCCTGCACCATCTCGGAGATGTCGTGGTTGATCCCAAGCAGGCCGTAGGGCTTCCCGTCTTCGTCTCGCAGGGTCACGGCCAGGGACTTGAGGATCTTGCCCTCGTGCGACGAGATGTACAGACGCACGTCCTGGCTGTCCGTGTTCCGCAGACTGCGGAGCATACGATCGGTCGGGACGTCCCCGATCGAGCGACCGGTGACCGCGCCGTTCTCAATCGCGACGATGGAGTGCGGCAGCCTGCCTACGTCGTGCAGCACCACCTCGCACTCAGGCCCGAACATCTCCGCGAGGCCGCGCACCACGGGCAGGAGCGCCTGGAGGCGCGCGTCGAGCTGCATGGGCAAACGGCTCCGATCGTTCGCGGTTGCTGGCTTCCCCTGGAGTGACCAAGTCAAGGGCGCAGTGTGCGTCAGCTCAGTGGTCAAGCCCGGAGCTTACGGTATACATCGGGTTGCGGCGCATGTCAAAAAAAGTGGGCCGTGTGTCTGAAACAGTGGGAGCAGGGACGGCGTCACCGCCGTCCCTGCTCCCGGGCGCCTGTTCGCGGCCAGGGGGTTCGCGCCGCGTCGCGAACGTCAAAGATCGCTGGGTCGCTCCGCCAGAGTGACCTTCAGGTCCTGGGTCCTGCCGTCTCGCTCCACGGTGACGCCGATCGTGTCTCCGGGCTTCTTGGTGCCGAGGAAGGCGATGAGGTCGTCGGCCGACCTGATCTCCGTGTCGTCGGCCTTGATGATCACGTCTCCGCCGATGATGAACTCCTGACCCTGCACCGTGACGGTCTGGTCCCCGCCCCGGACTCCGGCCTTGGCCGCGGGGCTCTCCGGTGAGACGGCCTGGACGAGGGCGCCGCCCTGCGTCTCCATGTCGAACATGCCGGCGATGTCGGGAGTCAGCGTCTGGAGGCTCACGCCCATCCAGGCATAGGTCACCCTGCCGCTCGTCTTGATCTGCTCGAGTGAGCGGATCGCGGTGTTGATGGGCACCGCGAATCCGAGGCCATCGTTGCCGCCGCCGGAAGACGCGATCTGCTCGTTGATGCCGATGACCCGTCCGCTCCCATCGATGAGCGGACCGCCGGAGTTGCCCTGGTTGATGGCGGCGTCGGTCTGGATGCCGTTCGGGATGGTCTGGCCGTTCGGCGCCTCGAGGCTGCGGCCGGTGGCGGAGACGATGCCGGACGTGATGGAGAAGTCATAGCCCAGCGGATTGCCGATGGCCACCACAGGCTCGCCGACCACGACCTTGTCGGAATCCCCAGCGGCAGCGGACTGAGGTCCACCCTTTCCGGATCCACCTTCACGACTGCCACGTCGCTGCCCACGTCCACTCCGACGAGCTGTCCGGGTACGCGCTGGCTCTCGGATCCGCCCTGGTTGAACACCACGGTGACGCGGCTGGCACGCCGGCCATTCTCGTCGACCACGTGGGCATTGGTGAGGACGTAGCCCTCCTCGTCGACCACGAAGCCGGTGCCGAGCGCCTGGGCGCTCTGGCCGAACTGGCCGACCCCGTCGAACTCGGAGAGGATCATTACCACGCCGCCGGACAGGGAGCTGTAGATCTCCTCGGGGGTCAGGCCGTCACCTCCGCTCACGACCGTCGAGGGGGTGGTGGAGACGGCAGGCGTCCCCGCCGCGGCCTGCACGACCGGCTGGTCGACTTCCCCGAGATCGAGCACGAACACCAGGAGGAGGACGACGACGGCGGCGGCTACGGCTCCACCGGCGAGGCCAGCCAGGAACCCTTTGAGCTTCATGTGTGCTTCCCTTCGCGTCTCTTGTCGTCAGGGCGCCGCCCGACGGCGCCCCCGAGTCTCTGCTCTTCACGATGTCGTCCGGCCGTTACCTGCCCCCTACGGCCGCATTAAGCAACGCGGATACTTCCTTAAGCCTTGTGACCGCAGTCGATACTAGGAGGGGGTGCGCGCGCGCCGCCGGACGCCGGCGGCGCGCGGCAGACGCACGGTGAACCGCGCGCCGCCGCCGGCCGGCGACTCCGCCGAGATGGTCCCGCCCATCATCTCCGTCAACTCATGGGCGATTGAGAGTCCCAGGCCTGCTCCCGTCGTGGTACTGCGCTCCTCACGTCCGCGGTGGAAGCGCTCGAACACGTGAGGCAGCTCACTGCGGGAGATGCCGGGACCGTCGTCGGTGACGACTAGGACGGCATCCTGGTCCTCAAGGGCGGACGTCAGTCGCACGGAACTGCCGGCAGGCGAGTACTTGATGGCGTTGTCGATGAGCGCCCGCAGGACCTGGACGAGCCGCTGCTCGTCGCACCACGCGGTCTGCCCGTCGTCACCCTCGAACGTCAACGCGACCTGCTTGGACTGCGCCTGCGCCTGGAACTCGTCCAGGACCGAGCGGCCTACGGCGACCAGGTCCACATCCTCCGGATTCAGCTCGAACGAGCCCGCTTCGACGCGGGAGAGGTCGAGCATGCTCACCGCCATGGTGCGCAGCCGGTCGACCTGTTGGCGCATGATCTGCAGGAACTCCCGCTGCTCCTCGGCGCTCAGTTCGCCTTCGTCGATGAGTTCAAGCGAGCCGGCCAGCGAGAACAGCGGCGTCTTGAACTCGTGGGACGCGTTGGCGATGAGGTCGCGCCGGGCGCGCTCCAGCCGCACCTGCGCGGTGACGTCGCGCAGCACGACGATCGAGGTGAAGTCGGCGTCTCCGGCCACCGGATACGTGGTCGCCTCCAGCGTGACGTCGTCGTGCGCGAAGACCACCATGTCGAAATCCGCGTCCTCCTGGGAGGCCCGCCAGAGCTGGGCCACATCCGCCGGGAGGGCGTCGTCCACTGTCTCGCCCACGAGCCGGCTCGAATCCAGCAGGATGGCCGCGGCCGGGTTCGCGATGGTCACTCTGCCGTCCGCCGAGACGCCCACGACGCCCTCGCTCAGGTCGTTGAGCAGTACCTCGACGCGATCGCGCTCGTACTCGACCTGAGCGAAGGCGCTTCTCAGCCTGTCCGCCATGACGTTGAACGTCTCGGCGAGCTGTCCGATCTCATCCTCGACGGTCTCGGGCACCTTGGCCGAGAGATCGCCGCCGGCGATGAGCTCGGCGCTCCGCTCGATCCGCCTGATGCGCCTCGCGATGAAGTACGAGGCCATGTAGCCGAGCAGGAGGCTGGTCGCCAGGGCGAGGAGGGTCGCAAACAGCAGCTGCCGCTGCACGGCGTTCACCGCGTTGTCCACGTCGTCGAGGGACGAGATGACGAGTACGACCGCGAGCACGGTCCTGGGGCCCTCGATCGGGAAGAGAGGTACGGCGGTGGCCGCCACCTGCCCCCCCTGAGTAGTCACGGTCCCCTGCGCCGGGCGCCCGGTCTCAATGGCCCGGGCAAGCATCGGGAACTCCGCGACGTCGGGGGAGGCCTGGTTTCCCGAGTCCTTGAGCAATACGAGGTTGCGTGTGTAGACGAGCGTCCGGCCGCCCAGCCGTGTCGAGAGGCCGCTGAGCGTTCTCTCCAGTGATTCGTCGTTGGTGATCTTTGGTTGCAGTGTCTGGGGGTCGTACCCCATCCACTCTGTGAGCGTGTCGCTGATGACCTGCGCGTTGGCGCGTGCATCGGCGAGCTTCTGCTCGACGAGACGACCGCGCAATGGAGGCACGACGTAGACCCACGCGACCAGCATCGCGAACGCCACGACGATCACGATGAGGAGCGTGAGCCAGTTCTTCACCGAGCGGAACATCAGTGTGATTGAGGGCGCCGCACGCCCGTCACCAACTCAGAACTCGCGGAACTTGTAGCCAATGTTCCGGACCGTGAAGATGAACTCGGGATCCTTCGGGTCGGCCTCGAGTTTCTCGCGCAGATGGCGGATATGGACGTCGACCGTGCGCGAGTCGCGGTAGTCGCTGTCGCCCCACACCAGCTGGAGCAGGAGTTGGCGACTGTACACACGGCCGGGGTGCGAGATGAGTGTCTTGAGGATCTCGAACTCGATGTACGTGAGGTCGACTTTGGCGCCGCGAACGATGACGTTGCGCTTGAGGACGTCCACCTCGAGATCGTCGACCCTGATGACGTCCTTCTTCGTCGCGTCGGCGCTGCGGCTCATCTCCGCCCGCCGCAGCTGTGCCCGTACTCGGCTCCGGAACTCACGCAGGCTGAACTTGTCCTTGGTGATGTAGTCGTCGGCGCCGATCTCCAGGCCGAGCACCTTGTCGAACTCGTCGCTCTTGGCCGTGAGCATGATGATGGGCACGATGCTCTGGGCGCGCATGCGCCGGCAGACCTCCATCCCATCAACATGTGGGAGCATGATGTCGAGGATGACGAGATCGAAGTCCTCGCGCGCGAAGGTCTCGAGCGCCTCGTCGCCGTCACGTGCGGTGACGACTTGGTATCCCTCCTTCTCCAGGGGGAACCGCAACAGCTTGAGGATCGCCTCCTCGTCGTCGACGAGCAGGATGCGCGCCCCGGACTCGGCCATCACTGGTCTCCCTTCTCGGCAGCTGAACGCGGGCGCGGCGGCGCGTAGGCGCGGGCCCTGAAGCCCGCGCCTACCGCCGCCGCGATGTCGGCGACGCCGGGCAGGTCCGCTCCGGGGTAGTCGACGGCGGTCAGCGTGGTCTCCATTCCATGCGCACCACACTGTTCGGCGAAACGAAGGACGGCCCTGTGGCTCTTGCCGAACACGGGGCGGCAGACACGGTCGTACTCTTCAGGGGTCGCTGCGTTGAGGCTGATGGTGACGGCGTCAAGACCGGCCGCAGCGAGGGCCGCCGCCACGTCCACATCCGGATTGAGCAGCTGCCCGTGCCCGTTGGTGTCGAGCCGGCTCCGGA
This sequence comes from Actinomycetota bacterium, assembly GCA_036788155.1. Taxonomy (GTDB): domain Bacteria; phylum Actinomycetota; class Thermoleophilia; order UBA2241; family UBA2241; genus CAIXSE01. The sequence goes on along the minus strand of DAIQNY010000001.1, from coordinate 44,200 downwards.
TGTGCCGCAGCCGCAGCCACTCGGTGACGGAGAGCACGACGTCCAGACGCAGCGTCGGCTCGCCGAACCCGCAGAAGACGACCTCGGCGGCGGGACCATCCATGAAGGCGACCTCGATGGCCTGCGTGACCTCCCCGACGTCCGGCTCATGGTCGAGGCGGAGGTCCTCCCCGAACACGCCGTCCGCCCATTCGCGGATGCAGAAGTCACAGGCGCTGGAGCAGCGGTTGGTGATGTTGAGGTACAGGGAGTCGCCGGCGCGATAGGCGACGGTCCCCGCGGAGGCGGGCGGCGTGATCATCAAGTGGCGGAGAGAGTGGTCATCGAGCTGGCCGGCGGGCGAGCCTGCGGGCGCCCGGTCGGCAGTCCGAGTATAGCAGGGGTACAATCGGGAGCCCTTGACCGACCTGACCGACAGCCTCGTCACTCTCTGCGGGCGCGTCCGCGACGCGGTGCTGCCCTCGCTGGGCACACACGCAGCGCGCGGGCACGCCGGCGTCGCCGTGGGCGGCGACGTGACGTTCGCCATCGACGAGCAGGCGGAGGCGCTACTGACCGAACACATGCGGGAGGAGCTGCCGACGTGGGCCTTCTACTCCGAGGACGGCGGTCTGCAGGGCGCAAGCGAGCCGGAGCTGATCCTGATCGTCGACCCCATCGACGGCACCCGGCCGGCCGCCGCGGGGTTCGAGATGGCCTGCGTCAGTATCGCTGCGGTGCCGCCCGGGCCTGCGCCGGCGATGGGCGACGTGGTCGCCGGCGTCATCCAGGAGATCAAGACCGGCGATCTCTTCGTCGCCGAGAAGGACGAAGGCTTCAGCATGACACGGGCGGGCGGGGGCGAGATCCCCTTCCTCCCCACGCCCCGAGCGGATCTGGAGAGCATCTTCTGGACGCTGGGGTTCCGCGGCCGGCCCGCGGTGATCCTCGCGAGCGCGCTGGAGGAGCTCATCGACGCCTCGTCGGTCGGTGGCTGTGTGTTCGACATCGGCTCGGCCACCTACGGGATCACGCGCATCCTCACCGGCCAGCTCGACGCGTACGTCGACATCGGGCCTGCGATCATCGCGGCGCATCCCTGGGCCGAGGCGGAGTTCCGCCGGGTCGGTCGGGGCGCCGTCCTCTGCAACTCGCCCTACGATGTCGCCGCCGCGTATCTGCTCTGTAGGGAGGCCGACTTGCCATTCACCGATGCGGCCGGCGAGTCGCTCGACGGCCGTCCGGTGCTGGGTTCTGACGCCTCGTTCCAGATGGCCACCATCGCAGCGGGTAATGCAGAACTGCAAGCCGCGCTCGTCGCGAGCGTCCAGCGCGGCATCGCCGGCCTTCGTCGACCGGGAGGGTGACCATGGGAGCCGGAGTGGAAGACTGGCACGTGGCGATGCTCCAGGAGGAGCTGGGCGAGGGCGTGGTGCAGTGCCACGTGTGCCCCCGCCTGTGCCGGATCGCGCCCGGCAAGAGTGGTGTGTGCCGGGCGCGCGTCAACCGTGACGGCGTGCTGTACGCCATCACCTACGCCAAGGTCTGCAGCGTTGCCGCTGATCCGATCGAGAAGAAGCCGCTCTATCACTTCTTTCCGGGCACGACCGTGCTCTCGCTGGGCAGCGTGGGCTGCAACTTCGCGTGCCGGCACTGTCAGAACTGGCAGATCGCGCATGCCGACCCGTCAGAGGCGACCAGGGACCTGCGCGACCTCCCGACGCGCAATCTGGCCGTCCTCGCCGGCAACAATGAGTGCCAGGGCGTGTCCTGGACCTACAACGAGCCTACGATCTGGCTCGAGTACATCCTGGACGGCGCCCAGGCAGCGCACGAGCACGGTCTGTACACGGTGATGGTCACCAACGGCTACATCACCGAGGACGCGTTGGCCGTGCTCGGCCCGCATATCGACGCGTATCGGGTGGACGCCAAGGGGTTCAGCGACGCCCAGTACAAGGAACTCTGCCGCATCCCGGACATGGCGCCCGTCCTGGCTTCGGCCGAGAGGGCCAGGACGGAGTACGGGTGCCACGTCGAGATCGTGACCAACGTGATCCCGACGTTCAACGATGACGACCGGACGCTGCGAGGCATAGCCGAGTGGATCGTCGACCGCCTGGGGACCGACACGCCGTGGCACGTCACACGCTTCATGCCGTACCTTGAGTTCGCACACCTCCCGCCCACGCCGATCGCGACTCTGGAGCACGCCGCGAAGGTCGGCTACGACGCCGGTCTGCAGTTCGTCTACGTGGGAAACGTTCCTGGACATGAAGGGGAGAACACCATCTGCCCGAACTGTAAGCGGCTGCTCGTACGCCGGACCGGCCACGCGGTTGAGGATGTGGCCCTGCGGGGAACATTCTGTGCGATGTGTGGCCAGAACGTGAACGTCCGGACTTCAGTGAAGTAGTGACCGGGGCGGGTCGCGGAACGGACGATTTGGCTGGCAGCCTCCGAATCGATAGGATTCATCGGTCGTGGAAGACTACGTGAAGCTCGACATTCCAGCGAAGGCTGAGTTCGTCTCACTCGGGCGCCTTGCCCTCTCCGGGCTGCTGCGCTCTCGTGGCGGGTACTCCGAAGACGCCGTCGCCGACCTCAAGCTCGCACTCACCGAAGCGTGCTCCAACTCCGTACGCCACGCGTATGACCACGACCAGGGTCAGGTCCACCTCGAGTTCACGGTGCACGCCGACCGCATCACGGTGCTCATCCGTGACGAGGGCGGCGGCTTCCACGAGGACGACGACGACTGCCCCGAGTGCCGTCACCTCGGGGACATCGACCTCGCAGAGGGCGGCATGGGCATCTCCATCATCCGTGCAGTGGTCGACGACTTCGACCTGCGCAAGCCGGACGAGGGCGGTACCGTGCTCGTCCTCACCAAGAACTGCGACCTCTGAGCGCTTCCGACCGGACGCCTTACTGCGGGCTGGTTTGGCCGCATGGTGGGCTCAGGAAGAACCTCATCAGCAGGATCTTTCACGCCGCGTTGGCATAGTGCGTCCATCTTCGAGGGCGGGAGGTCTCCCATGATCGACGGCCTGCACCAGCGCACCGTGGCAACGGTGCTGTTCGACGAGTCCCACGGCGAGGCGTGGTCCATCCGTCCCGAGGTGGCGGCGCGGATGCGGCCTTCTCACCCCGCGGCCTCCTCGTATGCCGCCGCCGCCGCCGAGCTTTCGGCCCGTGACTTCGATGTGTCCGTCGCGGCGGATGGTCCCCTCGACGAGGACACGCTGTCGAGTGCTTCGGTGCTCGTGATCGCTCACCCGAGCGACGAGGAGTGGGAGAGGACCGTGGGGGGCTCCCCCCGGTTCTCGCCGGCTGAGATAGCCGCCGTGCAGGGCTTCGTGGCCGGCGGCGGCGGTCTGATCGTGCTCGGCGAGGAGGAGGAGCACAAGTACGGCGGCAACCTCGACGAGTTGCTCGCACCGTACGGGATCATGTTCGAGAACACCATCGCGTTCGAGTACATCCCGGACGACGGCATGCCGTCATGGATCGTAGGGGAGGCGGCGCGGAAGACAGCCGAGCCGGGCATCCTGCATCGCATCGAGGAGACCGGGTTCTACCGCGCCGGAGCGCTCTCGGTAGAGGACGCCGGCGCGGTCGTGGTGCGCACGCGAGCGGCCGCCGACCCACCGGGCGCCGCCTTGATCGCCGCGACGACCTACGAGGAGGGGAGGGTCGTGGTCGTCGCCGACTCGGACCTGTTCGGCGACGATTACCTTCGCCGGCGCGACAATCGTCAGTTGTGGCTGAATCTCGTGTACTGGGCTTCACTGGCTGCCTTCCGTGCAGACGCCACCCCCGTCGTCTCGGAGGCGGCGCAGGATCCAGCGTGGCTGCGCCTGAAGGAGGCCACAGACGCAGTGCGCCTACTCCAGCAGCCGAAGGGGGAGGTCGACCTGACGCAGCACGACGCGGACGAGGTGAAGACGCTCGTGCAGACCATGGTCCAGGCAATCGAGGAGCTTGCACCGCGCTTCCCGCACGAGAGGGACTACCTCGCCCAGGTGGTCGTCGATCTCCGGGAGTGGCTTGAGAGCGGGTGCGGCAAGCCTGACTTCCGGCGCTCGCTCGACCTCTTCCGCCCCGACTTGAACCGTCAGGACGGTGTCGAGAACCTCGTGGTGTTTCCGCTCTACACGCCGAACGGCTCACCGGACACCCGGTTCGAGGCGCTCATCACGCGCACCCCCTGGCCGGAGTTCGTGGCGCGTATCGAGCGAGAGCTCTACGACAACGCCAAGTTCGTCCCCGTGCAACTGGTGGACAACACGGCGGGGTACGACAGCGAGTGCGCGGTACTCTTCCCCGAGACGGTCAGCGTGGCCGAGCGGCCGACCAACCATTTCGGCGCCATCTTCTGCGACCGCGAATCGGCGCGCTTCCGCAGGGCGACGTTGCAGGGGGCCGAAGCGTTGGCCATCGACCTCCCTCCGGACGCGCTGGCCCTCGCGTCGTCGGCCGACCTCGCGCTCGAGACCTACATCCTTTGGGACATGATCCACGACCGTTGGCACAGCCACGGCGACCTGCCGTTCGACCCCTTCATGATCCGCCAGCGGCTCCCATACTGGATGTACTCCCTGGAGGAGCTGCGCGTGGATCTCGCCACCTACGGCACGGCAGGTGAACTGGCGCGCGACGGCTTTCCCTTCGCGCGCTACGTCCAGTACGCGATCCTGTTCGACCGGCTGCTGCGGTTTCCCATCACGGGCAACCGCGTACGCAACTACGACGGTCTCGGTGGGCAGTTGTTGTTCGGTTATCTGCACGAACGCGGCGTGGTCCGGTGGACGGACAACCGCCTGCTGGTCGACTGGGATCGCGTGGAGGATGCGGTTCTGGAGTTGCGGGAACTGGTCGAGGAGCTGTACCGGCACGGCATCGACACGAGCAAGGTCACGTACTGGATGGCAGCGCATGACCTGGTCGCGCGCTACGTGACCCCAAATGTGGGGTCGCAATGGCGCGAGGGCGCCCGTGTCTACTCGGACGAGTCAGAACCACGGGCGTGGATAGACCGGGTGTTGGATGACGAGTTCCCGCTCAGCATGTTCTACGAGTCCCTCAAGAAGAAGGTGGCGACGTGACCGACGGCGGCCGCGAGTCGGCCACGGGCGGTCCACTCGGGGGAGCGATGCACGAGCGTCCCGCAGCAGCCGGTGGACGCGACGACGTCACAGCGGCCGCCCAGGACGCCAGGAGCGACGTGCTCACGTTGTTCGCCAGCGACAATTACGCGGCGGCGCACCCGGACGTGGTCGCGGCGGTCGCCGCCGCCAACGTGGGGTGGGCTCGCGCCTACGGAGACGACCCGTGGACCCACCGACTGCGCGGTCGCCTGCGCGAGCTTCTCGGCGACGTTGAGGTCTTCCCGGTCTTCAACGGGACCGGAGGCAACGTCACGGCCCTCTCGGCGGTGCTCAGGGCGCACGAGGCCGTGATCTGCCCCGAGACGGCCCACATCAACGTGGATGAGTGCGGCGCACCCGAACGGCTCGCCGGCGCCAAACTGATCGACGTCGTCACAGCGGACGGCAAGCTCACGCCTGAGCTCGTGCATCCACGGCTCACGGGCTTCGGAGACCAGCATCACGTCCAGGCCAGAGTCGTCTCGATCTCCCAGTCCACCGAGCTCGGCACGGTCTACACACCTGACGAGATCCAGGCGCTGGCTCGCCAAGCGCGGGACGCCGGCTTGCTGCTCCATGTCGACGGCGCGCGACTCGTGAATGCGGCCGTCTCGCTGGGGTCGGGGTTGCGCGAGCTCACCACCGATTGCGGGGTCGATCTTCTGACGCTCGGTGGTACCAAGAGCGGCCTTCTGGGTGCTGAGGCCGTGGTGTTCTTCCGCCCGGAGCTCGCTGCCGGTTACCTCTACGCGCGAAAGCAGGGAACCCAGCTGGCTTCGAAGATGCGGTACGTCTCCGTTCAGCTGCTGCGTCTCTTCGAGGGCGGGCTGTGGCGAGAGACCGCCGGGCACGCGAATGCCATGGCCCAGCGGCTGGGAGGTGCCGCCGCGGGCGTCCCCGGGGTGAGGCTTGCCTATCCAGTGGAGGCGAACGCCGTGTTCGTGGCCCTGCCTGCGGCTGCCATCGAGCGCCTGCGACAGCGATACCACTTCTACGTGTGGGATGAGGCTGCGGGCGTGGTTCGCTTCATGTGTTCCTGGCAGACCACGCCGGAAGATGTGGATGAGCTCGCTCAGGCGTTGCAGGAGGCCGTGACCGTGTGATCGGCGCGGGACGGAGGGTGTCCGAGGCGTGGATGTAAGAGCGCGAAAGGCGCTGGAGCGCATCGCGACGATGCACGGCCTGAGCCCGGAGCAGACGGACGCGCTGGCCGCCTACGCGGAGGTGCTGCTCGGCTGGCGCAAGTCCAACGTCACGGGGCTGACCGACCCGGTCGCCGTGATCGACACGCTGATCGGGGACTCGCTCGCGCTGCTCGACGTGCCCCAGCTGCGGGAGCACGCCGGTGCCGCTCTGCTGGATCTCGGCGCCGGCGCCGGCGTCCCCGGCATCCCGCTCGCAGTCGCCCTCTCCGGCGTGCGAATCACGTTGCTCGACGCAGTGGCAAAGAAGTGCGACTTCATGAGAGCGGCGGTGACCGCCACCGGTCTCGAAGGACGAGCGAGCGTGATCTGCCGCCGCAGTGAGCGCCACTCCGCCGTCAACTCGCCGGGGCGTGAGGCGTACGCCGTGGTCCTTGCCCGTGCCGTGGCACAGCTCGCCGTGCTCGTGGAGCTTGCCGCGCCGCTGCTGGCGACTGGAGGCGTCCTTCTCGCCAGCAAGACGAGGACCGCCCTGCGCGAGGAAGGCCAGGCCGCCGCTGGCACCGCCGAGCGCTGCGGGCTCAGGCAGGAGGCGCCCGTCCCGCTCGCCGTATCGCCGCTCGACCAGGCGGTCTGCGCTGTGTTTCGGAAGACGGAGCCATGTCCGGATTGGCTGCCGCGACGTGAAGGCATGGCCGCCAAACGCCCGCTGGCCCTCTGAAGCCTGGTTCGGGGCGATTTCGCCGGTCACGACCCCCCGTCTGCTCGTCACCGTCTGCTAGTATCGGGGCCCCTCGAAAGGAGCCTGGTGACCCGCGTCATCGCCGTGACCAACCAGAAGGGCGGGGTCGGCAAGACCACCACCGCCGTCAACCTCGCCGCCTGTCTGGCCGAAGCGGGGTTCGACGTTCTCCTTCTCGATATGGATCCGCAAGCCAATGCCTCGGCCGGCCTCGGCATCCGTGCCGAGGATGCGCGACTCACCAGCTACGGTGTGCTGGGCGGAGCCGCCGGCATCGCCGATGCCACGACAGCCACGGCCGTGGAGCATCTCTCGCTGGTGCCGGCGTGCGCGGACCTTGCAGGCGCGGTCGTCGAGCTCGCGAACGCGGACGGTAACGAGTACGTACTCGAGTACGCTCTCGCCGGACACCTGGCGTCGTACGACTTCGTCTTCATCGATTGCCCACCCTCGCTCGGCGTTCTCACCATCAACGCCTTGGTGGCGGCGCGCGAGGTGCTCGTCCCGGTGCAGGCCGAGTACTACGCGCTCGAAGGGCTGGCGGCGCTACTCGAGACGATCGGCCTGGTGCAGGAGCACCTGAATCCGGAGCTGGCAATGCTTGGAGTCGTCGTGACGATGTACGACGGGCGTACGCGCCTCGGCCGGGAGGTCGCGAGCGAGGTGCGCGCGCACCTCGGGGAGTACGTCTTCGAGTCCGTCGTCCCGCGCAACGTGAGGCTCAGCGAGGCTCCGAGCCATGGCCTTCCGATCTCGCGCTATGATGCGACCTGCGCCGGTAGCGACGCCTATTTCGATCTTGCCAAGGAGGTCGTCTCCCGTGACTGACGCCCGAGAGCCCGAGAGCAGCGACCGGCGGCCTGAGCGGTCGGCGACCGGCAAGAAGGCCCTGGGGAAGGGTCTGGGAGCACTCATCGGAGAGAGCCGCGCCGCGCTCAGCCGCGCCGGCACCGGTCCGTCGCTGAATGAGGGGCGCTTGCGAGAACTGCCGTTGGCGGATATCGGTGTCAATCGGCGGCAGCCTCGCCGGACGTTCTCGGACGACGAGCTTCAGGAGTTGACGGCGTCGATCCGGTCTCTCGGGGTGGTCCAGCCCGTCGTCGTGCGGCCGCTCCACGAAGGCGCGGCCGATGGCGTGCCGGCCGCCACCGGCGTCCGCTTCGAGCTCATCGCCGGCGAGCGGCGACTTCGCGCTGCCAAGCTGGCGGGACTCTCGTACATCCCCGCGCTCGTCCGGCCGGCGGATGAGATCTCCTCGCTGGAGATCGCGCTGGCGGAGAATGTGGCCCGCGAGGACCTCAACGCCGTGGAGGAGGCTCTGGCGTACGCGTCGCTCGTGGACGAATTCGGCCTCACGCACGAGCGGATCGCCGAGCTCGTAGGCCGCAGTCGCGTCGCCGTCACCAACCTCCTGCGGCTGCTCGACCTGCCTGACGACGTTCAGGCGCTGATCGAGCGCGGCGACCTGACGGAAGGTCACGGTCGCGCGCTTCTGGCGCTGCCCGACCACGGCGAACGCCGGAGTGTCGCACGTCTCGTCGTCACAAAGGGCCTCACCGTCCGCCAGGTCGAGGCGCTCGTACGCAAGCTCAACGACGGCGCTGAGCGTCAGAAGACGACGCCGGGCTCAACGCCGAGCGCCGCCGACTTCACCGACCTCGCAGACGAGCTGTACGGGGTGTTCGAGGCGCCGGTGCGCATCCGCAGCGGTCGCCGTGGCGGATCCATTCAGATCGGGTTCAAGGACGGCGAGGAACTCCTGCGGCTCATCGAGTTGCTGCGCTCCCTCGGCTGACGGCTCGACCCACAGGCGACCGGCCGAGCCCGTCGCTCAGGGTATGCCGGGCCACAGTTCGCCGCCGTCGCCGGTGTCTGGCGTGAGCGTGACGGCCGGCGTGGGCGTGGGAGCCGCGGTCTCGAAGGGGGGAGTGGGCGCGACGGTGGGCGCCGTCGTGGTGCCCGGAGTCGGGAACGTACCAGGCGCAGCGGTCTCGCCCGGGACGGGCGTCGCGCCCGGCACGACGGGCTCCCCCGGCACCGGCGTGGACCCGTCGGGCGCGGTCTGGCCGGACGGCACGTAGACGACGGTGCCGTCGGCAAGCCTGTAGAAGGAGCCGATCAACGTGCCGACGCCCGCCACCTCGGCACCGGACTCCATATCGAGTTTGGTGATGGTGTCCCCATCCTTGACGATGACCTCCATCTCGGGGGTGCCGGGATTGGTGACGATGGTCATGTTCTCGCTGGTGAGGAGGCCGCTGACTCCCGCCGCCGCGAGTGCCGCTACGAGGAACCCGACCGCCAGGACGATCGCTACGTCGAAGAGATTGACGACGCCGTCGAGCGGGTCGCCGTTGCGGTCGGCAGTGCCGATGCGCCGCCGCCGCATGTAGCGCAGTCCGCTCTCGGGCGCGCCGATGACGGTGCCGAGATTCTGGAGCCGGGAGTGATCGTCGTTGGACGGCATGGCCGTTCAGCGGCGGCGGAGGGGACCGCCGGATCCGCGAGGCTTGGGGTCGTCGGTCCCCTCCGGGTCGACGGGACCGAGGTTCGCGAAGGGATCCTCCTCCCGCGACCAGTCCATGGCAGGGTCGCCGAACGTCAAGCCCTCGCCCTCGCCGGATTCGGCGGCGTCGGGTTGTGCAGAAGCCGGGCTCGAGCGCAGGGCCGCCGTCTCGGTCGCGTCGCCGTTGCCCCCGGTCGGCGCCGCGACCGGCAGCAGCGGCTCGTCAGGGGTCTGGGGTAGCGAGGCGATGCTGGTGCGCTCCGCATCCTCGTCGGCGACCACGTACTCGATGGGCGCCTCGGTGTCCCACACTCCGGTCTTGGAAAGGCGCCGGCCGGAGCGCAGCCGCACGTCGGAGCCCTCGAGGAGTTCGAGCAGGTACTCCATGTCCGAGATGTCCTGAGAGTACAGGCGGTCGCGCATGATGCTGACGAGGAAGGCGAGACCGCCGATGAGGAGGCCGATGACGGTGACCGAGAACGCGGTGACGAGGTTGTCCGTCAGCGCCTGGATGTCGCCGGTGGCCAGGCCGACGAGCGCCGGCGACAGCGGGATGAGGGTGCCCATGAGGCCAAGCATGGGGCCGACACGGACGAGGATCCTCGTCCGTTCGAGCCGCTTGATCGTGTAGAACTCGTACTCCTGCAGGAGCTTGAGAGGCTTCGCGGCGAGCCGCTCGGTCTGGTAGTTGCGGATGAGGTCGTAGAGAAAGCGGACGACCACCAAAGAGTAGTTGTTCTCCTGCAGGTAACGGTACGCCGTGCGTGGCTTGCCGTCCCGGAACGCCTTGCGCGCCCGAAGCGCACGGATCTCGAGGGCGTCGAGGTCGCGGTAGCGGAAGCGCAACCAGAGCTCGTACAGCAACACGCCGAGCTCGACGAGCACCCAGACGAGGCACAGGATGGCGGATATGATGACCGGCCAGAGGAGGATCCTCGCCACGTCGTAGATCAGCTGCTGAAGATCGTTCATTCCCTACTCACTCGCGTGACGATGGTCGGGTCAGGTCCTTTGACTTGGCCAGTGTCTGCTTGAAGCGCTCCCACGTGCTGCCGCCGCCACTCAGGACCGTGCCCTGGCTGGCTGTGCCCAGCAGGTCTTCGCGACGACGCAGCAGGAGGTACGAGGCGACCGCCCCGATCGGGAGCATCGCGAGCAGGGTACCACCCACGAAGCCCGCTGCACTACCGCCGCCTCCGGCGCCGCCTGCGCCGGCCGGACTTGGCGAGGTGCTGGGCGACGGGATCGGCGAGCCGGTGATGGTCGGGGCCGTCGGAGCCGGGCTGTAGGAGTATGGCGTTGGCGTGATGGTCGGGACCGGAGCCGGCGAAGTCGGGTACGGTTTAGGTGTCGACGGCCGCGTTGGGTAGGCAGTCGGCACCACGGGGGCGGGGTTGTAGGTGGGCCTCACGGTGGGGGAGTGCGTCGGCGTGGGGAAGGCCACTGTGAACTTGCGCTCGGTGACCCTGACGTTGCCGGCGCGGTCGCGCAGCTCGATCTTGTACGTGTGCTCTCCGTTCGACACGTTCTTGAGCAGCAGGCGGAGGCCGTACTTGCCGATGTCGGCAGGCCGGCTCTTGTTCTCGCCGTCCACGTAGAGCCGGCAGGCGGTCGGGCTGATGCCGGTGCCCTTGGGATAGAAGTCCGTATAGGTGGCTTTGATCAGCACGATCCGCGAACTCGTGAACTTGGCGCCGTTCTTGGGAGAGATGGTGCGGAATGTGGGCCGGAACTTGAAGGCCTTGACAGCAGAGCCGATGTTCCGCGGGAAGCGGGAGAAGCTCTTTCGGTTCATCGCCGTGACGGCCCAGGCAGTCACGGGAAGCGGACGCAGACTCTCTTTGGAGGTCAGCCTGTAAGCTCCGGTCTTGCGCTGCAGGCCGGCGAGCGCGTGGATCGGGGTGTTGGGGCCGGCCTTCCAGAAGGCTTCGTCGGGACGCTCGCCCAAGGCGATGATCGCCTGGATGGCGGCCGCCGTGGCCTCCGCGTTCGTGCGTCCGCCGGGGGAGACGGGGAACCCCCCGTCGCTGTTCTGGTTGTCCTTGAGGAACGCCCGGGCTTCCGCGGGATCCCAGGAGAGTCCGTCCGGCCCGACCGTGAGAGCCTGGATGGCGAGGGCCGTGTTGAGGCAGTCGGCGCTCTTGCCCGACTCGGAGGCGAAGCCGCCGCCGGAGAGCTGCTGGGCTGCCAACCACGATTCGGCGAGCGCAAAGCGCTCTTCTCGCACGTTGAAGTTGTGCATGGACAGGACGGCCCACGACGTCGTGTGCACGGCGTCGAACTTCCGTGTGGAGCTGGACGGCGAGAAGCTGCCCTTGGTAGGTGAGCCGTCCGCCATGTCCTGATAGGTGTACAGCTTGGCGAGCAGATCGACGTGTGGGGTGCCGGCGACGAAGACGCGCTCTCGCCGGCCGACGGCCACGTAGGCCATGATCATGCGTGCGTAGTAGACGGGCGCGTTGTCGACGGTGGCGCTGGTGGCCGCCTGCTCGTGATTGGTGGCTTGCAGGTACTCAAACGGGTTCTTGCCCTTCTTGCTCCAGGCGGCGGAGCCCATGCGCTCGCCGCTGGCCACAGCGCCGAGCACGGTCCAGGCCGTGTTGGCGGGCGCGCCGAATCCACCGTCGTCGGCTTGGCGGGCATGGAAGTAGTCCAGTCCGCGCGTGACCGTCTTGGGTCGGTCCTCGGTAGCACGCCGGGCGGCCACCACGCTCGCGGCGAACGAGACCGCGACGAGTGCTGCGACGGCCAAGCCCAGCCAGATTCTCCTGCTCATCAGCATCGCCGCTCCATGCTACCAAGCGCTCCCAGCCCCCGCCAGCACGCGTCGTGCGCTCCCCGGACGGGCGCTCCTTCGCAGGTGACGCACCATGCGCCCGTCCCGTTCACACCGACAGGGTCGACGCGCGCTGTCCGGTGGTCGTCGTTGGGGACCGGTACATACGTCCATACCTCCTGCATCTGCCGCCTGCGATCGCCGATGCAGGAGGTATGGGTCCCCCGGATGCAGCAGACCGAGCGGCGGCCGAGCAGGGCGAACTGGAGTTCTTCGGCGCCAGGCTGAAGGTCCGCCATCCTCGCCTCGCCGCGCTCCTGAGCAGCGTCGTGGAAGAGGACGTGCGGGTCGTCGGGCGCGTGGCGCCCTCGGCCCTCTCCGCCGACGGCGGCGAATCCCAGCCCGAGTCGGTGCCGCCCGCGTCCGGGTGAGTCTGCGGCTCTGCGGCGGGAGCCGTGGGGCGGGCCGGCAGCCGCCCGAACCGCCTGGCTGTGGCCACAAGGATGTATCCTAGTCACCCGTATGGACGGCCTCCTTTCACTCGTCATCCCCGTGTACAACGAGGCAGACAGCCTCGTCCCGCTCGTCGCAGAGATCGACGAGGCCCTGGCGGCGTACGGAAGTCCCTACGAGATCGTCTTCGTCGACGACGGCTCGACGGACGGATCGTTCGCCGTCATGCGCGAGCTTGCCGCGGCGCGCGATGACGTGCGCGTCGTCAAGCTGCGCCGCAACTTCGGCAAGGCGGCGGCGCTCTCACACGGGTTCGCCGCCGCTCGCGGCGACGTGATCGTCACGATGGACGGCGACCGCCAAGACGATCCGGCCGAGATCGCCAGCCTTACGGCGCCGCTCTCACGGGGATTCGACCTGGTGTCGGGGTGGAAGCAGCGCCGGCAAGACCCCCTGAACAAGACGATGCCGTCCAAGTTCTTCAACTGGACCGTCCGACGAGCATCGGGCATCCCTTTGCACGACTTCAACTGCGGACTCAAGGCGTATCGACGCGATGTCACCGACACCATCTCCATCTACGGCGAGCTCCACCGATATATCCCCGTGGTCGCCGCGCAGGCCGGGTTCCAGGTGACCGAGGTCAAGGTGAACCACCGCCGTCGCACCGCGGGCCGCTCCAAGTACGGGTGGCAGCGCTATCTGCGCGGCTACCTCGATCTCTTGACCGTCCTCTTCCTGGGGCGCTACCAGCACCGGCCGCAGCACCTCTTCGGTGGGTTCGGGACACTGCTCATCCTCGCCGGCGTGCTTGTCGAGCTCTATCTCACCATCGACAAGCTCGTGTTCGGCCATGCTATCGGGCAGCGCCCGCTGCTGCTGCTCGGGGCGCTGCTCATCATCGTCGGCGTGCAGCTGCTCAGCCTGGGTCTCATCGGTGAGCTCATCGCGAACTCGCGTGCGCGACGCGGGCCGGACCCGGCGCAGGTCGCCGCGCTGCTCGAGCCGGCCGGCCCTGCAGCGGAGGTGCCCACTCGAGACCGCAAGGATGCGGCGCAGGGCGGGGCCGCGGGAGTCGCCGCACAGCCGTGACAGGATCGGTCGCGTACTTCGGGACGTACGAGCCGGACTACCCGCGGAACGCCGTGCTCATCACCGGTCTGCGCGAGCACGGCGTGGAGGTCCATGAGTTCCGTGCCCCGCTCCCTCCTTTGACTGCCGCGGAACTGACAGGCGGCCGCGGCGCTGCGCGTATGGCTGCCGGGCTGGCTGCCGCCCATGTCCGCCTGGCCAGACAGCATCGCAAAGGTCTGCGCGTGGATGCGGTCGTGGTCGGGTACCCCGGCCATTTCCTCGTGCCCTTCGGACGCCTCCTGTCGGCCTACCGTCGTGCGCGCCTCGTGTTCGACCCCCTGGTCTCGCTGCTGGACACGTTCGCCGGCGACAGAGGCTTGGTCGACCGCGGAGGGGTCAAGGCTGCCGCCGTTCGCGCCGTCGACGAGGTCAGCTTCCGGCTCCCCGACCTCGTGCTCGCCGACACCTGGGTCCACGGCGCCTTCTACCAGGAAGCCTTCGGTCTCGCGCGCGAGCGCGTGACCGTGGTGCCCGTAGGAGCCCTGCCGGAGTCGCGCGCGACGGGCGCCGCTCGAGAGCTCCGTCCCGGCGAGCGGCTCACCGTGCTCCAGTACGGCAAGTGGAGTCCCCTGCACGGAGCCGACGTCGTGCTCGCAGCCGCGGACCGGTTGCGCGACGAGCCGTTTCGGTTCGTGCTCATCGGCGAGGGGCAGGTCTCGGCGGAGCTCCGCGCGTCCATCACGGCCCGGCGGCTGGCCAATGTGGAGTGGCTGGGCCAGCTGCCTCCCACTGAGCTTCGCTCGCACACGCTTGACGCGGATGTCTGCCTCGGTGTCTTCGGCGGTTCCGAAAAGGCCGGCCGGGTCGTGCCGAACAAGGTCTTCGACGCGCTGGCGTGCGGCCGGCCGGTCGTCACCGCGGACAGCGACGCTGCGCGCGAGTGGCTGCGCGAGGGCGAGTCGGCGCTGCTCACGCCCGCCGGGGACGCGGCGGCACTGGCCACCGCCCTGCGCCGGCTGCTCGACCGGACGGAGCGCGCCCGTCTCGGCCATGCTGCCCTACGGCTGTACCGCCAGTCGTTCACCCCCGCGGCTGTCGCCGGCGCCCTGCTCGGTGCGCTGGAGGACGCATGACCGCCGCGGAGGGCGCGGGTGGTCTCCCGCACGGCGAGAACCCTGCGACGCCTGTGGAAGGCTCTCCTGCGGGCGGAACGCCGAGGCCGACCTCGCGCCGCCGCAAGATCGGCCTCCGCCTTGCCCAGGCGGCGATCGTGGCGGCGACCGTGTACTTCCTCGTCGCCTATCTGGCGCGGTCCTGGAGCAGCATCAAGGACTTCGACTGGACGTTCGACGCCGGCTGGCTCGTCGCCTCCGGCCTCGCCCTCCTGGTCTACTACTCAGCGCAGGCCGTGTTCTGGTGGCTGCTGCTCGACGGCTGCGGGGCGCCGAGCCCCTTCTGGCCGGCGGCTTCGGTGTGGGGCAAGTCCATCCTGGCGCGCTACGTTCCGGGCAACGTCTTCATGTTCATCGGGCGCGCCTGGATGAGCCACTCGCAAGGACTGGCCGTGGAGCGGGTGACGGCGGCGATGGTCTACGAGCAGGCGCTCGGCTTGTGTGGAGCCCTGCTCGCGGTCGCGGTCCTCTTCCCGTTCTGGGAGTACCGCCCGGGCGTGACGGCCCTGAGCCTCCTTGCCATCCCGGTGCTCGTGGCGCTCATGCACCCGCGCGTGTTCCGGCGCGTGGCCGGATGGGCCCTGCATCTCATGCGCCGGCCGCCGCTGGAGGTCACTCTCCCGTTCGGCAAGGTCCTCGTCATCATGCTGCTGTTCGCGGTGGACTGGTTCGTGGCCGGACTCGGGGCGTGGTTGCTCGCACGGGCGATTACGGGCCTCGGTGTCGAAGCGTTGCCGCTGGTGACCGTCGCCTACGCCCTCGCCTATGTGGCCGGCATGGCGGCGTTCATCATCCCCAGCGGCATCGGCGTTCGTGAGGCGGTGCTGACCGCTTCGCTCTCCAGAGAGCTGCCCGGCGGGGTGGCCCTCACCTGGGCGCTCCTCCTGCGGCTGTGGGTGACGGTGGTGGAGTTGGTGTTCGTGGGCCTCGTGGTGGGGGTCGCGGCTTTGGTCCGTCGCAGAGGGGCGGCGTGAGCCGGCGGCGGACAGGGAGCGCCACCCTCGAGCGGCGGCCCGGCGGCCCGCACCGGCTCAGCCAGGTCGTGGAACTGGACGAACGACAGATGACTATCATGATGCGCCGCCGCGCGCTCTACGTCATCGGCGCCGCCGTCCTCTTCGCGGTCATCTACGCCCTGCTCTCGTGGCTCAAGTACAGGGCGTACATGGACGCTCGTTACGATCTCGGAAACATGGTGCAGGCCGTGTACAACACGGCGCACGGCCACTTCCTTGAGATCACGACCGGCGACGTCGAGCCGAGACAGATGTCGCGCCTCGGCTCGCACGTGGACCCGATCCTCGCGCTGTTCGCGCTCCCCTGGCTCGTGTGGCCGAGCCCTGTGATGCTGCTGGTCGCGCAGGCCGCCATCGTGGCGACCGGCGCGTGGCCGGCCTTCAGGCTGGGCACGCGCGTCACGCGTGACCCGAGCGCGGGAGCGCTGCTCGCCGGCGCGTATCTGCTCTATCCCGCGCTCGGCTTCCTGGTGCTGAACGAGTTCCACCCCGTAGCTCTGGCGACGCCGCTCCTCCTGTGGGCGTTCCTGTACATGGAGGAGGACCGCTGGCTGCGAGCCGCCGTGTTCCTCGTGCTGGCGGCGACGTGCAAGGAGACCGTGCCGCTCGTGATCGCCTTCATGGGAGCCTACTTCGCGATACGCAAGCGTTCGCCGTGGCCTCTGGTGGTCACGCTGCTGGGCGCGGCCTGGTTCGTCATCGCGGTGTGGGTCGTGATCCCGCACTACAACGGCGACCAGAGCGCCTTCATCGCCCGCTACGGCGACTACGGCAGCGGTGCGGGCGAGGTGGCGAAGAACGCGCTCCTCAACCCCGCGCAGACGGCCCGCGACTTCCTCTCCGCATCGAATCTGACGTACTGGCTGCGATTGCTCTGGCCGCTCGGGTTCACGTCCGTGCTGAGCCCGCTCACGGTGCTGATCGCTCTGCCCGAGTACGCTCTGAACGCGTTGTCCACGACCGTGTACCAGCGCCGCATAGAGTTCCACTACACGGCGCTGGAGATCCCCTTCCTCTACGCCGCCGCAGTGCTTGGTGTCATGCGCCTGTGGCGGTGGCTTGGAGGCGGGTTCCGCAGGGCTGAAGAGCGGATGAAGGGCGAGCGCGTCGGCCGCTCCACGCTCGCCCTCCTCGTCCTGCTGTGCGCGCTGGCCGGCAATTACTTCCTCGGGCCGCTCCCCTTCTCTTTGCCGGGAGCGGCCTACGACGGCTCCGACTACGCGAGGACGTCGCATGACGTGGCGCTCGACGAAGCGGTCGCCCTGATCCCGGACGGCGTCAAGGTCTCAGCCAACAACAACGCCGGCGCGCAGCTCGCTGCCCGCAGGGTCGCCTACATCTTCCCGTACTTCGAGGAGGCGGACTGGGTGATCGTCGACCAGCGCCACCCGTTCTACTACGACAAGGAGGACGAGGCGCTGCACGCCCAGGCCCTCGGCCGGCTCGTGCTCGACCGCAGGTTTCGGTCCGTGTATGCGAAGGACGGCGTCCTGGTGTTCAAGCGCATCGACGCCGCTCCGGGTGCCGGCGAGGCTCAAGGCCAGCAGCCGGACACGGCGGCCTCCTCGCCGGCGGCGGCCGCCTCTCCGTCGCCGTGACGGGCCGCAGGGCCGAGTCGACACCGGCAGCGGTCACGCCACCCAGCTGAACACGGCGAACTTGGCCGTGAACACGATGAGCAGCAGGACCCCGAGCGCCACCACCACCTTGTGCATCCGCGGGCGATCGCGCGTGTACAGCGCAAGAGCGACGTAGAGCGGGAAGACGGCGAGCGTGAACCGTGGGTACGACATGAGCGGCACGTACCTGCTCGGGAAGAAGAGCGGGTACGCCAGTGACGCGAGAGCGAACCATGAGTAGGCTGCCGGGAGCCGCCGCGCTCCGTACCAGAGCAGCAGCGCGGCGCCCACGAGGAACAGCAGGTTGAGCAGGTTGGTGGCGAAGTTGCTGTATTCCGACCCCGGACGAGGCGCCTCCCAGAGCCAGCGGTAGTACTCGGCTGACACCACATTGCGCAGGCCGACGACCGTGGACACCACGGCTTTGGTCACGGTGTAGTTGGGGGCCCCCAGGCCACGTTCCCACTGCGACTGGGCGCTCGAGAAGGCGAGCGGCTTGCCGAAGGCGAGCGCCAGGTAGGTCATCCAGACGAGCAGTCCCTCGACGACCATCAGCAGGTTGGCGACGTGGGAGTCCGTCTTCTTGAGTCTCCACCCCCGCCGCTCGTAGTAGTAGTACGCCATCGGGATGAGGAGAAGCACGCCGGTGCTGCGGGTCAGCGTCGCCAGCAGACCCATGAGGCCCGCGAGCCGCCACCGGCCCTCGCGGGCGAACACGAAGCACGCCAGGGAGAGCAGCAGGAACAGCGACTCGGTGTAGACGGCCTGCAGGAAGAACGAGAGGGGTCCGATGGCGAGGTAGATGACCGCGCGGCTCGCCAGTCCGTCGTCGAAGTCCTGCCGCACGAGGCGCCAGAGGAGCCAGACGCTGCCGGCGTAGCAGAGCAGCGAGATCAGCATGCCGGTGATCAGCATGTTGCCGTCGAGCAGGAGGCCGACGTAGCGGAGCAGCATGGGGAACAGCGGGAAGAACGCCGTGCTGCCGTCGCCGTCGGCGTAGCCGCTCGTGGCGATCTTGATGTACCAGACGCCGTCCCAGTGCGCCCAGGGGTTGAGCAGTGAGCCGAGCCAGCCGGTGAACACCTCGGCTTCGACAGGGAAGCGCCAGCCCACGGGGAGACCGCCGATGCCGATGAGCGCAGCCGATGCGAACGCGACGGCGAAGATGAGCAGGCGGCTGCCCACCGCGACGGCGATCGTCCGCCTCAGCAGGCGACACCCGCCGGCCCCAGCCACGGGATCAGCAGCCGCGAGATCGCTGCCGCGCCGCTCGCCGGTCTGACTCTCGCCGCCGGCCTCGTCGCCGGCGTCCAGAGGCAGCTCAGTCGCCTCCACCGGACTCCCCTGCGCCGAGCAGGCCGTCGCCGGCGAGGCGGCGGAGCAGAGCGGCGCGCAGGTCGCTCGCGACCTCAGCGCGCCGCATGGGATCCGCCGCCCAAGCGTGCAGGCGCAGGACCACTTCACCGCCGGAGATGTCGGCCACCTCCACGCTGTCCTCCTTGCCGACCGGCGCCGGCGCCAGCGACTCGCCGACCTCGAGCATCGCCTGGGCGACGCGCTCGTGGTCGGCTTCGAGCGGCAGGGAGCACTCCACCGTGACCATGCAGCCAGGTGAGCCCATGGAGTAGTTGTGCACCGCCTTGCTCGCGAACGCCTCGTTGGGGATGACCACCCGCCGGCCGTCGCCGCTGCGGATGTAGGTGTAGATGAGGGAGATCTGTTCGATCGTCCCGAACTCGTCGTCCACGCTGATGTAGTCGTTGAGACGCACGGGCTGCGAGAAGGCGATCATGATGCCGCTGACCAGGTTGGCGATGGGCGCCCGGGCGGCGATACCGATCACGCCGGCGACGATCGCCGCCGAGGCGAGCATCGCCCGAGCCAGCGTGCTGACCTGGGGGATCTGGATGAGCGCGATCCCGAAGCCGACGAACAGGATGCCGATGAAGACCAGGCGCCGGATCATGAGGTAGCGCGTGCGCTCGGCCTGGTCCGGCGCCTTGCCGAGCAGCCGAAGCATCGCCTTGTCGCGGCGCGCGAGAATGTAGTCCACCACTCGCGCCACGATCACCGCGAGGGCGATGTAGAGCAGCGCCTTGAACCAGTCCGTCTCGTAGAAGGCGGTGGCGAGAGGGGTCATTGGCCTGCTCCGGCACGGACGGGCACTGTCACGGTTCCGGACTCGGCGAGGAGCGCGGAGACGCCGGCGCGAGCTCCGCGGATGTCAGGTCGTCCCTGATGTCGTAGAGCATGCGCCCCGTCCGGTAGTCCAGAAGGGCGACGATGGTGTCCGTCCTGTCCGACACGGTGCCCACCTCCCCCTGCACCTGCCAGATGAAGCGGTACGACGGGACGACCGTGGTGGTCACCGTCCGGCCGTCGATCGAATGGTCGAACGTGTAGGGCTGTTTGCGCTTCACGTACAGCAACTGGACCTCGCGCGCGTCGACCACGGTGCCCTTGAAGACCCAGTCGGCCTTGCGCAGCGCCATACCCGACGTCTTCAGCTCCGACCCTCCGGGCACGGCGAGCGCGGCGTAGGCGAAGTTCCAGCCGCGCCATGGGTGGGTGAGGAACTGCCCGCGCTGCTGGGGCGCCGTGTAGCGGAAGGCGACGAAGGCGGGCAGCACGAACACCACGAGCGCGGCGATGACGATCGCCACGGCGAGAAAGCGCTTGTCGCGGAAGCGGATCATGCCCGGGGTCACGGTGGCATCCTCCCGGCGCACGGCCGCGTGTGTCAAACGGCGGCGTTCGTGCTCGCCACGGTCCCGTCGTCCACGAGGTCGGTCCGGGGGAACGTGCCGCGTGCCGCGTCGCGCATCGCGAGGTACGCGTCCTCGTCTGAGAGCGGGTTCAGATGGACGAGGATGAGGCGGCCCACGGCCGCCTCCGCGGCGAGACCCGCCACAGCCGTCGCCTCGCTGTGCGCCGCGTACCCGGGCCGGAGCTGCTCCGGCACGTCACCTAGGTGGGGATCGTCCGCCCAGTACCACGCCTCGTGCAGCCACAGACCGGCTCCCTGGGCGAAGGCGACCGCCTCCGGATCCGGAGACGTATCGGTCGCGATGACCAGCTCGTCGTCCAGACGGAACGAGACGCTGGTGTCCGTGTGGTGCTGCGGCCGCAGGCGGATCACGTGGCCGGCCACCTCGTTCTCGCGGCCGGCGGGCCGTACGGTCACGCTCCTCATGTCCGCGAGGTCAACAGGGTTGTAGGGCCGCCGGACGAGCTCGGAGACGGCGGCGACGGGATCGACCCCGGTGAGCTCTTCGGCCGGCGGGTGCAGCACCAGGTCACGCCCAGGCAGCACTCCTGAGAGATAGGCCAGGCCGCAGACGTGGTCGAGGTGGTAGTGACTCAGGAAGAGGTGCACCTCCGCGGCTTCTTCGAGCAGTCCGGAGTGCCGGTGGTCCAGAAACCGACGCAGGCCGGTGCCGGCGTCGAACAGGAACAGCACCGGCCCCTCGCGCACGGCGAAGCACGTCGTCTCGCGGGCGCCGCGCGGCATCCAGCCGAGTGTGCCGAGCACTGTGACGTCCATGAGTCCTCACCCCTTCTTCGCAGGTCTTAACGAGTGTGTACCGTTCTGTCCACGGTACACTGTGTGGGACGGCTCGTGTCCGTGCCCGCGGACCGTGGTGCCAGGGGGACGCGCGTGGATCCCAGTCCAGACATCGTGCCGACCGACCTTCTGTTCGACGAGGAGGCCGCGGAGCTCTGGGAGTCCGCGCTGCCGCACCTTCCCGACGCTCTCAACGGCAGCGACGCTGTGTTCCTCGCATCACTCGAAGCCTCCGCACGGAGCGCCGGCCTCCTCGGAAGCGTGCCCGTTCGAGGCCTCCTCGACGCATACACGCGTGGAGACGGACTCGTGCGCGCCAGAATGCGCGCGTGGGGGTCGGATCAGGCGGAGGAGTATGTTGGCAGGATGCTCGCGCTGGAGCACATCGCGCTTCTCCGCGTCGCCACCGGGTTCTCCGATGGGCTCACGGAGGCCCTCGGCAGGGTGAGACGTCTGGCGGAGGAGTCGTCGCCGTTCGATCTCGACAGTGGTGCCGTCAAAGCGGCGGAGTTCGCCCAGCGCCTCTCGCTGGAGGTGGAGCGCTGTCGGCGCATGGACCTCTCGCTTGGGCTCCTCGAGGTGGCGCCAGAGTCTCTCGAGGATGTGCGCGTCCGCCGCGCGAAGCACCGGCGGGCAGTTTCGCAACAGATCGTGACGTGCTTGCGGGAGAACCTTCGGAGGTACGACAACGTCGGGCTGACCGACGCGGGCGCGTATGTCCTGGTGCTGCCGGACATCAGCCGCCGGGGTCTCGTCGGCGCCGCGGAGCGCATCCGGCAGCAGCTCGCTGCGGCGGGACTCGGGACGGTGCCGCACGAGCTCACAATGGCGCTGGCGCACTACGACTGCGTGGATGTGAACGCCCGCGAGATGCTGGCTGGTCTCAGCCGGAGCCTGGACGAAGCTCGTGGCGCCAGACGACCTCTCACCTGGGCCTAGAGCGTGGCTCAATCGGTGACGGGGCGGCCGAGAGCCTCGGCCGCCCGTCGCACCATCTCCCGCTCGTTGGGATACGTCATCAGCCTGAGGGCCTGACGCAGCCGGACCCAGCGGGCGTCGCTCACCTCGTGATCGTGCTGCGCGGTGTCGCCGCCGGTCGCGCGCACGAGGAAGTAGTGCACTGTCTTGTGGATGCGCCCGCCCTGCTCCCGAGAGTAGAAGGAGTAGTCGATGCTGCCGAGTTCCTGCTCCACGACGCCGACGAGCCCGGTCTCTTCGGTGACCTCGCGCAGCGCCGTCTGCTCGAGTGTCTCACCTTCTTCGATGCCGCCCTTCGGCAGCCCCCAGACGGACCGTCCGGTGGGGCGGATGAGACAAACCTCGAGGCCGCCGTCCGTGCGGACGACGACGCCACCGGCGGATGTGCGCTCGAATGGATCAGACATGCTTCCCTACCACCCGCCGCGAGGCGGGCACCGACTCTGCGCGTAGTATAGCGTCCGAACGGCGCTGCTCGGGGAGGAGTCACAGGTGTTCGCCGCGCTCGGACGAGTGGCATACCGCCGCCGCAGGCTCATCGTGGTGCTGTGGTCGGTAGCCTGCGTCGCCGGTCTCGTCGCCACGATGCACGTCACGGGCAGTCTGGCAGCCGGCGGTTTCACGAACCCCTCATCGCCCTCACAGCAGGGACAGCGCCAGATGCAGGAGCGTCTTGGGTTCGGGCCGGCCAGCCTGACCGTGGTCTTCAGCAGTGAGGCTCTCCCGGCCCGCAGCCCCCTCTTCAAGGATAAGGTGGAAGAGGCCCTGTCGGGCGTCGAAGACGCCCCTCTGCAGGGCCTCATCGGTGTGCGCACGGTGTGGAGCACCGGGGACGCGAGCTTCTACTCCCGCGATGGTCGAGCCACGTTCGCCGTGCTCGAGTTCGACGGGACGAGCGAGGAGGTGCAGGCGCAGATCCCTGCGCTGCGCCGGGTGCTCACGCCGACGGGACTGACGATGCGGCTGACCGGTGACCCGGCCGTGTACGCAGAGCTCGAGGAGCGCTCCTGGGCCGACCTGCGCACGGCTGAGAGCTACACGATCCCTGTGGCCATGCTCGTGCTCGTGCTGATCTTCGGGACACTGGTGGCCGCCGGCCTTCCCGTCGTTGCCGGCGGCATGGCAGTCACGGTCACGCTCGGGCTCTTCTGGCTCGTCGCCCAAGTGCTCGACATCTCCGTCTTCGCCATGAACGTGGCGACGCTGCTCGGTCTGGCCGTGGGCATCGACTACGCGCTCTTCATGGTCGGCAGGTTCCGGGAGGAGATCGCCGCGGGGGCGGACGTGGCCGCGGCGATCGAGACCACCGTGGCGACCGCCGGCCGCTCCATCTTCTTCAGCGGCGTGACCGTCGTCGTCGGGTTGCTCGGGCTGATGGTCATCCCGTACATGTCGCTGCGCTCGATGGGACTGGGCGGCGCGCTCGTCGTGCTCGTGAGCGTCCTCGCCGCCTTGACCCTCCTGCCCGCGCTCCTCGGCTTGCTCGGGCCGCGCGTGAATGCGTTGCGCGTGTTCGGCCGCCCGGGCGGCGACGGGTCCTTCTGGCGTCGTTGGAGCGACTGGGTCATGCGGCGTCCGGTGCCCGTGCTGGCCGGCACGATCGCTCTCGTCGTCGTGTTCGCCTGGCCGGCGCTGCGGCTCGAGTCCGAGATCCCCGGCGCGTCCACTCTGCCGCGAGACTCAGAGGCGCGGCAAGGCTACGACATGCTGCGACAGCGGTTCGACACGGCGGCGCTGTCGCCGATCGAGGTCCTGGTCACATGGGACGGCGACCAGGACCCCTATACGCCGGACAATCTGCAACGCCTGTACGACTATGGCCGCGCGCTGGAGCGTCTGCCCGGAGTGAACCGCGTGACGAGCATCGTCACGCTGCCCGGACTGGACTCTCACGAGGCGGCCGTCGCCTTCTGGCGGAGCGTCCGGGAGACGGCCTCCGCCGGAGACTCGCCAAGAGCGCCTGGGGCCGTCTCCACCGCCACCGGTCTGTCCGGCATCGTCGGGGCCATGCTCGGCGCCGAGCAGCGGGCTGCTTCGAGCAAGCTCGCAGCCGCGACCACGGCGCCCGGCACGGTGCTGCTGCGCGTCGTGCCCAAGGACTCGCCCACGTCCGGCGCGGCCCAGGACCTGGCGGTTGCGATACTCGACGCCGGCGGGCCGCCGGGCACGACGGTGTACGTCGCCGGCGCGTCACTCACGGTCTACGACTTCCTCGACGCCGTCAGCACCAGGTTTCCCTGGATCATCGCCATCGTCGTCGGAGTCACCGGGCTCGTGCTCCTGCTGATGTTGCGCAGCGTCGTCCTTCCTGTGAAGGCCGTGATCATGAACGTCTGCTCGCTGCTCGCGGGGTACGGCGCCGTGGTCTGGGTCTTTCAGGAGGGCAATCTGGAGTGGCTGCTCCGGTTCAGTGCCACCGGAGCCATCGACGCCGAACTGCCGGTGGTGCTCTTCTGCACGGTCTTCGGCGTGTCCATGGACTACGAGGTGTTCCTGCTGTCGCGCATGCGCGAGGAATGGGACGCCTCTCACGACAACGTGCGCGCGGTCGGCGTCGGCCTCGCGCGCACCGGGCGCATCGTGACCAGTGCGGCACTGATCATCGCCGTGGTCGGGATGTCGTTCGCCTTCACGTCCATCATCGTGACGAAGGCAATCGGGGTAGGGCTGGCGGTCGCGGTCGCGTTGGATGCGACCGTGATCCGTGTGCTCATGGTACCGGCGGCGATGCGTCTGCTCGGGCGCTGGAACTGGTGGCTCCCGCGCCGGCTCGGCTGGTTGCCTCGCGTCGAGTAGCGCGAGCCCTGCCGGGCGGACGAGTAGGATGCACCGGTGGGCAAGCTGACCGACAACCTCTCGGCCTTACGCGAGCCGGAGTACCGCAAACTCTTCCTGGGACAGGCGACCTCCGTGATCGGGGTGATGTTCACGGTGGTCGCCCTCCCCTTCGCGGTGCTCGAGATCGGCGGAACGGCCACTGACATCGGCATCGTGGAGGCCGCCAACCTGGTACCCCTGGCGGTATTCCTCCTGATCGGGGGTGTGTGGGCGGACCGGCTCCCACGACAGAAGGTCATGCTGGTAGCCGACTTCATGCGATTCGGCCTCCAGTGCGCGACCGCGGCCATCCTGATCGCGGGAGTTGCCGAGGTGTGGCAGCTTGCGCTGCTGCAGGTCGGGATGGGGATCAGCGAGGCGTTCTTCCGGCCGGCCGCCGTCGGGCTCGTTCCGCAGGTGGTGAGCCCGCCGCTCCTGCAGCAGGCAAACGCGCTCACGAGCCTCGTGATGAGCGGTTCGATCACGCTCGGAGCCGTCTTCGCCGGCCTCGTAGTGGCAGCAGTTGGACCGGGCTGGGGCATCGGGATCGACGGGCTCACGTATCTGCTGAGCGCGGCCTTCCTGCTGCGTCTGCGGCCGGCGGCCTTTTGCGGCCGGCCTGAGCCGTCCGCGCACCCCGAGGGCTCCTCGCTCGCCGGCGAAGAGACGGTGGCCGGGGGGACCAGGTCGGCGGAAGACCGCACCGGCGGTCCCGGCTTCGTCCGGGACCTCACGGCCGGCTGGCGCGAGTTCACGAGCCACACCTGGCTCTGGGTCATGGTGGCCGGCGTGGCCGTCTTCCTCTTCGCCATCGAAGGTCCCATCCAGGTCCTCGGTCCGATCATTGCGCGCGACGTCTACGACGGCGCGCGCACCTGGGGGTTCACGTCGGCGGCGATGGGGCTCGGGCAGATCGCCGGCGGACTGCTCAGCCTGCGCTGGCGGCCGCGGCGGCCGATGCTGGTGATCGCCGCCGGCATGAGCCTCGCGGCCGCGCCCGTCGCGCTGCTGGCGCTGCGGGCCCCGGTGTGGACGCTCTACGTCTCGCTGGCCGTCATGGGCGTGGAGTGGGGCATGTACGACCCGTTCTGGACCACCTGCATGCAGCGCGTCGTCGCCCCCGCCATGATCTCGCGTGTCTCAAGCTACGACTACCTCGGCTCGCTCGCCTTCTACCCGGCGGGCCTGGCGCTGGCCGGACCGCTCGCCGACGCCGTCGGCATGGACACGCTGCTCTGGGTGAGTGCCGGCGCCGCCATCCTCGTCAGCGTCTTCCAGCTCTCCTGGAAGGACGTTCGCGCCCCCAAAGACATGGGACCGCTCGGCGGCGGATCGCGCGTCCCCACCGCGGCGGCTGCGCTCGAGAACTGAGAACCTGAGGGCGGGCCTCTGTCGAGGCTCTTCGCGGTCGCGCGTGGCCCCGCACAGATGATTGACAGCGTCTGCGCTCCCTGCGAGGCTAGCTTCGCTAAGGCTGGATTTAGCGTCAGTGACTCGGCCTGTTCCCGGGGGAACGTCACGTGGAAGAAATCAGGCACATCGGAGCCGTCGACACCGTGCGCGTCCTCGCCAACGAGGAGCGCCTCCGGCTGCTGCGCCTGCTCATGAGGGGGCCGGCGACCCTCACCCAGCTCGGCGCCGCGGTGGAGCACCACCCCGCCTGGGTGCGTCATCACGTCCTCAGCCTGGAGCAGGCCGGGCTGGTGGAGCTCGTTGAGACCCGGCCCACCAGGGGGTACGTGGAGAAGTTCTACTGCGCCACCGCCCGCGCCTACGCGGTCGACTTCATGGTGCTCCCCGACGAAGGGGAGCGGGGACTCCTCGTGATCCTGGGCAGCGACGATCGCGCGCTCGACCTGTTGGCCCAGCGTCTGCGGGAGCGAGCCGAAGGGCCGGACGTGATCACGATGGCCATGGGAAGTCTCGAGGGGCTCATCGCTCTCCGCCATGGGGTCGGTCACGTGGCCGGCTGCCACCTCTTCGACGCGGAGACCGGCGACTTCAACAAGACGTATGCGCGGGCGCTGTTCCCCGGTCGCCCGCTCGTGCTCGTGACTCTCGCGCACCGGCAACAGGGGCTGATCGTCCCCGCCGGTAACCCACGCGGCCTGAAGGACCTGGCTGAGGCCGTCACGGCCGGCGCACGGCTCATCAACCGCAATCGTGGTTCGGGTACCAGGGTGTGGCTGGATAGACTGCTGGCCGGCGGCGACGTCGATCCCGTCGGGATAGCGGGCTATGAGCTGGAAGTGGTGACCCACGACGCAGCTGCTCGAGCAGTCGCCGAGGGGGCGGCGGACGTCGCCCTGGGCATCCTGCCCGCGGCGAAGGCCCATGGGCTCGATTTCGTCCCCTTGATCGAGGAGCGCTACGACCTCGTCACTCCACGCGAGCATTACGAGAGTCCGGTTCTCGCTCCCCTGCTGGATCTGCTGGACGACGATTCCTTCAGACAGGAGATCGAGAGCCTTGGAGGGTACGTGACGCGGGAGACCGGCGCCGCGACGACCCTTGGGTAGTCGTATGACGGACGCAGCGCCATCGCGAGTGAGGTGTGGGGCGGCGAGAAGGCCCGGGTTCGGGCGCTGGGCCGTGTCGGTCGCGGTGGCGCTCGGCGTCGTGGCTCTGGGAGCGGCGTTGTCCGGCCCTGCCGCCGCCGTCCCGGTGGTCACGAAGCAGGGGACCGCCGGCCATCCGTTCACGTGGGCGTCGCTGCCCGATGATCTCGAGATGGTCGAGGACGACGATGGCGGTCAGGACCTGCGCCTCGCGCTGACCGCCCTCCATCGCATCGGACAAGGCTCACCGGTCTACCGCGACGTGAGCTGCCAGGCAGCCAGCGTGGAGGCGCTCGACGGCGGCCAGCTGCTGTTCGCCGATCCTGACCTCCCGATGGTGGCAGTATCGACGCGTGCAGGCCACGAGGTGTGGTCGTATACGGCTGACGATGACGCAGCTCTGCTGACCCCTGTGTGCGCCCAGCGCTTCTCGCGAGCCGGGCGCGAGCTGACGCTCATCGCCGACCGCGCTGCTCGCCGCGTGTGGGCGGTCGACGAGGAGAAACGTCTGGTTTGGCAGTACGGCGTGACCGGCGAGCCGGGGACCGGGGTCAACCACCTCGCCGGTCCGTCCTTCGCCAGGTATTCGGAGGCCGACGGCGGTACGGTGGTCATCGCCGACGGCGACGGTGACCGCGTGATCGAGGTGCGGTACCCCGGCGAGTACGCGGCGGGGGCGCCCGACAACGGCTTCACCGAGCAGAGCATCGTGTGGTCCTACGGGACGCCGGGGGGCGTGGGGAGCGGATCGGGGCAGCTCGACACGCCACACTCCGCGGAGCGGGTGGGCAACGGCAACATCCTCGTGGCCGACGAGGGCGCGCACCAGGTGATCGAGATCGACAGGGTCACCAAGGCGGTCGTCTGGCACTACGGCGAGACCGACCAGCCCGGAGCCGGGGCAGGGCAGCTCAGGCAACCCGGCTTCGCCCGGCGATTGAGCGACGGCGACACGCTGATCGCCGACGCCGGCAACGCCAGAGTGCTGAGAGTCTCGAGTGACCGCGTGCTCGAGCGGCACTACGACATGAACGCACTCGGCAGGCCTCCCTGGGCCACGTCGACCGACTCCGCATCCCCTCGTCAGGCCGTGTACGCACACGACGGGCTGCTGGCGGTCGCCGACGGCGGGTTCCGGCAGGTTGTCCTGCTCGGGTACGAGGCGCGTGCCCAGGCCGTCTCGACGCCACTCGACTGTGGGCAGCCCGGAGTGATGAAGGCGTTCGTGAGTCTGACGTGGAAGGGCGATGACGGGCAGTCCGGGACGAGGGTCGGCATCGACTACAGGCTGGACGGCGGCGCCTGGCGCCCCTGCGTCCTCAAGTCCGGCAGCCGCCGGTTTGGCTTCCCCCCAGGCACCGCAGGCAAGACCATCGCCTACCGCGTGACCTTGAGCAGTACGCATCCCGACCGAACGCCGACTCTGGACTTCGTCAGCATCCAGTCGACGAAGGCGAAGACCGGAGGGAGCGGAGGTGGCGGGGGCGGCGCCGCGGGCGGGACCGGCAATTCCGGTCAGACAGGGACATACACGTACCCGCCGGTCGCACAGGGCGGGACCGGCGGGTCGGGAATCGGAACCGGGTCCGGGAGCTACGGCTCCGGGACGGGCTCCGGGACGTGGGGCGCCGGCGCGGGGAGTTCGGGCGCCGGCGCCGGATCCAGCACGGTCGCTGAGTCCGTCGACGTGCCGGTCGACTCGACCGGCGGCGGCCCTGCACAGCCCGTTGAGGGCTTCGAGGTGCAGGGCCAGGAAGGCGTGAGCGGCGTGCCGCTGCGCGCCAAGGAGGGTGCGCACGTCGCCGGCTCCGAGCAACCGGGTACCCCGGTTCCGCTGCTGGCGCTCGTCGCCGCCGGGCTGGTCGTGGCGGCGGCGTTCTTCATCCCGTGGCCCCTGGTGGCCGCCCACCTGCGGAGTCTCACGGGGTTCGACCACACGCGGCCGACCCGTTTTCTGCCGTTCAGGCCACTGGGCAGGTGAGTCGGCGGCGGGGTCGCGCCGTGGCCTCCGGACATCTGCTCCTCCGGTGCGCCGCTCAGAGCGCGAGGCCGGTGGCCTCCCAGTCGCGGTACAGACCGGCGTAGCGGCCGCCGGCGGCCATGAGCTCGTCGTGCGTCCCTCGCTCGGCGACGCGCCCGTCGTCCACTACGACGATCTCGTCGGCGTAGCGCACCGTGCTCAGGCGGTGGGCGACGATGATGCTTGTGCGCCCGCTGAAGAGCACCTCCATGGCGCGCTCGATGCGGCGCTCGCTCTCCGCGTCCACGCTGCTGGTCGCCTCATCGAGGATCAGGATGCGGGGGTCCGCCAGCAGGGCGCGGGCGAAGCTGATCAGCTGTCGCTGCCCCGTGCTGAGGCCGGACCCGCCCTCCTGCACCTCGGTGCCGTAGCCTTCCGGCAGTCCCTCGACGAAGTCGTGTACGCCGACGATGCGGGCGACGCGCTTGACCTCGTCGTCGTCCGCCGAGGGGCGGGCGAAGCGGATGTTGTCCATGACTGAGCCGCTGAACAGAAAGGCCTCCTGCGGCACGACGGCCAGCTGCTCGCGCAGCGAGCGCTGCGTCACGTGCCGCAGGTCGTGCCCGTCGATGAGCACCTGGCCCGCCTGAGGATCGTAGAAGCGAGCAAGCAGCTTGACGACCGTCGACTTGCCGGCGCCCGTGGCGCCGACGAGCGCGACGGTCTTCCCGGCCGGGATCGTCAGGTCCACCCCGTGCAGCACGGGCTTGTCCCCGTCGTACCCGAACGTGACGTCGCGCAGTTCCACCGCGCCGCGCACGTCGGGCAGTTCCACGGCGTCCGGCTCGTCGAGCATGTCCGGGTCGGTGTCCAGCACCGCGTAGACCTTCTGCACGGCGGCCATCGACGCCTGGAAGGTGTTGTAGAGCTGGCTGAGCTGCTGCAGCGGATCGAAGAAGCTGTTGAGGTAGGCGATGAAGGCCACGAGCACACCGATCTCGAGATCGCGACCGTCGACGAGCGAGCCGCCATACCAGAGCACGATCACGACGGCCGCAGTCGACAGGAACTCAACGAAGGGGAAGTAGAGGCCGCTCTGCACGACCGTGTGGTAGTTCGCGTCGCGATACCTGGCGTTGGCGACCGCGAGTTGCCCACGGTCGCTCTGCTCGCGGCGAAACGCCTGCAACACGCGCACGCCGCTGATGGACTCCTGCAGGTGCGCGCTCACGTCGCCGATCCGGTTGCGCACCTCCGCATAGGCGCGTGCAGACCGCGACCTGAACCACAACGTCGCGGCGAACAGCAGCGGCATGACCGTCAGTGTGGCGAGGGCGAGGCGCCAGTCCAGGATGAAGAGGAAGACGATCGCCCCGATGAACGTGAGCGAGTTGGTGACCAGCGTCGTCACACCGTCTGTGACGAGCTGCTCGAGGGCGTCGATGTCGTTGGTCAGCCGGCTGACGATCCAGCCCGTCTTCTGACGGCTGAAGAAGTCGAGACTGAGCTTCTGGAGGTGGGCGAACAGCTGGCGACGCAGATCGAAGATCACATGCTCGCCCACCCAGCTCGTGAGGTACGTCTGCAGGTAGCTCGCCGCCAGATTGACGAGCCAGACGGCCACGTAGGCGAGCACGACCCAGGTGAGGACATCGAGGTCGCGGGCCCGGATGCCGCTGTCGATGGCGATGCTCAGCAGATAGGGGCCGGCAAGACCTGACAGGGTGACCACGACCATCGCCACGATGCTCAGGGCGCCGCGACGCCTGTACGGATAGGCGAGGCGAGCGAGCCGCGAGAGCTTCAGCTCGCTCGCCAGATGCAAGAAGGAACTCCAGCCACGCAGCTCTTCGAGCGCGGCCCCGGAGTCCCGCTGGCTCCGATGCGTCCCGGGAGGCATCAGGCCGCCCCTTCGCCGCCGGCGTGAGCGGCGTCCTGATCGTCCTCGGCAGCCTCGTCCAGGCAGCAGCCCTCTCGCTCGGCGTCGCCGAACATATGCGTATAGAGGCCGCCGGCTGCGATGAGTTGCTCGTGCGTCCCACGCTCCTCGATGCGACCGTGGTCCAGCACCACGACCTCCTCGGCCAGCGAGATCGTGCTCGGTCGGTGGGCAATGATGAACGTGGTGCGGCCGCGCATCACCTCCTGCAGCGCGGCGCGGATGCGGAACTCGGTCTCGACGTCGACGCTGCTCGTCGCGTCGTCAAGGATGAGGATGCGCGGGTCCATGACGAGCGCCCTGGCAATGGCGATACGCTGCCGCTGGCCACCACTGAGGGTGAAGCCGCGCTCCCCGATGACGGTCTCGTATCCGTCGGGGAGCGCCCTGATGAAGTCGTCTGCCTGCGCCGTCCGCGCTGCCGCCCGGACCTCCTCGTCAACTGCGTCCGGGCGGCCGAAGCGGATGTTCTCGGCGATCGTCGTACTGAACAGGAAGGGGTCCTGGTTGACGATTCCGATGTGCCGCCGCAGATCGGCGAGCTGCAGGTCGCGAACGTCCTGCCCGTCGACGAGCACCCGGCCGCGAATTGCGTCGTAGAACCGCGGCACGAGGTTGGTGAGCGTCGTCTTGCCGCAGCCGGTGTGGCCGACGAGCGCGATGGTGTGACCGGCCGGGACCTCCAGGCTGACGCCCTGCAGGACCGGCCGGTCCTGGTAGCCGAACCAGACGTCCTCGAACCTGACGGCGCCGGCGGGTGCCGCAGCCGCGGACCCCGCAGTGGCGCCGCGGGCGGTGAGGCCGTTTTCGTCCGCGCCCTTCAGGCCGGTCATCCCGAAGGCGTCCCGCAACGGCTGCGCGTCCGGCTTCTCCGTCATCTCGAGCGGGGCGTCAAGGATCTCATAGACCCGCTCTCCGCTGGCGATGGCTCGCTGGGCGAGACCCGTGAGCCAGCCGATCACCTGAGCCGGATACACCAGCAGCATCAGATACAGATAGAAGGCGACCAATGAGCCGACGTCCAGGTCGCCCTGCACCACCTGCCGCCCTCCGTAGTACAGGAGAAGGGCGACAGCGAGGTTGGGGATGAATGCGATGAGCGGGATGTAGATGGCTCGCGTCCTCGCAGCCGCGACGCTGGCCTCGAACACCTTGAAGCTCCGGTCGCTGAACTTCTCCAGCTCGTCCGCCTCGCGGGCGAAGATGCGTACGATACGGCTGCCCACCACGTTCTCCTCTGCCGTGGCCGTGACGTCGGCGATGCGCTGCTGCACGTCCTTGAGGATCGGGTTCAGTCTGCGGCTGAAGCGGACGGTCACGAGCAGCAAGAAGGGGAAGAAGGCGAGCGAGAGCAGCGCGAGCCGCCAGTCCATGGCCAGCAGGATCACCGCGATGGCGATCATCATCACGATGTTGGTGACGAAGAACACGAGGCCGTATCCGAGGAACATGCGCACGTTCTGAACGTCGCTCATGGCGCGGCTCATGAGCTGCCCCGTGGGCCAGCGGTCGAAGTATGCGAACGGTTGACGCAACAGATGAGCCCACATCCGGTTGCGCAGGTCGTACTCGATGCCGAGGCTCGCCTTGCCGGTCGCCAGGCGGCGACCCACGCCGACGACGAGGCGGACTACGGCGATGCCGAGCAGGGCGAGGCCGTACGTGACCAGCAGCGCGGCCTCGCCGCCCTCGAGTGCGTTGTCGATCGTGAGCTGCACGATGCGGGGGACGACCAGGCCGAGACCCATCTGGACGAACGCGAGGGCGAACCCGAGAGCGGTGTACCACTTGTAGTCGCCGAGCAGCTTGAGGATGCGCCAGATCGTTCTCATCTGGTGCTGAGCTTACCCGCCGGTCGCTTGAGACGCTTGGGCGACGTCGGCCGGCCGTCGTAGGCGCGCGCCAGCTCAGTCGGTGGACTGGGGCAGAGCGAAGTAGAAGACGGCCCCTCCCTCAACCGAGCCCTCCGCCCACACGCGGCCGCCGTGCTTCGTGATGACTCTGCGCACGGTGGCGAGACCGATGCCGGTGCCGCTGAAGTCGTCCTGCGGGTGGAGCCTCTGGAAGACTCCGAAGAGGTTCTCCGCGTACGCGGGGTCGAAGCCGATGCCGTCGTCACGCACCCAGAAGACGAGCTCAGCCGATGCGCGGCTGCAGCCGATCTCGATGCGCGCGCGGCCGTGCGGGCGCGTGTACTTCACGGCATTGTCCAGCAGGTTGGTCCAGACCAGGCGCAGGACCGTCTCGTCGGCGACCACTGTGGGCAGCGGGGACACCACCCAGTCGATCGCGTGATCGTTCGCCTGAGGCTGTGCCAACTCGATCGCCTCCCGGACGAGCTGGTCCACGTCGATCCGCGTCATCCGCAGGGCGCCCCTTCCGGCGCGCGAGAAGTCCAGCAGATCGTCGATGAGCTGGCCCATCCTGCGTACGGCAGCGTCGATGCGCGCATAACAGTGACGCTGTTCGTCGCTCAGGTCCTCGCCCGCTTCTTCGCGCAGCAGGTTCGCGAAGCCGCTGATGTGACGCAGCGGAGCCCGAAGATCATGCGACACGGAGTAGCTGAAGGACTCAAGCTCTTCGTTGGCCGCCTCGAGCTCGGCCGTGCGCTCGAGCACGCGACGCTCGAGGCGGCGTTGAGCTCCGCCACCTCGGCTTCAGCCACCACCTTGTCGGTCACGTCGGCGGTGAAGCCCAGGAAGCGGTCATCCGAGAGCTTCACCGCGGATACCGACCACCAGCGGTGCTCACCCAGTTTGGTGATGAGCGGAGCGACGCCGGAAGAGCGTCCCTCCGAGAGCAGTCTGCCGAAGTGAGCGAGCCCCACGTCCAGGTCGTCGGGCGGGAGCAGGTCCGCGATGCTCATGGCGAGCAGCTCCGGCTCGCTGTATCCGGTGATCCGGCAGGCCTCCGGGTTGACCTGCAGATAATGGCCGGCCGCGTCGGCGATGAACACCCCGTACGGGGCGTCGTCGACGTAGCTTCGCCAGGTCTCCTCGCTCGCCCTCAGGGCCTCGAGGGTGCGCTCGCGCTCCGTCACGTCATCGTAGATGGCGACGATCTCTCCGCTCGGCAACCTGAAGACACGGTTTTCGTAGTAGTTGGCGTAGTGCTTGTCGACGTAGATCCTGGCTGGGAACACGGCCGGCTCGCCCGTCTTCCACACGCGCTGGAAGACGGGGATCAGACCGTAGTCGTCGATCGTCGGCCGAAGGTCCGCCAAGGATTTCCCCAGGACCTCCTCCAGCGTCATCCCCTCGATGGCGAGGCTGGCGGTGTTGAAGAAGCGGATGATGTAGTCGCTTCCGGATGCGCCGTCATTGCGGACCTGGTAGACGGCGCATCCACTGGGCATGGCGTCGAAGACACCGGCGAGGAGCGCTTCCCTCTCCCTGCGTGTCTGCTCCTCAAGCCGCCGCTGGGTTATGTCGTCGAAGGAGATGGCGACCGCGGCGACTCGGCGGCCGGCCTCGTCCTCCTCCCAGATCGGCGCGGTATTGACAGAGACCCAGCGACGCTGCCCATCCGTCCTTCGGAGGCGGAGAACGACGTCGGTACACGGGCGCCCCGTCCTCACCGTCTGCATCGACGGATGATCCTCACCGGCCAGCGGTCGGTCTTCCTTCGTGAACAGACCCCAGTCCCGGCTCGTCGACGTCTGCTCGAGCGCATCTTCCGCAGAGATGCCGAAGATGCGCTCGGCGGCGGGGTTCCAAGTGAGGACACGACCGGAGGCGTCTTGAAGGATCACGCCTTCGTGCAGCGCCGAGATGATGGACCGGTGACGCGCCTCGTGAATCTCGGCGCGACGCGCTTGGGCGTCCAGCAATGTCTTCTGGTCGTCGAGTACGTCCAGCAGGACGTCGACCTCGTGGGCCTCGCGATCACGCCCGAGGAACTCGCGGGGCGGGACGGCGCGTGGGTTGTGGTAGATGCTCTGCCCGTGGCCGACAGTGCCGTGCGTGAGGATCACGTCACGGACGATCTCTGCCGGTAGAGCGCCGCGATCGTACTGAAGGATGGCGAGCCAGGGAGGACCGGCAACGGACTCATGGACGCCGGCCTCGAACTCGATCAGGGCGTCGGCCCGACTGGCGGCGCCCAGGACCCAGGCCATCTCGACGGCGAGTCGCAAAGCGCTGTGGTGGCTCCTGGCGGCCGCCTCTGCCGTCGCGGTCAGGTGAGAGAGGAGCTTGGCGGGGTCGAATCCCGTCCCCTCGACGAAGGACGACCGATCGGTGCGGAAGCACAGCGAGCCCGATGAACAAGCCTGGGTCACGTCCACACCAGCGCGCTCCAGGGCTCGTACCGCGCCGGCGGTCGCGGCGTCACTCGCCAGGTAGACACAGCGCTGCCCTTGCTCGAGGCCTGCGGCGATGAAGGGGACGAGCGCGTTCAAACGTTCTTCGTCCGTCTCGTGGATGAGACACAGATGCTCGTGGGGCTTGAGGTCTGCGAGACGACTCGAAAGATCACCGGCGGTGTCTGCCCGCGGTACGTCCGGTCTGTCTGGTCCGTCGTGCTCGGGCCCTGGTCTGCGCGCGGAACTGCTCAAGTGGCGACCCGCCTCCCCTGTGGCGTGTGGGCCGGATGTACCCGACCTCCGCCGATCGAACCTTCGGCATGAGGTTCCGACGGAGTCGGGCCCCGGGCGTGCCGGTCGGAGGCGGGGTCGGGGAGAGTCCGCCTGATCACGGGGTCGGGGTCCGCGTTGACCTCAGAACTCGGCCGGCATGCCGAAGAACAGCGCGACGGCCGGCGTGTCGTCGCTCGGATTGCCCCACGAATGCGGCTCGGCGGGGGAATAGGCGATGGTGTCGCCCGCCCGCAGCACCGTGGTGTGGCTCTCGAAGCGGAATTCCAGTGATCCCTCCAGGACGGTGGCGATGACGAGGTCGCCCGAGTGGGACCACGGCTCGGGTCCCGGCGACCCGCCGGGCGCCACGTGCGTCTCGATCACCTGCGCGCGGCGCTCGGTGCGGGGCGAGAGCACGTGGTTCTCCACACCGACTCCGCCGAACGACACCCCTCGAACGTCGGCGCGCCGGACGACGTTGCTCTCCGGGACCGGCGCTGTCTCGAACAACGCCGCGATGGACACTCCGAGCACCTCGCAGAGGCGGTAGAGGGAGCCGATGGACGGTGACGTCTCGCCGCGCTCGACCGCACTGACGAAGGACTTGGTGAGCCCGGCCTCGCGGGCAACGTCGCCCTGTGTCTTGCCCAGGCCCTGTCGCGCCTCGCGGAGACGGCCGCCGACCAGGCGGGCCGGCCAGCGCTCCACGCCGCGGTGGTCGCCCTGCTTGCTGTGCGAAGGCCTGGACATCTCCCGGACTGTAGCTGAGCGCCTCGCCTATCGTCAAAGGCTCCCAGTTTGCAGGAGGGTCCTGTATTTCTTGACTTCTGTCCACTCTTGGTGGAAGGTGGCGACGTGCCTGTGGGTCCGGAGCTCGCAGGTCTCGGCGTGATGGGAGGACAGTGATGCCGCAGTACCGGTTGCAGACGAGAGCCCTCGACGACGAGGGGTGCGCCGCGGTCCACGACGCCACTCTCCGCGTGCTGGGGACGACTGGCGTCGAGGTGCAGCACGGCGAGATGCTCGCGCGACTGGCCGCGGCCGGGGCGAAGGTTGACGGCTCGCGCGTGCGCATCCCGGCCGGCATGATCGAGGACGCCCTCACCGCGGCGCCCCGCCACTTCGCCCTTGCATCCCGGGCAGGCACCTCGCCGCTGGAGCTCACGTCCGGCCCGGTCCACTACGGATCCGGATCCGACTGCATCTACGTGGTCGGACCCAGGGCTCGCGACCGTCGCCGGGGCGTGCTCGACGACGTCGAGGAGATGGCCGCGCTGCAGGAGAAGCTGGGCAACATCGACTACGTCTTGTCCATGGTCCATCCACACGAGCTGCCGGCGGCAGACGCGCCGGTCGCACAGTTCGCCGCGATGCTGCGCGGCACGTCCAAGCCGCTCATCATGGTGCCTGAGGACGCGCGACACCTCGAGGCCTTCAAGGCCATGGCGGAGGCGTGCGGCGCCGGTGACAGCTGGGCCATCTACGCCATGCCCACGCCTCCGCTCACGCACGGCAGGGACTCGGTCGACCGCCTGGTGGGTTGCGCGCGGCTGGGGATCCCCATGGTCTACGCCAGCGCATTCCTGCCGGGGGCGACGGCGCCGGCCTCGGTCGCCGGATGCGTGCTGCTGGCCAATGCCGAGATGCTCAGCGGACTCGTCATCGCTCAACTCGCCGCTCCTGGCGCACCCTTCGTCTACGGGACCGCGCAGGGCTGGATGGAACCTCGCTCCGGGCACATCGTGTACTGCGGACCCGAGGAGATGGCCACACAGCAGGCATCGGCGGACATGGCCCGGCAGTACGGGCTCCCGTCGTTCGGTACCGGAGGTTGCTCGGATTCGCTCCTGCTCGACGAGCAATGGGCGTTCGAAGCCGGGATGACGCTGATAGTGGGGGCGCAGTCCGGGGTCACGCTGTTACACGATCTGGGCTACGTCGCCTCCGGCACCGCGTCGTCCTACGAGGCCCTGGTGGTCGCCGACGAGCTCGTGGGCTGGGCGAAGGCGTACCTGGTCGGTATCCGCGTCGACGAGGAGTCCCTGGCGGAGGCAGAGATCGCGGCAACCGGACCCGGCGGCAGCCATCTCGGCCGCAGGCATGCGCGGCAGCACCTGCGCGAATTCTTCCGGCCGCGCCTGGTCAGCCAGGACTCGTTCGAGGCCTGGCACGCCGCAGGCGCGGCCTCCCTGCTCGAGCGCGCCGCTCAGCGCACGCGCGACCTGCGCGCCGACGGACGAGCCTATCGACCGTCCGACGACGCCCTCCGCGAGCTGGACCGCATCGTCGCGCGCTACGCCTGAGCACACGCCGGCCTTCCTGCCGCTCACGACCACCGGAGGACGATCTCATGACCGAGCCACGACACCGCAGTTGGGCGGAGCCGTTCAAGATCAAGATGGTGGAGCCCCTCAGGATGACGACGCGCGAGGAGCGCGAGGCTGCCATCAGGGAGGCCGGTCACAACACGTTCCTGCTGCGCAGCGAGGACGTCTACATCGACCTGCTCACCGACTCCGGCACGAGCGCGATGAGCGACCGCCAGTGGGCAGGCATGATGCTGGGCGACGAGGCCTACGCCGGCAGCCGCAACTTCTACCACCTGGAGGCGGCGGTCCAGGAAGTCTACGGGTACACGTACCTCGTGCCGACTCACCAGGGCCGTGGCGCCGAGCATCTGCTCAGCCAGACGCTCATCAAGCAGGGCGACGTCGTGCCGGGCAACATGTACTTCACCACCACCCGCCTCCACCAGGAGCTCGCGGGCGGCCGGTTCCTCGACGTCATCATCGACGAGGCGCACGACCCCGCCTGCGAGCATCCCTTCAAGGGCGACGTCGACCTCGACAAGCTGCGAAGGGTCATCGACGAGGTGGGACCGGAGCGCATCCCCTACGTCTGCATCGCCACAGCCGTGAACATGGCCGGAGGCCAGCCGATCAGTCTCGCCAACCTGCGCCGGGTCCGGGCGCTCTGCTCCGAGCACGGTATCCGGATCATCCACGACGCGACGCGCGTGGCCGAGAACGCGTACTTCATCAAGGAGCGCGAACCGGGCTACGCCGAGA
This sequence comes from Actinomycetota bacterium, assembly GCA_036788155.1. Classification (GTDB taxonomy): domain Bacteria; phylum Actinomycetota; class Thermoleophilia; order UBA2241; family UBA2241; genus CAIXSE01. Next base: position 5,110 of record DAIQNY010000001.1, on the reverse strand, counting down.
AGTCGGTGGCCGAGATCGTCAGGGAGATCTGTTCGCTCACCGACGGCTGCACCATGAGCGCCAAGAAGGACGCGCTCGTCAACATCGGCGGCTTCCTGGCGCTGAACGAGTGGGAGGTCTTCGAGCAGTGCCGCAACCTGGTGGTCGTGTACGAGGGCCTGCACACCTACGGCGGCATGGCCGGCCGTGACATGGAGGCGGTCGCGATCGGCCTGCGTGAGAGCGTCGAGTACGATCACATCAGGGCGCGCGTCGGACAGGTGAAGTACCTCGGCGAGAAGCTGCAGGGCTACGGCGTGCCGATCGTCGTGCCCATCGGCAGTCACGGCGTGTTCCTCGATGCCAGGGCGTTCCTGCCGCACCTGGACCAGGACCTGTACCCAGCGCAGGCGCTGGCTGCCGAGCTGTACCTGGACGGCGGCGTGCGCGCCATGGAGCGCGGCAACGTGAGCGCCGGGCGGGACCCGCAAACGGGTCTGAACCGGCGCCCGGCCCTGGAGCTCGTCCGGCTCACCATCCCGCGCCGCGTGTACACGCAGGCGCACATGGACGTTGTGGCCGAGTCCGTGGCCGAGGTCTGGGACCGCCGCGAGAAGGTGCGCGGCCTGCGGATGGTCTACGAGCCCAGCGACCTGCGCTTCTTCCAGGCCCGTTTCGAGCCCGTGGATGGTGCGCTGCCGGCGTGATCGATGTCGCCACCCCGTCTTTCATCGGTGGAGTCGCGAGGCTGTTGGTGTCCAGCCCGCCGCGACCCGGTCGACTCGGCCGTGGTAGGTTCAGTCTGCCCGCAACCTACGAGGGAGCAGAGTGGACCTCTTCGAGTACCAAGGCAAGGAGTTGTTCGCGGCCGCCGGGATCGATGTGCTCGGATCGCGGCTGGCTCACAGCGAGGCCGAGGCCCTGCGCGCCGCGGAGGAACTCGGCTACCCGGTAGCCGTGAAGGCGCAGGTGCTGACGGGCGGCCGCGGCAAGGCCGGCGGCGTGCGCGTGGTGTCGCGGCCGGAGGAGCTTGGCGGAGTCGTCGCGACGATCCTCCGACTTACGATCAAAGACAAGCCGGTCCGTGCCGTCTTGCTGGAGCAGGGCGCGACGGTGCTCCGTGAGCTGTACGTCGCCATCACACTTGACCGACACGCGAAGTCACCGACTCTCATCTTCTCCACGCGCGGCGGCGTCGACATCGAGCAGGTGGCGGCCGAAGACCCGGGCGCCCTGCTTCGGCTGCCGTTGAGCGCCACGTCGGCTGAGTGCCGAGAGCAGGGCGTCCGGATCGCCGCCGCAGCGGGGCTCGGCGAGGCGACGCTGGAGGCGGCCCTCGTCGATACGATCGAGCGCCTCTGGAAGCTGTACAGGGAGCGGGATCTCTCGCTGGTCGAGGTGAATCCTCTCGCGGTGGTGGACGCTCCCGTGCGGATCGTCGCGCTCGACGCCAAGGTGGTCGTTGACGACAATGGGCTCTACCGCCAGCCTGAGCTGGCCGCCCAGCGACCAGACGAGGACGAGCGCGAGCGAGCCGCTCGGGACGCCGGTGTGACGTATCTCACCCTTGACGGCACCGTGGGTGTGCTCGGCAACGGCGCCGGGCTCGTCATGAGCACACTCGACATGATCGGCGCGGCGGGTGGCGCGGCCGCCGACTTCTGTGATGTGGGAGGCGGCGCTCGCGCCCAGAGAATCGCCGCCGCCCTCGACATCATCACGTCCGACAGCCGGGTGAGGGCACTCCTCGTCAACATCTTCGGCGGCATCACGCGCTGCGACGAGGTGGCCGCCGGCATCCTGGCCTGGCGCGACGCCACGAGCGTCGACCTCCCGCTCGTCGTACGTCTCGACGGCAACAACGCCGGAGACGGGCTGGGGATGCTGGAGCGAGCTGGCTGCATCGGGCTTACGGTCACACAGAGCGCGCGGGAGGCCGTGGATGCAGCAGTCGCCGCGGCTGCGGGGAACGGAGGTCCTGCATGAGCATTCTCGTGAACGGATCGAGCCGAGTGGTGGTGCAGGGCATGACCGGTCGGGAGGGGAGCTTCCACACCGAGCGGATGCTGGCCGCCGGCACCCAGGTCGTGGCCGGCGTCACTCCCGGAAAGGGCGGCGAGACGGTCTGTGGTCTGCCGGTGTTCGACACCGTTGTCGAAGCCGTTGCGGCGACAGGCGCGGACGTGAGCGTCATCTTCGTTCCCGCCCGCTTTGCGAAGGCGGCAGTACTCCAGGCCGCCGAGGGCGGCGTGCGGCGTGCGGTGCTGATCACGGAGGGCATCCCGGTCCGCGACATGAGCGAGCTTGTCGCGGAGCTTGGGCTGGACGACGGCCCGGTCTCCGAGCGACCCTTCATCCTCATCGGTCCAAACTGTCCCGGTATCGTGACGCCCGGGGAGTGCAACGTCGGCATCATGGCGGCCACACTCTTCTCGCCGGGCAACGTGGGCATCGTGTCGCGCAGCGGCACGCTCACCTACGAGATCGCGATGGGTCTCACTCGTGTCGGCCTCGGTCAGTCCACCTGTGTCGGTGTGGGCGGCGATCCCGTCCACGGGCTCGGATTCCTGGAGTGTCTGGAGCTGTTCGAGGCCGATCCCACGACGCACGCCATCGTTCTGGTGGGCGAGATCGGCGGTGACGACGAGGAGCGCGCCGCCGAGTACGCCGCGACCCGCCTCACCAAGCCGGTGGTCGCCTACATCGCGGGCTTCACCGCTCCGCCGGGGAAGCGCATGGGGCACGCCGGAGCCATCATCTCCGGGTCGTCCGGCACGGCCACCGCGAAGGCGGCGGCTCTCGAGGCCGCCGGCATCCCCGTAGCGCGCCGCCCGGACGAGACTCCACGGCTCGTCGCGAACGCGCTCGCCGGCTGCTGAGGCAGGTGAGCCCTCCGGGGTCAAGGACATCCGGGTCATTGACGGATAGTCCGCAATGGACATATCGTCCGAGCATGCCCGTCAAGAAGCGCCTGCCCAACTGGATGACGCCGCACCTCGCCACGTGCGAGGCGATCGTCGCGTTGCTGCATCCGTTTGCAGAAGTCGCGGTGCACGATGTCCGCCGCGACCGCATCGTCGGCATCTGGAATCCGATCTCCGAGCGCAAGGTCGGCGACCCTTCACTCATCGAGGAACTGCCGCCGCACACGGAGACGGACAGAGTGATCGGGCCGTACGCAAAGGTGCTGGCGGACGGCCGGCAGATCACCTCGGTCAGCATCGTACTGCGCAACGCCAAGGGGGCATCGAGAGGCTTGCTGTGCATCAACGTCGACCGCTCGCCCTTCGACACCATGATCGACCTGCTCGTGCGCTTCGCCGCGCCCCTCGAGGACCGGCCGGCCGGGCTGTTCGACAAGGACTGGCGCGAACAGATCTCGCTCGTCGTGGAGGAAGAGTGTCGGCGTCGGCACCTGCGCCGGGACCGGCTGTCCCGGGCGCAACGGTTGGAGTTGGTCCGCGTCCTCGATGAACACGGCTTGTTCGCGACCCGCAATGCCGTCGCCCATGCCGGAAGGGCTCTGGGCGTCTCCCGGACCACCGTCTACGCCTTGCTCAAGGAGGCCCGCTCATGAAGTCGCTGCGCACGTTTCGTCTCGAGGAGTACATGGGCGAGTGGGAGTTCAAGGTGCGGTACCATCTCACGGCGTCTGACGCGCAGAGCATGACGATCGAGGAGCTCCTGGCCCTCGGCACCGACGCTGACCGCGAGGGCCTTCTCAAGCTCCCCCTCTCCTACATCGAGACGTGGGGCACGCCGGAGCTGCGCGAGGCCGTGGCCGGCACCTACGAGAACGTCGACGCCGACCACGTGCTCGCCCTGGCCGGCGCCGAGGAGGGCCTCTTCTGGGCGATGCAGGAGCTGGTCGGCCCCGGCGATCACGCCGTCGTCACTGTGCCGTGCTACCAGGCGATGGAGACCGTCACGGTGGCCACTGGCGCCGACGTCAGCGCGCTCGTCCCGCGCCGCGAAGACGGCTGGGCGCTGGACCTCGACGAGCTCCGTCGCCTCGTGCGGCCGACCACCAGACTCGTCGCCGTGAACTACCCGCACAATCCGACCGGCTACGTGCCCGACGAGGCGACCTTCCGCGAGCTCGTCGCGCTCTGCGACGAGCGCGGCATCTGCCTGTTCTGCGACGAGGTGTACCGCGGCATCGAGCTGGACCCGTCCCGGACGCTGCCCCAGGCAGCCGATCTCTCCGAGACCGCGGTCTCGCTCAACGTGGCCTCCAAGTCCTATGGGCTGCCGGGCTTGCGTGTGGGCTGGGTCGCGTGCCGCGACCGCGCGCTGCTGGAGCGCCTGGAGAAGCGCAAGCACTACACGACCATCTGCAACGCCGGACCGGCGGAGTACCTGGCTGCGGTCGCGCTGCGACATCGAGAGGCGATCTGGGAGCGTAACCGCGGCATCGTGGCCGCCAACCGCCCGGTGTTCGACGACTTCTTCGCCCGCTGGGCGGACCTCTTCGACTGGCGTCCGCCCGACGGCGGCTGCGTCTGCTTCCCCCGTTACAGGGCCGGTGACGTGGAGGAGCTCAGCCGGCGCTTGCTGCTCGCCGAAGGCGTGCTGGTCCTGCCGGCCTCCATGTACGAGTCCGAGATCACCGATGCCGTACCCAAGGACCACTTCCGCGTCGGCATCGGAAGACTCGGTCTTCAGGAGGGCCTGGAAGCCTTCGACCGCTTCTTGCGCGGCCGGACAGAAGGTCGTTCCTAGGTCTTCCGGACCATCAGTGTCCGCTTCCTTGCTCCCCCTCCTCATGCCCTGATACTTGGCGCATGTACGTCTTCAACTTACTTGGTTGACGGGTCCTGTCGGCGCCGCATATCGTAGGCGCCCTGGGGTGTGGAACCCACGCGTTCTTGCGGACGCATAGGCGGACAGATCGTGCAAGGAGGACCAATGTCTGACGAGCTTTTCGAGCAGATGAAGCAGAGCGTCATCGACGGCGAGGTCGAGGACGCCGAGCGCCTGGCCCAGGAGGGTCTTGACGCGGGCGTCGCCCCGGGCGAGATCCTCGACAAGGGCTTCGTGAAGGGCATCGAGGAGGTCGGCGACCTGTTCGGCAAGGGCGAGTTCTTCCTCCCCGAGCTGGTCCAGGGCGCCGAGGCCATGAAGGCCGCCG